>JBBRLA010000030.1:0-25630 GCA_038231615.1 Polyangia bacterium | reverse complement strand
GCCCCTCGCCGATGAAGGCCGAGGGGCGAAAGATGGTGTAGGGGATGCCGCTTTCGCGCACGATGGCCTCGGCCCGCGCCTTGGCCTGCAGGTAGGCCCCCACCGGCCGTCCGGCACAGACGGATGACAGGAGCACCAGATGATCGATGCCGGCCAGGCGGGCCGCATCCACCAGCTTCTGGGTGGTGCCAATGTCGCTGGTCTCGTAGGTATCGCCCTGCCCGAAGCGGCTGCGCATGGTCCCGATGAGCTGGAGCACGGTGGTGCAATCGGCCAGGGCCGCGGCCAGGGCATCCCGGTCGCCCAGGTCGAAGATGGCTGCGGGTCCCAGGGCGGCAGCGCGTGGGTCCTGTCCCGGGCCAGGGCCGGGGCCAGGGCCAAGGATAGGACGGCGGTGGGCGACCAGCGGGAGGGCGGGCATCGACTTGGCGAGACGGAAAAGGGTGCGGCCGGTGGCCCCGGTGGAGCCGGCCACGAAAAGCTTGCGGGGTCTCATGGCGTCAGCATACCCAGAAAGGCACGGGCGGAACCTGTCAGCATTTGGCATTTGGTATTTACCATGCGCCCTGCCGGCACGTAACCATTGACGTTCCCCGATGTTCGCAGGGTATGATAAGGGATGCGGAAGCTAGACTCACAGGTGGCTACATGCCCCCTATAGGTCCCCCTCACGTCAAACACCGGACTGCTCCGGGGCGGTCCACCATGGCGTGGGCCGCGCAACTGGTGGAGAAGCGCAAGGCGGGCAAGAAGCACGATCGGAGGGGGACACATGCCGCCGCACCGGCTGGTCATCGCGCCCGCGTCATCGGCTTGGCGCTTCTTGCGATGGGGCTCTTGGCCGGGGGCAGCATGTGGATCGCGCAGCACTTTCCCTCGGGGTGGACTGGGGCCGCCGCGGTCCACCCCCCAGGCTCTCCGGCGAAGGCGACGGTACAGGCCCGATGACGGCTCCTGAGGGAACTTACTTGGAGGGGGCGATGGTCGTCGGGGCGACGGTCTTTGGCGCCTTTTTGGCGACGATCATGCCCTTCACCTTGTCGTACACGCCTGCCGGGACGATCTTCTTCGAGACGAGCTGCGCCTTGTTCGCGTAGGGCCTGCCGTCGATGATCGCCTTGGAGTAGGCGTCGCCGATGCCCGGCAGCGCCTTCAGGTCGTCTTCCGAGGCGGAGTTGAGGTCGACCAGCTTGCCCTTGACGGCGGCGGCCTTGTCCTCGGCGGAGGCCGTGGTGCCCTTGGCGGCGGAGATGCTGGTATCGGCCTTGGTCTCGGCGGCCTTGGCGGTGCTGGTGGCCGCGGTCTTGGCCGAGGTGGCGGTGCTCTTGGCGGCGGTGGTCGCGCCCTGTGTGGTGACGGTGGCAGAGGTGGCGGTGGTGCTGCCCTGAGCGGCAGCGGCCTTGGCTGTGCCGGTGACCGGGGCGGTGCTGGGCACCTGAGCACCGGCCAGGAACGGCACTGAGATAAAAGAACAGACCAGGACCAACATACGGATCAGGTTGCGCATCGAGAACCTCCTCATTTTGGCGTCATCTTATGTGGCGGCTGTCCCCTGTCAAGCCGGGATGATCAACAATCAATCGTCATGAAATTCGACAATCCACCGATGACTCTCGATGAAGCCAGGTGCCTGACCGAGGAGGGACGCCGGGATTTCAACCGTGGTGCCTATTTCGCGGCCCACGAATGCTGGGAAAAAGTCTGGCTCAAGGCATACGGTCAGGAGCGCGTCCTTTTGCAGGGCCTTATCCAGATTGCCACTGCCCTGTACAAGCTCTGCCGCGGACGGCAGGATCTGTGCAAGAGGTTGCTCGACAAGGGCCTTCTCCGGCTGACCTCCGGCGGGCTCCTCTTCGACCTGGACCTGGACGGACTGCGACGGGACGCAGCCCTTCTGCGCGACGCCCTTTCGCCGGCGGTGCCGCTCGCGGAAAACAACACCAGCCTCGGCTTGCTTTCCGCACGGCCCATGCTCATGCTTACGATCGTCCAGTCGTCCGATGTCGGTAACGAAACCACACCAGACAACGCAGCGTCTTTCAATAATGAGGTGAGATCGATGAGCGCCGAGCAAGGGAACAAACAGAGCAGTTTCTTCACCGACATCAAGGAACTTCGCAGGCGGGCCCGGGAGCACATGGAAAAAGGCGCCGTCACCAGCAGTTATCAGGGCGATCGCGAGACGGTGGTCAAGGTGCTCAACGAGGCGCTGGCGACCGAGATTGTCTGTGTCCTGCGGTACATGCGTCACCACTACATGGCTTCGGGGATTCACTCCGAGGCGGTGGCCGCCGAGTTCCGCGAGCACGCCAACGAGGAGCAGCAGCACGCCGACCGCATCGCCGCGCGAATCGTCCAGCTCGACGGCGAACCGAACTTCAACCCCGACGGCCTGTCGAGCCGCAGCCATGCAGAGTATGTCGAGGGGAAGAACCTGGGCGAGATGCTCCGCGAAAACCTGGTTGCCGAGCGCATCGCCATCGAGTCCTACTCGGAGATCATCCGCTACCTGGGCGACAAAGACCCGACGACCCGGCGGCTGATGGAGGAAATCCTCGCCAAGGAGGAGGAGCACGCCGAGGATTTACAGAGCCTGCTGCAACGGTTCAGCGAGAAGGATTAGCCCGTCGGGCCGCTGCCATCATCCTGCGTCACATCCGCCGCCGCGCCCTCTTCGGGCTCGGCGGAAAGATCGATGACTGCCGGAACGCCGTTCATCCCCATCACCGTGGCCCCCCGCACCAGCGCCAGCATCAGCAGTTCGCTGGCGCGGCGGCGGGCCTCGTCGGCAGTCTCGCAGGCGCCGGTGGGGGTGATGGTGCCGGCACTGAGCACCGACTGCTTCACCACTCCGTAGGCGTAGACGTTGCCCACCCGCACCACGTAGCCCAGGAGCGGCTCCGGGTCGTGATCGAAGGTTGCCCGGGTGACGTGGCCTTGGTCGTCGAGCAGCCCCCACTCCTTCAGGCTGTCAAGGTAGGTCCGGCGGGGTTCCAGAGTGTAGGGCGACAGGGTTTCGCCCCGCTCGGTGGCCTCTTCCATCTCGACGAAGCGACGGGCTACCGTGAAGAGGGCGATCGCATCGGCTTCCTCCTCCTTGGGGGCGACGAAGACCGGGTTGCCCTTCTGGTCAAGCACGGCGAAGTGACGCTCCGGTTCCTGGCTGTCCACGGGGGGCAGGGAGGCCGTCCCGGCAGAGTAGGTGTGACCCCGCACCGCCCCTTGCCGGCAAAGCGCGATGGCGGCCTCCCAGGTACGCTCGAAGATGCTGGGGCTGATCAAGACCACGTGTCCTCTTTGTGCGCTGGATTCACCTGCATCGTTCCAGCGACGGGCAATAAGGTCAACCTCCTTTCCAAAAGAAGGCGGCGAAACCCGAAGCTTTCCGTCGGCCCGCGATTTCAGCTACGCTTGAGGCGGAGACCTATCTTAGTGAGGAATGACGCGCCCCGCTAGCCTTTCGCGCCCGCTGGATGCACAACCCAGGCACCCGCCCCCCCGGATGCCCCGGGACAGGTGCGCTCCTCTGGCTATGGCTCGGCTCATTTTGGCCTTATGGCTGGGCTTTGGGGCCGAACTGGCCCGGCCTGGATGTTCCGCGGCTGCCTCCGAGGACGCGCTGGCACCAAAGGCCGTGCTGCTGCCCTCGACTCGTCTGCCGGACGGCCCGGTGTGTCCCGGGCCTGTGGCGGTCCCGCGGTGGGCCTTCGCCCTGCCGGCCGTTGTCGGCCCTGCCGAAAGGTCGGCGGGGGAGGGGACTGGCGCCGCAGGGTGCGATCCCAAGGGCTGGCACCTCCTGCCGGGCACCGCGGCGGAGGAGTACCTGCCCCGGCCGCTCTGGGAGCGCGCGATTTACTATGGCCTGCGTCAGGACGGGAGCACCATGGCGGTTCAGGTGATCGGGGTCGCCGGTGCGGGCGAGCGGCGGCGTCTCCTCTGCGGGCCCGTCGAGCCGGCCGGCGCAACTCGATCGCCTGCCGCGGGGGATCTGCCCGATGGGGGTGTCAGCACGCCAGATGGCGGGGTCGCGTTGGCCCCCTCTGCACCCGCCCCCGCCGAAGCGTCGGGTGAGGGCGACCTTCCGATGGTGGCGCTGCTCCTGCAACCCGCTGCCACGACCCCGGCGCCGGTGCCCCCGGACCCGGCCAAGATCTCCGGGGTGGTGCGCCGCCGCGTCGGAAGACAGTCTCTGCTGGCCCACGGTGCTTTCACCGGTGCCGGTCTCTCGTGGGCCGCGGTCTTCAAGCGCCGCGCCGAGTCCATCAACCTGGCGATCTTCGGCGATGACGGGAACCTGCGTCTCTATCAGATGGTACCCTGGCCAAAGGGGGTGCGCGCCCGGCCGCTGTCGATCTTCCCGGTCGTTGGCCTTGCGGGTCTCGGCCACGACGGACTGCTGGTGGTCGGTGCCGTCGGCGACACGATTCCTGCCGCGCCAGTCTTCATGGTCCTCCAGATAAACGACCACACCATCCGCGTCTACTCCCCCGAATGAGCTTACTATTTCGCTTCCTTTTGTAAACTCATGTTTATGATAACGCTGGAGCGTGATTGACCACAATCAGCGTGTGACGCTGGCGCTGGGTGCGCAAGGCCGCGAGTTGGTGCTTGCGCCCTCGCTGCGTGCTAAGGTGACGTTCTCCATCGAGGAAGTGAGTCCCCGTTCGTGAATGCGCCGCGCATCGTCGTTCTTCCCGCTCATCTGGCAGATCAGATCGCCGCCGGCGAGGTCGTGGAACGCCCCGCTTCGGTGGTGAAGGAACTCGTCGAGAACGCGCTGGACGCCGGCGCTCGACGCATCGAGGTAGAGCTGGAGCAGGGTGGCCGTTCGCTGATCCGGGTGACCGATGACGGCGACGGCATGACCTCCGAGGAGGCGCATCTGGCGCTGAAGCGCCACGCAACGTCGAAGCTGCGACGGGTCGATGATCTCTTCACGCTTTCCACCCTGGGTTTTCGCGGCGAGGCGCTGCCGTCGATTGCCGCCGTGTCCAGGCTGGTTCTGACCACTCGAACCGCTCAGGCGGTGGCGGCCTATCGTCTTGCCGTGGACGGCGGACATGAGCAGGGACCGGGGCGAGAGGCCGGAGCGCCGGTGGGGACCCAGGTGGAAGTCCGAGACCTGCTTTACAACGTGCCCGCGCGGCTCAAGTTCCTGAAAGGCGAGGCGACCGAGGCGGGGCACATCGCGGAGGCGCTCGTCCGGCTGGCGCTCGCATTTCCGCAGGTCCACTTCAAGTTGCGGCAAGAACATCGCGTGGTGCTGGACCTGCCGGCGCATCCCAGCCTGCACGAGCGGGCGCAGGCGGCGTTGACCTCGCGAGGGCGGCGTTCGGGCCCGGCGGTGCTCTATCCGGCGCGGGGCGAGGAACACGGGGTCACCGTCGAGGCGTACCTGGGGGTCCCGGCGGAATGCACGACCACGCCGCGCAACACGTACCTGGTGGTGAACAGCCGGTTTATCCGCGATCGTTCGCTGCTTCACGCCACCGTCATGGGTTATGGGGAACTGCTGGACCGCGGACGCTACCCCTTTCTGGTCGTCCATGTCAGCCTCGCGGGAGAAGAGGTCGACATCAATGTCCATCCGCAGAAGCTGGAGGTCCGCTTCGCTAAGCCCCAGATCGTCTATGCGGCGGTGAGGCATGTGATCCGCAAGGCCGCTCAGGAGGCCCCCTGGCTGGTCGCGCCGTTGCAAGGCCCGGGGCTGGAAAAGACCTATCGAATCGACGAGGATGAATTCTCGGGCGCGGGTGAAAATCTGCCCGCCTATGGCGCTGCCAGAGACGACAAGAGCGATGAGAGGGGAGGGGCGCCCCCCGTCTCGGATCAGGGCCGGCAGGCTGCCGCGGGAGGACCACTAGGCCGCTCGGGTCTCACCGAGCATCGTTCACGGCTTCAGCACGCGCTGGAATTTCACGAGCGAGACACCGCCAGCCCGGATGGGCCGGATCGTGCCCCAACGGAGACCGGCCAATCGGCAGCGACCGGCCAGCCGGCAGCGACCGGCCAGATGCGCGAGATCGAGATACGTGCTCCGAAAAAGATTTTTTATTCTTCGATGGAATATCTCTCCCAGATTCATCGGACTTACCTGCTCTGCATGCAAGCGGGTGAACTGGTCCTGATCGACCAGCACGCCGCGCACGAACGGCTGGCCTTCGAGCGCCTGCGCGCTTCGTATGCGCAGGCCCGGGTCCGATCCCAGCGGCTGCTCTTCCCTCTTTCTTTTGAAGTGGATGCGACGCGTGCGGGGCTCTTTCAGGAACATGAGGCGGCCTTGGCCGATCTGGGCTTCGATGTGCAACCTTTCGGGGGCAGGAGCTTCGCGCTTCTGGGGGCCCCAGACATGGAGGCGTTCGGACGCGGGGCCAAGGTGTACCAGGATCCAGAGAAGCTCCTCTTGCGGGTCCTGGAAGATCTGGAAGCCAATGGCAGGAGTGACTTGCTCGCTTCCAGAATGGAGCTGGTTTTGGCCACCATCGCCTGTCATTCCGTGGTTCGCGCAGGGGATGTGCTGACAGGGGTGCAGGCGGAGGGATTGCTCCAGTCCATGGACGAGTTTGAATTCTATCCGCATTGTCCTCATGGTCGTCCGGTGCTCGTGCGCATGCCGCAGTCGGAGATCGAGAAGAAGTTTGGGCGCACCTGAAGGCAGGATCATCGCGATTGTCGGCCCGACGGCCGCGGGGAAAACCGGCCTGGCAGTCGATCTGGCGGAGGCGCTTTCGGGCGAAGTGGTGACCTGCGATGCCTTGCAGATCCGCGAGGGACTGCCGGTTCTGACCGCCAAGCCGACGCCGGACGAGCAGCGCGGGGTGCGGCATCATCTCCTGGGCGCCTTTCCTATCACCCACGCGGCGACGGCGGCGCAATATGTCTTCTTGGCCAATCAGGTCATTTTTGACCTGAGGCGCGCGGGCCAAGTCGCCATCCTGTCTGGCGGTACGGGACTTTATCTGCGCGCCCTGGCAGAGGGCCTATTCGCCGGGCCTGCGGCGGACCTGGCGCTTCGGCAGCAACTTCGGGCAGAGGCGGCGCAGCTCGGTGCTCCGGCCATGCACCGTCGGCTCGCCGAGGTCGATCTCGTTGCCGCAGGCAGGATCGACCCGCGGGACTATGTGAGGATCGAACGGGCGCTGGAGGTATTCATGTTGACCGGGAAGCCCATCAGCCGCCTGCAGGCAGAAGGACGGGCCCTTGGGCCGCGCTTTGACGTCCTTCGGATCGGGCTGGATCCCGGGGTTGCCGAGTTGCGAGAGCGCATCGCCTTCCGGGTCGACCTGATGATTGAGAACGGCCTGTTCCAGGAGATCTCCAGCGTCAACGAGCGCATCGGTTTGCTGGCGGATCCGCCGATTGGCTATGGCATCATCAGCCGGTTTCTGCGCCAGGAGTTATCCGCCGCGAAGATGCGTGAAGAACTGATCACCGTGACCGCGCGCTACGCAAAGCGCCAGCGGACCTGGTTTCGCCAGGACGTCACGACGCGCTGGTTCCGGCGAGCGGGAGACGTGCCGTTCACTGAGGTGGCGCAGTGGCTCAAATTGTCTCGGAACACTGAGGTCGCCCATGATTGACATGCGCCAGGCGCTGGAATTCGAACGGCCCATCATCGAGCTGGAAAAAAAGATCCGGGAGCTGAGAGACCTGGGGGGGAGCCAGTTTTCCGGCGAGGTCAAGCTCCTGGAACGTCGGGCCCGCAGGCTGCGGGAAGAGGTCTTCGCGGATTTGACCGCCTGGCAGAAGGTCCAACTGTCCAGGCATTCGCTGCGGCCCTCCACCTCGGACTACATCGAGCGTCTGTGTGAACACTTCATCGAACTGCACGGAGATCGTGCCTTTCGCGATGATCCGGCGATCCTGGGGGGCCTCGGGGGGTTTCGCATGGGGCGCGAGGCGCTGCCGGTGCTGGTCATCGGCCATCAGAAGGGGCGTGGCACCAAGGAGAACCTGAGGCGCAACTTTGGAATGCCGCGTCCGGAAGGCTACCGCAAGGGGCGACGCTTGATGGAACTGGCAGGGAGGATGCGGCTGCCGATCCTCTCGCTGATCGACACCCCGGGCGCGTACCCGGGAATCGACGCGGAGGAGCGCGGCCAGGCAGAAGCGATCGCCAAGAACCTGGAGGTCATGGCGTCCCTGCCCGTGCCGATCGTCGCCGTGGTGATCGGCGAAGGTGGATCCGGGGGCGCGCTCGCCGTTGGTGTCGCTGATCGGCTGCTGATGCTGGAGTATTCGGTCTACTCGGTCATCTCCCCGGAGGGCTGCGCCTCGATTCTGTGGAAGGATCAGAGCCAGGTCGAGGTGGCGGCCGGGGAAATGAAGATGACGGCGGACCACCTGTTGTTGCTTGGAGTCATCGACGAGATCATAAAGGAGCCGCCCGGGGGGGCGCATCAGGACGCCGATGCCGCGGGAGTGCTGGTGGGGGCCGCGATCCGCCGCCATCTCGAGGAACTGATGAAGTGGTCGCCGGACGAACTGCTGGAACGTCGGTACGACAAGTACCGGAAACTGGGCAAGTTCATCGAAATGGAAGGGTAGGGGATCGCAGCGCGATTCAGGCCAGGCGTCGATAGGCGGCATGGATCGCCGCGAAGCGAGCGGCGAGGGAATTGCGTTCCAGTGGGCTGGCATGGGGATGCACGTCGGGGTGGAGTTCCCTTGCCAGGCGGCGGTAGGCGCTTTTGATCTGTTCCGGGGTCGCCCCGGGAATCAGCCCCAGGAGCGCATAGGCATCTGCCAGCGGGTGCGTCGTCTGGTGAAGGGAGAGCGCGCCCATCGCATCCAGGAACATGATCAGCCGCAGCACCCGCATGGACGGGCAGACGCCGCTTTCCTCCAGCTCGCGGAGGGTATGCGGCTGCGCCATGTAGGCAATCAGAGGTCGCTCATCCCAGCCAATACATGATGAGTGCGGCTGAATGCCTATTGAGATGCGGTTCTGGCCAACCCGGCGCCGGACCTGTTCGGGCTGCAAATGTTGGGCTTCGATGTGGTTTCGAATCGAAGGCGCCGGGTGGAAGGGGGAAATGGTGCGCCAGGCGCTCATCGACGCATTTGGGTGAAACTCGGCCGGGGCGCGCAGCCGCATGACGTAGCGCAGTTGTGCTTCGGGACGTGCTGGCGCGCTCGGTCCAGCGTCGATGGCGTGGACCCAGCCCTGTCTCAGCTCGATCCGGCGCGTACCCGATCGCGAATAGACATAGAGGACTCCTGTTGCGAGGGAAGTTGAACGGGTGAAGAGCAAACGAGCGATGTCCATCATGCAAATGACATCGGCGGCGTGGGTCGAAGACTGAAGACCTTCTTGATGCTTCTTCTACCGGTCGTAAAGCTTGGAAGTTTTCAGTCCGCGCTGGCGGATTTCCGCGAGGTATTCGTCGATCGCTTCGCGAATGGACTCCCTGAACCGGACCTGGCCACTGGCGATCTCGCGCAGCGCGGTGACGGCCGGCTTGTTCTCGCACTGGACCAGAGGACGCGCCCGCTTGGAGATCTGCCGGGCCCGCTCAGCCGCGAGGATGACCAAGGCGAAGCGGTTTCCGACGTGTTCGAGGCAATCTTCAACAGTGACCCGTGCCAATTGGACCTCCAGTGGACTAGACAACCTTCTACATACAGTCCGTCGATCGGAAAGTCAACCGACGTCGATGGGATAGAAGGGTCAACGGGGACCGGGCGGGATCAGCCCACCACGTCGCGGAAGCCGCCTTCATACGCCTTGGCCAGATCCCCCAGGGCCACCCGGACGACCTCGTCAAAACCTCCGCCCGCCTCCGCCCGCGCCGCCCGGACCACCAGTTCGCCGCCGCCGGTCCGGCCCAGGGGCCACAGAGGCACCCCGTGCTCGTTGGCCAGAAGCCGCGCGTCGGCCTGCCGGTCGATGGGAATCGTCAGGATGTACCGACCGGGGCTTTCGTGGAAAAGCTGCTGATCGACTCGGGCCGCCGGTCCGGCGCCCACCGTACGGGGGACCTGCAAGACCACCGCACAGCCCATCCGTCGAGGTCCCGTGAGGCAGCATTCGGCCAGGGCAACCAGTAGCCCCCCATCGCTGATGTCGTGGGCCGAGGTGCAAAGTCCCTGGCGGATAAGGGCGATGCAGCACTGCCCCGCCGCCCGCTCCCGGGTGATGTCCAGACGGGGAGGGCGCCCGGCGATCTGGTGGTGAATCTGCTTCAAATACTCGGAGCCGCCCAGTTCCCCCTTGCCATCGTCGAACCCCAGCAGGGCGACAAGGTAGCCCTCGCCCGGGAAGCCCATGCGCGCCGTTTTCTCCACGTCGTCGCACAGGCCGACCATGCCGATCATCGGGGTGGGGTAGATCGAACGAGGCAGGTTGGCCCTTTCGCCGGTCGAGTCTACCGTCTCGTTGTAGAGGCTGACGTTGCCTGAGACCACAGGCGTCTCCAGGTCTCGGCAGGCGTCGGAAAGCCCGCGGATGCACTCGGCGAGCTGCCACATCACCTCGGGGCGCTCGGGGTTGCCGAAGTTCAGGCAGTTCGTGACGGCCAGGGGTTCGGCCCCCACCGCGCACAGGTTGCGGTAGGTCTCGGCGACGGCCAAGCGGGTCCCTTCATAGGGGTCGAGGTAACACAGCCTGCCATTTCCGTCGGCCTTCAGGGCGATGCCCTTTTTGAATGAGGGCCGTTCGCTGCCATTCGCCTCCCAGGTCTCGCTTCCCGGGAGCAGGCGGATCACCGCCGCATCGGCCTTGCCTGGGGGAATCACCGTGCCGTTGCGCACCTGATGGTCGAACTGACGATACACCCACTCCTTGCTGGCGATCGTCGGAGAACCGAGAAGCTGTTTCAGCACGGCGTTCGGGTCGGGCTGCGGCAGGCGGTCCACATCCAGGGGCGCCTGGAGCCGGTCGAGATAGCCGGGCCTTTCCCGCGGGCGATCGTAGCGGAGTCCCTCGGCGAGGGGACGGATCGGCAGGCAGGCGATCCGCTCCGGGGCGGTCCCGCCGGGCGGCGTGGCGTCGATCTCGATGCGCCCGGTCTCGGTGACCTCGCCGATGACCGCGACGTCGATGTCCCAGCGGCGGCACACCTCGATGGCCTCGCCCTCCCGCCCCCGTTCGACCACCAGCAGCATCCGCTCCTGCGACTCGGAGAGCATGACCTCGTAGCCGGTCATCCCGACTTCTCGTCGCGGCACTCGATCCAGGTCCAGGTGCACCCCCGATCCCGCCCGCGCGGCCATCTCCACCGATGACGATGTCAGCCCGGCGGCCCCCATGTCCTGGATGCCGATCACCAGCGTCGGCGCCCGCATCAACTCCAGGCATGCCTCCAGCAGCAGCTTTTCCACGAACGGGTCGCCGACCTGCACGGTCGGCCGCTTCTGCTCCGATTCCTGGCCGAACTCCGCCGAGGCCATGGTCGCGCCGTGGATGCCGTCCCGTCCGGTCTTCTGTCCCAGATAGAGGACCGGGTTGCCCACCCCCTTGGCCTCGCCGCGGAAGATGCGGTCTGCCCGGCAGATCCCCACGGCCATCACGTTGACCAGGATGTTGCCGTCGTAGGCGTCCTCGAAGGCCACATCGCCCGCCACGGTGGGCACGCCGAAAGCATTGCCGTAGCCGGCGATTCCGGCAACCACCCCGGTGACCAGTTGCCGGGTGCGGGCATGATCCGGGCTGCCGAAGCGCAGGGCGTCGACGCAGGCGATCGGCCGGGCACCCATGGTGAAGATGTCCCGCAGGATGCCCCCCACCCCCGTTGCCGCCCCCTGGTAGGGCTCGATGAACGAGGGGTGGTTGTGCGATTCCATCTTGAACACCAGAGCCTGGCCGTCGCCGATGTCGATGACCCCGGCGTTTTCCCCGGGGCCCTGAAGCACCCGTTTCCCCTTCGTTGGCAGCCCGCTCAGCAAGGCCCGCGACGACTTGTAGGAGCAGTGCTCGCTCCACATCACCGAGAAGATGCCGAGTTCGGTGAAGGTCGGCGTGCGACCCAGCGTCTCCAGAATCCGGGCATACTCGTCTTCCGAGAGGCCATGTTCGCGGATCAGGGCGGCGGTGACGGCAGGTTCGGCTGACTTATTCGTCATGGCGCGGCATGCTTGCGCGGCGGGTCGGGTCTGTCAAACGTCATGAGGGCGATCTTTACAACGATTCCCTGCCGTGTTAGCTAATGCCTTCCTTTTCATCGCTACTCGGAGAGTAGCAAACCGGATTTGGTCCAGGGCGACAAGCCGTTTCCTGCACAGGTGCGGCCCCGACACCAGTCCTAGCTGGCCACCGGCCAGGAGATCAGACAAAGATGGCCCGAGCAAAACGAGGTTTCAAGGCCCGCCGCCGCCGCAATCGCATCCGCAAGGAGGCCTCTGGCTACCGCGGGGGTCGCTCCAAGCTATGGAAGTCGATGGTCGAGACGGTCCGCCACGCGTGGCGCTTCGCCACCCGGGACCGCCGCCAGCGCAAGCGCGACTTCCGCAAGCTGTGGATCATTCGCATCAATGCAGCCTCTCGTGAGGCGGGCGTGCGCTATTCTGCGCTGATCCACGCTCTGGCGAAGGCCAACATCAAACTTGATCGGAAGATCCTGGCCGACCTGGCCATCAGCGACCCCGCCGCCTTCAAGGGCGTGGTCCAGCAGGCTGGCCTCGCCCAGGCCGCCTGAGCCGCAGTCCCGCCCCTGAGACTGCCCCGGCAGTTCCTCCATCGCGACCACTCGCGGAGTCACCATGAGCGGCAAAGACCCCCAGTCACCGCCTCCAGCAGCCCCTGGCGAATTGTCTCGTCTTTTCGTAGAACTGCTCAACCGCTATCAGGGCGAACTCCAGCACGTTGCCAGCCAGCAGGCCCTGCGTGCCGTCCACGCCCGCTACCTGGGCAAGGAGGGCGAGATCCGCCGCCGCCTCGCCGAGGCTCTCAAGGCCGCCCCCGGGCCTGAAAAGAAGGGCGTCGGCCAGGCAGGCAATGCGGCCATGCAGCGAGCGGAGGAGATCTTTCAGGCCCGCCTCGCCTCCCTCAGGGAGGAAGTGCGTCAGGCGGACCTGGCCCGCTTGGTGGACGTGACGCTGCCGGGACGGCCCCGCCGCCTGGGGAGCCTGCATCCGCTGACCCTGGTCCGCCGGGAGCTGGAACAGATCTTCGGCGAGCTGGGCTTTGTCGTTGCCACTGGGCCGCAGGTCGAGACCGATTTCCACAACTTCGAGGCCCTAGCCATGCCGGCGGATCACCCCGCCCGGGACATGCAGGACACCTTCTATTTTCCCGACGAACAGCTCGTTCTGCGGACCCATACCTCGCCGGTGCAGATCCGCACCATGTTGGCCCACAAGCCCCCCGTCCGCATCATTGCGCCGGGGAAGGTCTACCGCAAGGACGACGACCCGACCCACTCTCCCATGTTCAACCAGATCGAGGGCCTGCTGGTGGACCAGGGGGTCAGCTTCGCCGATCTCAAGGGGACCCTGCTGCACTTCGTCCGCCGGTTCTTCGGCCCCGACGTGGCCATGCGCCTGCGGCCATCCTTCTTCCCCTTCACCGAGCCCAGCGCCGAGGTGGACATCCAGTGCCACTTCTGCCACGGGGCCGGCTGCCGCACCTGCAAGGGCACGGGCTATATCGAGATCCTGGGCTGCGGCATGGTCGATCCCGAGGTCTTCCGCCAGGTGGGTTACGACAGCGAGCGGTACACCGGCTTCGCCTTCGGCGGCGGCATCGACCGCATGGCCATGCTGCGCTACGGCATCGATGACCTGCGGCTCTTCTTCTCAGGAGAAGCGCACTTCACCAGCTAGGCCGAGGAAGAGGATCGAACGATGAAGATTTCGTTGAACTGGCTGCGTGAGCTGGTCGATTTGCCTGGGCAGGTTGGCATTGGCTGGCAGGACCTGGCCACCCGCCTGACCCTGGCCGGCATCGAGGTCGAAGGGGTGACCCACGTGGGTGCCGGCCTGTCGGGTGCCGTGGTCGCCGAGATCCGCGGCAAGCGGCGTCACCCCAAGGCCGACAAACTGACCCTGGTGGACGTGTTCGACGGCCAGCAGGTCACGCAGGTGGTCTGCGGTGCTCCCAACGTTCCAGAACCCGGCGAGGTTGGACGATCGACGCGGGTGGTGTGGGCCCGGCCGGGTGCCACGTTGCCCTCGGGGGCGTGCCTGGGAGAGCGAGACGTCCGCGGCATTGTCTCCCCGGGGATGCTTTGCGCCGAGGACGAGCTGGGACTCTCCGAGGACCATGGCGGAATTCTGCTCCTGACCCCGGAGGATGGCATCGACATCGGCGCTGATTTCGCGGTCTCCACGGGCCTGCCGGATACGGTCCTCGACCTGAACGTCACCCCCAACCGCCCCGATTGCATGGGCCATGTCGGTGTGGCCCGTGAGGTCGCCGCCCTCTTCGCCAGGGAAGGGGCCCGCTTGCACCTGCCGGAAGTCGACCTTTCCTCTTACTATGGCGACACCCCCGCGGTTTCCGTCGAGATCCGGGACCCCGTGGGCTGCCCCCGTTACACTGCCCGGGTGCTCACCGGCCTGCGCGTCGGTCGAAGCCCACTGAAGGCACGTCTGCGCCTCCAGCGGCTTGGAGTCCGCCCCCTGTCCAACCTGGTAGACGCCACCAACCTGGCTCTGCTTGAATGGGGGCAGCCGCTCCACGCCTTCGACCTCGCTCAGTTGGTCGGGTCGCGCATCGTAGTGCGAAAGGCGGTCTCCGGCGAGACCTTGACCACTCTCGACGGCGTGGTCCGGTCCCTGGTGCCCGGCGACGTGGTCATCGCCGACGGGGAGCGGGGCGTGGCCCTGGCGGGTGTCATGGGCGGCAAATCCGCTGAGGTCACCGCCACCACCACCGCGGTGCTGCTGGAGGGCGCCTACTTCGATCCCACCACCATCCGCCGCACCGGGCGCCGCCTCAAAATGCACACCGAGGCCTCCCATCGATACGAGCGCGGCGTCGACCCCAACCAGGGCCTCTTGCGCGCCTCCGCCCGCTGCGCCCAACTCATGCTGGAGATGGGCGGCGGCACCATCGCTCCGGCGCTGGTCGACATCTATCCCCAGCCGATCGAGCCGGGCCGTCTCGCTCTTCGCGCTCAGCGCACCAGGGACATTGTCGGCGCCGACATTCCCGCCGCCGAGCAGGTCAGGCTCCTGACTTCCCTGGGTCTCTCGGTGGTCTCCGACGGAATCACCGGCGCGGAGGTCTTGCAAGTTTCCGTGCCGACTTTCCGTCCCGACCTCACCCGCGAGATCGACCTCATCGAGGAGGTCGCCCGCCTTCGCGGTTACGACACCGTGACCCCACGGCTGCCGCGAATGCGCATTGCTGATGACGAGCGGACGCAGGACGCACGCCGCCTGGCCATGGACGGCCTCCTGTCTGACCGGGCCCGGGACCTGTGCGCCGCCCTGGGTCTGTCCGAGGTCCAGAACTTCTCCTTCGTCTCCCCGGATCGCCTCCGCGCCCTGGGTTTTCCCGCGGACGATCGCCGTTCCCAGCCGATCACCCTGCAAAACCCGCTGCGAGAGGAACTCTCGACGATGCGCACCCAGCTCGTCCCGGGGCTGCTGGAGGCGCTGCGCCGGCAGATCAGCCACGGCATCGACGACGTACGGCTCTTCGAGGTGGGCGAGGTCTTCCTGAAACGACCCGAGTCCGATGAGTACCGCGCCCTGTGCATCCGAAACACCGCTTTATCGGGGCCCCTGGCCGAAGGGGTCCGGGTCCGCGCCGCCACCTGCCTTACCGCCGACAAGATGCCGGTGGAGGAGCGCGCCCGCGTGGCGGGTGTCCTGGCCGGCCATCGGGATCATTTCCTCAACGCGGGGCCCGGGGACTCGATCGATGTCTTTGACATCAGCGGCCTGGTCGAGGAACTGGCCCGGGGCCTGGGTCTGGGGGGACAGGCAGGTGTGCGGGTCCGCGTCGCTCGCCCCGGGGAAGTCCCCTGGCTCCATCCCGGGGTCGCCGCGGTGGTGGAAGATAGGCAGGGCAGGGCGATCGGCGAGTTCGGCGAGATCCATCCCGACCTCCGGCAACGTCTCTCGATCGAGGTCGTGGCCTTCGCTTTCGAACTTGATTTGCCACAAAATCTGCCCGAGGCGCCGACCTTCGCGCCGCTGCCGCGCTTTCCCGCTGTGACCCGCGACCTGTCCTTCTTCGTCGATGCCCCCATCTCGGCAGGGGACCTTCTGCGGGATCTCCGCGGTGCGGGAGAGACCCTGCTCTCCGACGTCCAGGTCATGGAGGATTATCGCGAGAAGGGCCGTGTCCCTGAGGGCAAGAAGGGCATGCTCTTCGGCCTGACCTACCGCCATCCCGAACGCACCCTGACCGATGAAGAAGTCCAGAAAGCCCACGACGGCGTCGTCCGTCACCTCCGCGGACAGGTGTCCATCGATCTGCGCTGAAGTCCCTGGGCACTGGCGGCCCATCTGAACCGCTCTCATTCTTGTGGTCCATCAAGGCAGAAGTCGCCACAGACGGAAACGCAGTACACTGCGGCTCATGACCCTTCGCTCCCTGGTTCCCCCGGTGGTCACCTTCGCGCTGGCCGCATCCCTGGCGCTGCTCCCGCGCCTTTTCGCCGCCACGCCGCCGCCCGGCCCGATGCCCCACCTGGCCCCTGAAGGTGAGCTGGCCTATGAAGTGCGCGACGTCGAGACCGGCAAGCTCATTCCCGCCAAGCTCACCTTTCTGGGCGTGGAGGGCAGCCCCGACCCAGAATTCACCCGCATCGACATCGCCCGGCAGGAAGGTGACGCCATTGTCGCGTACAACCGGCTGATGTCGCTGACCGGCCTGGGCGCCGCCCACGTACCTCGGGGCACCTACGACATCTACATCAGCCTGGGTCCCGAGTGGGACCTGTACATCGCCCGCAAGGTCCGCATCACCGATCGCCCGACCTTCGTGCGCACCGCCCTGCGCCACGTGGTGGATGCCGCCGGCTTCGTCTCCGCCGACTTTCACGTGCACGCCAACTGCTCGACCGATTCCCATGTCCCCATGCACGATCGGGTCTACGAGTTCATCGCCGATGGGGTGGGGCTGATCACCTCCACCGACCACAACGCAGTGTGCAATTATGGGCCGATCATCGCCGAACTCGGTGTAGGCCGCTACCTGGGCAGCCTGACCGGGGAGGAACTGACCACGGGCGGCTGGGGTCACCACGGGGTGTTCCCCTTGCCACAGAACGTGGACCGAGCCGGCCACGGCGCCATCCACGTCCACGGTCGCACCGCAGCCGAAATGTTTCATGAGATCCACCAGAGCTACCCCGACGCCCTCATCGACGTGCACCACCCCCGCATCGACAACGAGATCGGCTACTTCAACCTGGGTCGCCTGGACAGCGCCAGCGATCGTGCCGGCCGTCCCGGCTTCTCCTTCGACTTTGACGCAGTGGAGGTCCTGAACGGCTATCAGGATTCGGAGCGGCGAAGCATCGACCGGGTGATCAATGATTGGTTCGCGCTCATCAACCACGGCCACGTGGTCACGGCCACTGGGAATTCAGACACCCACCACCTGACCTACAACCTGGGCGGATATCCGCGCAACTACGTACGCGTGCTCGACAGCCGGCCGATGATGGTGACACCGCTGGTGATCGCCCGGGCCATGAAGGGGCACCACTCATTCTTCTCGACCGGCCCCTTCGTGCGGCTCACGGTCGGTGGGGCCGGGGTGGGCGATGTGGTACACGCGCCGGGGGGCAAGGCGCGGGCGGACATCGAGGTCCAGGCCGCTGCATGGGTGGCGGTGACCACGGTGACATTGTACGTGAACGGCCACGAGGAGAAACGCTGGGCGGTGCCGGCGGGGACCGCGCGGGTGCGCTTCAAGGACCACTTCGATGTCCAGGCCAGCCGCGACGCCTGGGTGGTGGTACGGGTCGATGGGGACCGGCCGCTGGCACCGGTGGTCGGGGATACCCGGCACTATGATGTACGGCCGCTGGCGCTGACCAACCCGGTCTTTCTGGATGTGGACGGCAACGGGGTGTTCGACCCGCTGGTGCCACACGGGCCCCACGTGGCCGGCGCGGAGGCCCATCGTCCATCCCACCCGGCACACCCGGTAAAAGCGTCAGCCTTGCACCTACCCCCCCGGTCGGGATAGATTCCCCGCCCCGATTCAAGGAGGCCCCATGACCCAGTCCGCACAGGTCCACTCCGGCTCTCACCCGGGCAAAAGCCGTAGGAAGATCGCTCTCATCGGCGCCGGCAACATTGGCGGCGAGCTGGCCGCGCTCTGCGCCCGCAAGCAGCTGGGCGACGTGGTCCTCTTCGACATTCCCGACAAGGAGGGCCTGGCCAAAGGCAAGGCCCTGGACCTGGAGCAGAACGGCGCCATCCTGGGCTACGACTGCCACATCACCGGCACCAGTCAGTGGCAGGACTGCGCCGGGGCCGACGTGGTCATCGTCACCGCGGGCGTCCCGCGCAAGCCGGGCATGTCCCGCGACGATCTTCTGGTCATCAACCTGAACATCATTCGCAACGTCGCCGGCAACATCAAGGCCCACTGCCCCGACGCCTTCGTCATCATCATCTCGAACCCCCTGGACGCGATGGTCATGGAGGCCGCCCGGGTCACGGGCTTCCCCAAAACCCGGGTGGTCGGCATGGCCGGGGTGCTGGATTCCGGGCGGTTGCAGCTTTTCCTGGCCCGGCAGCTTGGCGCCAGCGTCAAGGACGTCCGCGCCATGGTGCTGGGCGGCCACGGCGACACCATGGTGCCGGTGATTTCGTACTGCACCATCAACGGCGTGCCGGTCAGCCAGCTTATCGACGAGAAGACCCTTCAGGGAATCGTTGCGCGCACCGCCGGGGGAGGTGGGGAGATCGTCAAGTTGATGGGGACCTCGGCGTATTACGCCCCGGCCAGCGCCGCGATGGCCATGGCGGAGTCGTTCCTTTTGGACCAGAAGCGGCTCTTGCCCTGCGCGGCGTATCTTACCGGCCAGTATGGTTTGTCGGACATGTACATCGGCGTGCCGGTGATCCTGGGCAAGGACGGGGTCGAGAAGATCATCGAGGTGAAGCTGTCCCCAGCCGAGAAGGCCATGCTCGACAAGAGCGCCGGCGCGGTGCGCGAGCTGTTGGACGCCTCGGCCAAGCTGTAGACCGTTGCGCACCGGGCTTGTGCTGCACATGGGCGACGGCCGATGAAGGGAAAAGCATGAATATCCATGAGTACCAGAGCAAGGACCTGCTCACTCGTTACGGCATCCCCGTCCCCATGGGGAAGCCCGCCTTTTCGCTGGACGAGGCGGTGGCCGCGGCAGAGATGGTGCGGGCGGCGACGAAGCAAAACATCGTAGTGGTGAAGGCCCAGATCCACGCCGGCGGCCGGGGCAAGGGCGGCGGCGTCAAGGTGGTCAAGGTCACTGACGACATGGCGGCGGTGAAGGAGGTGGTGGGCGGCATCCTGGGGATGCAGCTCATCACCCATCAGACCGGCCCCGAGGGCAAGAAAGTGGGGCGGCTGCTCGTCGAGCAGGGGGTGGACATCAAGAAGGAGCTGTACCTGGCGGTGATCCTCGACCGAAAGGAGGGGCGCGTGTCGGTCATCGCGTCCACCGAGGGCGGCATGGACATCGAGGAGGTGGCCCACCACACCCCCGAGCGGATCTTCCGCCAGATCATCGACCCGGCCATTGGCTTCCGCCCCTACCAGGCGCGGGAGATCGGCTTCGCCCTGGGGCTTTCTGGATACGGCCCGAACACGCTGAAGCAGGGGGTGGCGCTTTTGACGGGGCTGGTGCAGATGTACCACGACCTGGACGCGTCTCTGGTGGAGGTAAACCCTCTGGTGGTGACCGCGGGCGGGGACCTTCTGGCCCTGGACGCCAAGCTGAGCTTCGACGACAACGCCCTGTACCGCCACCCGGAGATCGAGGCGCTGCGCGACCTTGCCGAGGAGGAACCGGCGGAGATCGAGGCCAAGAAGTATGATCTGAGCTACATCCAGCTCACCGGCAACATCGGCTGCATGGTGAACGGGGCCGGGCTGGCGATGGCGACGATGGACATCATCCGCCACTACGGCGGCATGCCGGCCAACTTCCTGGACGTGGGCGGCGGGGCCACCGCGGAGAAGGTCACCGCGGCGTTCAAGATCATCACCGCCGACCTCAACGTGAAGGGGATCTTCGTCAACATCTTCGGCGGCATCATGAAATGCGACACCATCGCCCACGGGGTGCTGACGGCGGTGAAGGAGGTCGGCCTGAAGGTGCCGCTGGTGGTGCGCCTGGAGGGGACCAACGTGGAGCTGGGCAAGAAGATCTTGCGGGAATCGGGCCTGAACGTGGTGGCGGCGGCGGACATGGCCGACGGCGCCCAGAAGATCGCGCAACTGGTGGCGCAGGGAGCGGCATAACATGGCGATCCTCGTCGACAAGAACACGCGCCTCTTGGTGCAGGGGCTGACCGGCAAGACGGGCAGCTTCCACACCCGGCAGGCCGTCGAGTACGGGACGAATGTCGTCGGCGGCGTCACGCCGGGGAAGGGCGGGACGATCCATGAGGGGGTGCCGGTCTTCGACACGGTGGCGCAGGCGGTGGCACAGACCGGGGCCAACGCCACGGTGATCTACGTGCCGCCCCCGGCGGCGGCGGACGGCATTTTAGAGGCCATCGCCGCCGGCATCCAGCTGGTGGTGTGCATCACCGAGGGCATCCCTACGCTGGACATGGTGCGGGTGAAGCGCCTTCTGGAGACGCAGACCGGGAGCCGGCGTACGCGGCTGGTGGGGCCCAACTGCCCGGGTGTGATCACCCCGGGACAGTGCAAGATCGGCATCATGCCGGGGTACATCCACATGGCCGGCGACATCGGCGTGGTGTCTCGATCGGGGACGCTGACCTACGAGGGGGTGCATCAACTGACCACGCTTTCGCTGGGGCAGTCGACCTGCGTGGGCATCGGCGGCGACCCGGTGAAGGGGATGGACTTCGTCGACGTGCTGCGCATGTTCCAGGACGACCCGGGGACGCGGGCGGTGCTGATGATGGGCGAGATCGGCGGCTCGTCTGAGGAGGAGGCGGCGGCGTTCATCAAGGCGCACATGGACAAGCCGGTGGCGGCGTTCATCGCCGGGCAGACCGCCCCGCCGGGGAAGCGAATGGGCCACGCCGGGGCCATCATCGCCGGGGGCAAGGGCACTGCGGCGGAGAAGATCGCCGCCCTGCGGGACGCCGGCATCGCGGTGGCCAAGACCCCGGCCGAGCTGGGCGTCACGTTGCAGTCGGTCCTGAAGTAGCCCGATGGGTGGACCGCGGCGCTTCGCGATGGCCGCACCTACACAAGCACTTCCATAAGCTGCTACACAAGCTGCACACCAAAACTCAGGAGACATCCCCATGGCCATCGAGAGGACCCTGTCGATCATCAAGCCGGACGCGGTGCAGAAGCTCGCCCACGGCGCCATCATCCACCAGCTCATCGAGGGCGGGCTGCGGCCGGTGGCCATCAAGACGCTGCATTTGACGCCCGAGCAGGCGGCGGACTTCTACTACGTCCACCGGGAGCGGTCGTTCTTCAAGGACCTGACGAAGTTCATGACCTCGGGACCGGTGGTGGTCATCGCGCTGGAGGGTGAGAACGCGGTGCTGAAGAACCGCGAACTCATGGGGGCCACCGACAGCAAGAAAGCGGCGGCGGGGACCATTCGCCAAAAGCACGGCACTGACATCGAGAAAAACGCAGTCCACGGCAGCGACAGCGTCGACAACGCCCGCACCGAGATCGCCTTCTTCTTCTCAGGCGCCGAGTTGGCCACCCTGGGCCTTTCGCAGTAGCCCCTACTCACAGCGCCGGGTCTATACAGGGTCGCGTCAGATGATGAAGAGTCATCTAAGCAAGAAGCACATGGCCGGAGCAGATTTTGGCGCACCCCCACAGCGACCGAGGGAGCGTACTACTGTACGTGACCGACGGAGCGAGGAGGTACGTCAAAAGCTGCCCGGCCAGGTGCTTCTGTTCAGCGGATTGGACCGGAGAGGCTGCCATCGGCGGTTAGCTTCAGTTCATCCCCACCGCGGATCTCGATGGTCTTGACGACGTCCCGGTGGCGGACGGACTGGAGGCGCACGTTGTGGCTGCCGGGGGTCAGGTCGTAGATGTGCGGCCCCTGCTGCTTCACCCCGTCGATGATCACCTTGATGCTGGTGGGTGCGTTGACCAGCAGCAGGTGGCCCACCTGCGGGCGCGGCGGTTCGACGGGGGGCGGCGGCGGATCCGGCTTCAGTTCGGGCAACGGCGGGGGCAGCGTCCGTCCCAGCCCCTGTACCCGGTACAGCACCGAGAGGCCGATTGCCGCCAGGGCCAGCCCGCACACCAGGGTCAGCAGCAGCCGGGTCGATCTTTTGCCGCCCCCTCTCAGTCCCTTGATCACCGTGCTCTGCGAGGCGCGGGCCAGGGTGTTGCGCAGGGCGTTGGCCGGCACCTGGACCGCGTTGACCAGGGTCTGCCGGAAGCTTTTGCGAAGCTGGATTGGCGTCAGGCCGGTGTAGCCTTCTTCCATCGCCATCATGACCGGCAGGCCCTCGCCCAGGGCGGCCTGGCCGCTGGAGAAGTACGGGCCGGCGGGGCCGCCATCGGGGAGGGTGGCCAGGTCGTGGGAGGCGAGCCGGCGCCGCGCGGTCACCGCGGTGGCTGACTGTGGGTCGGGCGAATCGCCTGCCAGGGTGGCCAGGGCGGACATGAAATGCAGCCCCGAGGTGCTCGGCGGCGGCGGCAGGGTCTGGTCGCTGGTCGAAGGGAGCGGAGGGGCGGTGGGCTCATCGCTGCCCTGCCGGGGAAGGACCCAGTCGGAGCGAGACAGCAACACCGCCGGCATCTGCATGGTCGGCGCGCCCCCCGTGCCCGGGTCCGGCCCGCGGGAACTGGCCCGCACGGTGGGGAAGTCGCGCTCCTCGGAGCGGTCCAGGGTGTTTTCGCTCAAAAGGCCCGGACGGGCCGCGGTGGCAGTAGCGATGTCGTTGTCGGCGGAGAGCAGGGCCAGGGACGCGGACGCTAAAGACATGGGGGCCGGGGCCGGGGAGGAAATCGGTGTCGGCGCGGCCGTCGGGGCCGGGGACAAGACGGTGGCCAGGGGCAAAAGCGGGGGCAGCGGCAGGAGCGGCGGGGGCGTGGCGATGCCGATGCCGATATGTTCCGCGGGGATCAGCAGGCTGGATTCTTCCTCGTCGGCGATGAAGGATTCGGAGCCGCCCCGGGCCGGCGTTGCCTTGGGCCCCTTCTGGCCGAGCTGGCCTTTCTGGCCGATCAGTTCAGGCAGGGTCAGCACCTGCTGGACAAAGGCCGAAAGGTCGTCGGCCCCGTAGGCGACCTCCTCGCTGCGCTCCTTGGTGCGGGCGTGCAGCGAGCGCAGGACCTCGTGGCGGAAGGCGGTGGCGCTCTCGTAGCGCTCGTCCATCGGGCTTGCTAGGGCCCGGCGCAGAAGGGTCTCGACGTCGGCGGGCAGGCCGGCGGGCAGGCGCACCGGGACGCGGAAGATGGGGCCCATGGCGGTGTGTTGCCAGGCGTCGGCGGCATCGCGGCCCAAAAGCGCCTCCAGAAGGACCACGCCGACGGCGAACAGGTCGGTGCGGCAGTCGATGGGACGGCCGTCGAGCTGCTCGGGGGCCATGTAGCGGGTCTTGCCCTTGACGGCGCCGTGGCGGGTCTGGGTCAGCCGGCCGCTGGCGTGGGCGATGCCGAAGTCGGCCAGCTTGACCACGCCGCTGCGGGTGATCAGCACATTGGACGGGGTGACGTCGCGGTGCACGACGCGCAGGGGGGTGCCCTTGGGGTCCTTGAGGGTGTGGATGGCGGACAGGCCGCGGAGGACCTCGGCGATGACGTAGAGCAGGGGCAAAAGGGGCACGCGGCCGCTCTCGTGGCGGCGCTCGACGCTGCGCAGGTCGGTGCCATCGACGTACTCCATGACCAGGTAGCACGTGTCGCCCTCCTGGCCGACGTCCAGCATCTGGACCACGTTGGGGTGGTTGATGGCGGCGGCAATGCGCGCCTCGTCCATCAGCATGTTGACGAACTCGGGCTCGCTGGCCAGCTGCGGCAGGAGGATCTTGACGGCGACCTCCCGGGCGAAGCCGCCCATGCGCAGGAGTTCGCCGTGGTATACCTCGGCCATGCCGCCGCGGCCGATGCAGCGGTCGACCTGGTAGCGGTCGAGGGTCTGCGGGGCCCCCAGGGGGGGCTTGGTTCCGCTGCCTGCAACCGGGAGCATGCAGGGATTATAACCCAAGTGTGCCGTGGTCCTCATTTTTGGCCCGGTGTTCTGCCCGAGGTTGTGGGCCACATGAAGGAAGACTGCGCCGGAGGGCGGGATCGGGTAGGCTTCTTGGCCACATGATCGGCGTGATTGTGAACCCGCGGGCGCGGGGGGCCCGCGACCCCTTGCTGCCGGAGCGCCTGCGGCAGGTGCTGCGCGGCCAGGGGGTGGCGCCGGCGGAGGGGGAGGTGGTGGTCACGCGGACCCGGGAGGACCTGCGGGGGGTGATGGAGGGGTTCGCCGCGCGCGGGGTGGACCTGGTGGCGGTATGCGGCGGGGATGGGACGGCGATGGCCACGGTGACGGCGATGGTGCGGGCCTACGGGGCAGGCCGGAGGCCGCGGCTTTTGCTCTTGCGCGGGGGGACGATCAACACGGTGGCCGGCAACCTGGGGGTGCGCGGGCGGCCGGAGGAACTCTTGCGCCGGGGCCTTGGGGCGGGGTCGCGCTGGCAGGACCTCATCCGGGTGCGTTCGGTGCCAGGGGCTGGGGCTGGGGGGGATGCCGCCGGGGAGGCTGGCGGGGAGGACCTGTACGGGTTTCTCTTCGCCGCGGCGATGGGGGCGCGGTTCCTGCAAGTCTATTATGAGCGCCCCGGGGCGGGGCCCCTGTGGGCCGCGCAGCTCACTGCCCGGACCATCGGGTCCACCATCGTGGGTGGGCCGCTGGCGCGGCGGCTCTTCGCCGATACCGAGGCGCGGCTCCACGTGGACGGGGCCAAGGTCCCGGCAGAGCGTTTCCGGCTCTTGCTCTGCGCGACGGTGGCCGACGTGGGCCTGGGAATGCGGGTGACGTGGCGCGGGGGGCGCGACCCCGGGCGCTTCCACGTGGTGGCCTCGGGGTTGCCGCTGTGGTCGATGGCCGCGCAGCTTCCACGGGTCTACGCTGGGCGGCCCCTTCTGGGGCAGCCGCACCTGGACCAGCCGGCCCGCGACGTGCGCATGGAGTTCCCCAAGGAGCAGCCCTTCACCCTGGACGGGGACCTGTTCCTGGCCCGGGAGATCGACATCTCCATCGGCCCGCGCATCGCCATCGTCGCATAAAAGCGATGCGCGTCCCTTTCCGGGAGGGTGCAGTTCCGAAGACTCGGGCGAAGACGCCCGCGACTCAAGTGGTAGCCAGAAAAAGCCGGCTGCACCGTCGTTGGCATTCCAAGACGAAGCCGATTTACGTGCCCGGAATGGCAACTGCGGTGCGGAAACCGAAGCCAAGAGCGCAGAAAAAGCCGGCCGCCTTGTCGGGCTACCCCTTCCTTTTGTCTCGGTCATCTTCGGCCGTCTTTCTCTGGCTGCACAGGTTGTCTTTTTCTGCTCTCTTGACTGCGGATCCCGCACCGCAGTTGCCTTTCCTCTTTCTCTGGCTGCACAGGTTGTCTT
>JBBRLA010000029.1:0-25637 GCA_038231615.1 Polyangia bacterium | reverse complement strand
GGGTCATGACGCGGCATCTTGGGTTGAAGATGCGACATCTTGGGGGTCATGACGCGGCCTCTTGAGGGTCATGATGCGGCCTCTTGAGGGTCATGATGCGGCCTCTTGAGGGTCATGATGCGGCCTCTTGAGTTGAAGAGGCGGCATCTTGGGGGTCATGATGCGGCATCTTGAAGGCGAATGTATTGGGTCTCAGGATCGAAGGTCCGGGGTCTTCAGCCGCTGAGAGGCCCTCCATGACCATCAGGACGCCTGTCTTTTCTGGCCGACCCGAAGGGCAGCATCCGGGTGTGCGAACCAACAAAGGAAGGGGCCCACATGGGCGAAGCCGTGGGAAGGTGCTGATCACCAGGCTGAACCAGGATGCGCTGAACGCCTGGCAGGACAAGGATTCGATCTTCGATCGCCAACTTCGCCGTGGCAAAAGAAGCTGGCGGCGGTCTCTCTCGGCACGTATAGTGACATTGATGGCCGATCTGAGACCCCTCATTCAAGCCCGTCAGCGCCTCAGCTACGCGGCGCCGCTTGATGTCGACGACGAGCTTTATATAGATCGGCCTGATCACCTGGGGGCGAAAATCAGCGGCCGGCTCCTGGGCGGCCAGGTCAAGCCGCTCTTGCTCGCCGGGGCTGCGGGTTGCGGCAAGACTACGGAGTTGCGGCGTATCGCCGCCAACGCCCGCGCGGATTACGTCGTGGCCTTCTGCCCCTTCGACCGGGATGTGGGGGTCGAATTAGACAAAGGGCTCTTCTTCAGCTACCTGTTGTGGTGCCTTTATCGTGCAGCGCGCGATTGTTCTGCGACGCAGACGTGGACCGGGCCCACGGCAGAGATCACCCGCGAGGTCCTGCACGTTTTCAACGAGGAAGAGACTTCATCGAGCCTTCTGACTGCGGACGCCTGGCCGTCCTGGTCCACGAGGGGATGGACGCAGGCCGGTCAGGAGACCCTGATTCGCCTCATCGCCGAAATTCAGCATCTGCGCCCCGTGCTCTTCATCGTCGATGGGTTGGAGAAACTTCCCGCTCGTATCTCATCCGCATTCATGGCTGACCTGCTCCAGTCACGGGTGTTCAGGATGTGCCCATCGTTGATTGTCGTTCCGACTCGGCTCAAGTATGGTCGGGACGCGATCACCCGAAGTCCCGAGGTGGATGGCGCGATTGAGTTCCTTTCCGTGCCAGTCCGAGAAGATCCAAGCTTCATCACGACGGTGATAATCCACCGATTCATCGATGCGAAGCTAAAGGCATGGGAAGCGGCGGCAGCGGTCACGCCACTTATCTCCATGAGCGGAGGCATTATCCGGGATGCGATCCAGTTGGTTGCCAACACCGTCCAGCACGCCATCGACGATCGATCCGAAACGGTTAGCCAGCAGCATGCTCAACAAGCCATTGCCGAGATGTCACACGCCTTGAAACTGACGCTCAGCGATGAACCGGATCGCGCCAGAAAGTTCCTGTCCCACGTCCAGAGCACCGGTACCCTCCCAGGTGACCCGGAGATGCGCGATCTCACATTGGCCCTTAACCTGATCATCGAGGACCCCAGCGGAACGTTCCGTGTCCATCCGCTGATCAAGGACTTCTAGCCATGCCGACATCTGTGCGCGTCCTCATCGACCAGCTCATTATGCCTCATGAGGATGGGCTGCCCTCGTTGGTCGTGGTCGATGACTACCGGCAGCGGCAGGACTTTCTCAAAG
The DNA here is from genome assembly GCA_038231615.1 of Polyangia bacterium. Taxonomy (GTDB): domain Bacteria; phylum Myxococcota_A; class Polyangia; order Palsa-1104; family JAEUJZ01; genus JBBRLA01. The sequence goes on along the minus strand of JBBRLA010000029.1, from coordinate 23,928 downwards.
AAATGATTGCCGAGGCGCACATTCACGGAATCACTCTTGTCTCTTTTGATGACGCAAAAGCCCTCGAAAAGCAGGCCCCTTCGACCTCCGCCGACGACAATCAGGCCCTGGCCTTTCTAGTGAACGCCGGCCAGGCCGTGCCCTTCGGCGAGTGGCTCGATACTCACCGCGATCGCCTGCGCGCCTGGGGGCGCTTCACCCTGGTATTCGTCCTCCGCACCGAACTGGCCTCTCTGTTGCGCTCAGCGCCTGCGTTCTTCAGCCTCGTCAAGGCCCGGATCGTCGAGAATCTCGATGCTTGTCCACCGACGATCGCCCCAGAAGAAGTCACGCATGCACTGGCCCAGATGACGATCCAGACTGGCATGACGCCGTCAGATTATGCGCGGGCCTGGCAAGCGGACAAGATCAGCGATACGTTCCAGCACAACTACTGGTTCCACCTGGCGCAGCTTCAGTCCGGGGCGATCGATGAGTAGTCCGCTCTCGTCCAGAGAGCGGAAAGCATGGCAACTCTGGCTGGGTGAGGCCGACGCGCGCGCGCGGATGCGCTGGCAGAAGGCGCAGAAGCACGAAGCCCGGCGTCTCTCCGGCAGAGGCTGGGAGAATGCCATCCGTGAACGCCTGGCGCCGCTCTGCGATCTGGAAATCCTGAAGCCCGGTGATCACCAGCGCATCCAGCACATCCCGGTTCACGATCTGACGCCCTCGGCCCGCAACGCCTACCGACGTATGGTACAGGAGGCCGAAATCGGTGCCCCGCGCGTCTACCCGATCAGCGTCGCCGCCGGGCGCGGGACCGCGCAGGGCGCCGCCAGCGACCGCGGCCACGGCCTGCTGCAATTCTACTCGGGCCGCCGGCTGCTCAACGGAGAGATGTCGCTGCTGGTTTTGATCGATGAGCAGGCGCAGCGCCCGCTGAGCATGAGCATCCAGGTCCAGGGCATCTGTCCAGGGCGCTGGCAGTCCACCTACCTGCGCTACGATCTCGACGCCGTACAGATGGGGACCGGTCCAGCCGCGCACTTCAACGCCCACTGGCACAGCGGCGCGCTCCCCGATGCCAGCGATGCTGAGGAGCAGGATCCCCGCCTGCCGGCGCTGCCGCTGGATCCGGACGCGGTGATAGACCATCTTGTGCTTCGGTTCTTTCCCGCCGGCCCGGAGGACGTGCTGGACAGCGACCTGTCCAGGGAACGGGATGGACACTGCACAAGTTCGCTGCTCAAGGATCTGGGTGAGCGCCTGCGCGAAAAGCGAAAGCGTTCGTCCTTGGTTCACGAGGAGCTATATGCGCTAACCGGCCTAGCGGTGCCATTTCTGCGCGATGTGGAGGAGGGTCTCCGCGCCAGCCGGGACATCAGCCTGCATGCCGTGGAGCTTCTGGCCCGCGGGCTGGATTGCCCCCTTGCCTGGCTCATCGGCGAGGAGCGGGCAGCAAAATAAGCCGGAGCGGATGGGCCATGGAAGGACCGGAGTCTTTCCTTGACAGACGGGTAGGCGAGGGGCATTTTTCCTGGGTGCCTGCTCTCCCTCTCGACATCGAACTGTGCGACCTGCATATCCACGTCGGCGGCGCCGTCGCGCCCCATGTCCTGTGGTCGATCGCCCACGAGCACGGGTTCAAGCTGCCGGTGAAGTCCTACCGGGAGTTTGTCAACCTGATCACCGCGGACCCGGCGAAGGTCAACTCGCTGGACGACTTCGTCGACATCATGCATCGCTGGACCGAGCGCATCCAGTCGTCCCCGTCGGCGATCGAACGGTCGGTCTACGAGATCATCGGCAAGGAATACCGCAGTTCGGGGGTGTCCACCATCGAGCTGCGCTTTAACCCGATGAAGCGCAACCTGCAAGGGGAGCGCGACCTGGACTACATCATCCAGGCGGCACTGCGGGGGATGGACCGGGCGTGCCTGGAGTACGGGGTGCGGGCGGGCCTGATCTTCTGCCTGGCCCGGGAGTTTGACTACGAACTCAACGAGATCATCGAGCGCAAAGCGGAGAAGTGGATGCACCGGGGGGTGATCGGCATCGATCTGGCGGGGCCGGAGCGGCATACGGTGGAACTGTCGTCGGACGTGGCGCGCTACCGGGACCTCTTCGAGCGGGCGCGGCAGGCGGGCCTGGGGACCACGGTGCATACCGGGGAGACCTCGCACACCGACGTGGCCGGGGTGATGGCAGTGATCTCGGAGCTGCGCCCGGCGCGGATCGGCCACGGGATCGCGGCCCACCGCAGCCCGGAGGTCATGGCGAAGCTGGCCGAGGCGAAGATCGTATTGGAGATTTGCCCCTCGTCGAACCTGCGCACCCACGCAGTGTCCAGCCTGGAAGAACTGGGCGGGGTGATGGCGACATTTCGCGAGCACGGGGTGAAGTACACCATCAACACCGACGGGCCCTACATCCTGCACACCAACCTGCGGCAGGAATTTGACCTGCTGCTGGGACAGGGGCAACTGACGCTGCCCCAGGCGATGACCTGCATCGAAACGGCGCAGGCGGCGACTTTTCTGCCCTAAGATTAAGATGAGATAACATGAGGGCCGTGCCGCCCCGGTCAGGCCACGGCGTCGCCCTCGACGACCTGGCCGTCCTCCAAAAGGACCCCGTCCAGGAGGGCCTGGCGCAGGAGGCTGCGGGCCTCGTCGGCCAGGGACTCGGGCACAGCGATGCCGATCTGGCCGGGCATCGACGCGGGGGCGGGGATGGCATGGGAGCGGCGGTCATGGCGGAAGGCCGTAATGCCCTCGGCGCCCAGGACCTCGTCGATGGCCACGGTAGCGGCGAATTCATTGTCGGTGCAGTACACCTCGGTCAGGGTGTTCGCCTCCGCCATGTCGACGGATTCCTCGGGGGTAAGCGGGACCCCGCCCTCCTCGTTCTCCGTCGCGCTGATGTTCACCTGGGGGTCCTTTTCCGTGTCGCCCTGCGGCATCGCTCCCTCCTTCGGGTTGGGTGGTTTCTGTTTTGCTGGTGATGGTTCACCGCGGCGCTTGGCGCTTCGCGATGGTAGTGACGAGTGCTAACCTACCATGTACGATAGGCAGATGCCCGTGGGCTCGAAGGACCCGATTTTGAAATCGCCTGTTCCGTTTGGCAAATATTACCTGCTGGACCGGATCAACGTCGGGGGAATGGCGGAGGTCTTCCAGGCCAAGGCGTTCGGCGTGGAAGGCTTCGAGAGGATCGTAGCGGTGAAGCGCATCCTCTCGGCGATCGCCGAGGACAAAGAGTTCATCTCGATGTTCATCGACGAGGCCAAGATCGCAGTGCAGTTAAACCACGCGAACATCTGTCAGGTGTTCGACCTGGGGAAAGTGGGCGAAAGCTACTTCATCGCCCTGGAGTACGTCTCGGGGCGCGACGTGCGGGCCATCTTCGACCGCTGCAAGCAGCGCCTGGTCGACGGGGCGCCGACGATGCCGATCGCCCAGGGCTGTTTCCTGGTGATGAAGGTGTGCGAGGGGCTGGACTACGCCCATAACAAGAAGGACTCCCTGGGACACGAGCTACATCTGGTGCACCGGGACGTGTCGCCGCAAAACCTGATCATCAGCTTCGAGGGGGAGGTCAAGCTCATCGACTTCGGCATCGCCAAGGCGGTGGGCCAGGCGACGGAGACCAAGGTGGGCATCCTCAAGGGGAAGTTTGGCTACATGTCCCCGGAGCAGGTGCGCGGCCTTTCGATCGACCGGCGATCGGACATCTTCGCGGTGGGCATCGTGCTTTATGAGCTGCTGACCGGAGAGCGGCTCTTCGTCGGGGAGACGGACTTCGCCACCCTGGAGAAGGTGCGCAACGTCGAGATCCTGCCGCCGACGATGTACAACCGGAAGATCCCGGAGGAACTGGAGCGCATCGTCCTGAAGGCGCTGGCCAAGGAGGTCGACGAGCGCTACCAGAACGCCATCGACCTGCACGACGACCTACAGGCGTTCATGTACACCTCGGGGGAGTTTTATTCGCGCAAGGAACTCGGGTCGTGGATGAAACGGGTGTTCCGCGCCGAGATGGAGCAGGAGCGGGAGCAACTGGAGCGGTTCCGGGAGTTCAAGCCGGACCAGCCGCTACCATCGCCGCCGTCGCGGATGCGGGCCACGCAGAGCTTCCCGGCAACCCGGGGGCTGGGGAAGGAGGCGGAGAAGACGGGATCGCCCAGTTCGTGGACGCCGGACTCGGGGAAGCCGTTCATCCCGCCGCTGCCACCGCCTCCAAGCGCGGGGAGCGGCCAAGCCCCGGTCCCGGAGGCGCGGAAGCCTTCGCGACCGCCGGCCGCGGCGGTGGAATCGGCGCCCTCGGAGGTGATTGACGGGCCGGAGGAAGAGGAGGACGACGAAGATCGCGCCGACATGACGATGGTCGACGGGATGCAGGGCAAGGTGGCGAACTTCCACTGGGAAGAGGAGGAGCTGGAGACCAACCTTTACGATCCGCCGCTGTCTGGGCCCGACGGCAGCCAAGGCGGGGAAGGCAGCGAAGGCGGGGAAAGCGTCGAGGCCGAGGCGGAGCTGTCGTCCCGGGACGTGCTGGACCTGTCGCACCTGTCCCTTCCGACGCCGTCGGTGGAGCTTCTGGCCCCCGTGGCGTCGCAGCAGGCGACGCGGGCATGGCACAAGAGCGTACCGTCGGGGTCCTCGATGGTCACGTCGGTGGTGGAGGGGCCGATCCTTTTGGGCGTGCAGCGGCGCACGTCGATCGGGCCAGCGCTGGCCATCGGCGGGGTGCTGGTGGTAGCGGTGGGGGGGCTCCTGGGTTATACGATCTTCTCGGGGCAGACCGGGGAGCTGATCCTGGGGGCGGAGCCCAGCAGCGGGATCTCGGTGATGGTGGACCAGAAGCTGATGGATGTGACGGAGTCACCGGCGCAGATCCGCCTGCGGGCGGGGTCGCACCAGGTGATGGTGCAGCACGAGGGGTTTTTGCCGTGGACGCAGAGCGTGCAGGTGCGGGGCGGGGAGACCATCCGGCGCAACGCGCACCTGGAGTCGCTGGCGGCACGGACGGGCGGGTTTACTATCATCTCGGACCCGCCGGGGGCAATGGCGCTTCTGGACGGGCAAAAGCTGGACCAGGTGACGCCGATGCGGGTGCAGAGCGTGCTGCCAGGAAGCCACACGCTGGAACTGCGCCTGGGTGCCCGTTGGTGGAAACAGCCGATCTCGCTGGAGGCCGGCAAGATGATGGAGCTGCGGGCGACGCTCTCGGCACCTGAGCCGGTGAAGCCACCCGAGCCGGTGAAGGCACCTGAGCCGGTGAAGCCACCCGAGCCGGCGAAGGAGGCGGTGGCGGGTAAAGAGGAGCCGCGGCGTCCCGCTCACCAGGCGAAAGAAGAGGGCAAAGACGGCGAGGCGGGGCAGCATTTGTCCCGAAAGTCATCAGAGCGGGCGACAAACGAGGGGTTTTTGCGCATCAACTCCAAGCCCTGGACGCGGATCATCGTCGATGGCAAGGAGACCGGGCTGAACACGCCGCAGACCGCGCTGAAGCTGTCGGCGGGCTCGCACCAGATCACGCTGCACAACCCGGCCTTCAACGTGAAGGAGACCTTCACCGTGTCGGTGCGCTCCGGGGAGACGGCGACAGTGGTCAAGAACCTGCTTGTAACCGAGTGAGTTCTCGCCGTTCGTTCACCAACTGCTGCACCAGGGCGATGAGTTCATTGATGTCGAAGGGCTTGTCGATGCGAAGGTTGGGAAGGGAGTCGAGGAACATCCGGGCTTCCGGGGCGAAAGCGGCGCCGCTGAGGAAGACGAAGCGGCCGGCGAGCTGCGGGTGGATGGCGCTGACGCTGCGGTAGACTACGTCGCCGCCGACGGGCATCATTACATCACATAGGATGACGTCGAAATCCGGGTCGTCGCGGAGCAGGGCGATCGCCTCGGTACCGTCGTCGACGGCGCGCACCTGGTGGTGGCCGCGGAGACAGCGCAAAAGGAGGCGACACAGGCTGGGCTCGTCGTCGATGATGAGAACGCGTCCAGGGGACTCAGGTTTAGGGAGGGTCATTCGGGAGTAAGGTTCAAACGCCGCGGAACCGCTGGGCGGTCCAGAATGCCCAGAACTTTAACACCTGCCCAAGGGTCTTGACCATGACGATCGGCCGGCCCACGGTCGATTTTCCCGCCACCCGGGGCCGGTAGGCCGCGTAGGCCACCCCGATGCGGGCCCCGGCGTCGCGTGCGCGGATGAGCACCTCGGTGCAAAGGAAGACCCCGGTGGTCTGCAAAGGCAGCATGGGCTGTACCAGCCCGGTGCGCCACAGGTAAATGAAGTTGAAGTCGCGGTAGTCGGGCAGGTGGAACAGGAAGCGGTTCAGGGTGATGGAGGCGTAGGACGCCAAAAGGCGCATAAAGGAGTAATCGTGGCGGTCGGATCGCTGGCCGACGAGGAGGTCGTAGTCGTGGTCGAGCAGGTCGAGGGCCTGGCAGATGTCGCCGAAGTCCACCTGGTTGTCGGCGGGGTGGAAACAGTAAAGGGGCATGCGCGCCTGGGCGACGCCGGTGACGATGGCCGATCCGGGCCCGCGGTTATGGCCGTGGCGGATGACCCGGGTGTCGGCATGTTCGTGGGCCAGTTCGTCGCCGATCTCGGCGGTGCGGTCGGTTGAGCCGTCGTCGACGATGAGGACTTCGAAGGGGCGCCCACTGGCCAGAAGGTGCTGGCGGACCTCGGCGACCGCCTGGCCCAGGTTCTGCTCTTCGTTGTAGGCCATGATGGCGCAGGTCACCCCCTGCCTGAGATCGGGGTCCTTGGGGGCTGGCGTCATTTGGGCGCCGCGACGGTCTCGTCCCGTTCTTTCTGAAAAGCCTCCTCGCTCTTCTGCGCCTCGATGAGGACCTGGTTGCGGCCGATCCACTCGGGGTCCATCCTTTTGTCGGGCCGCGGACCCAGGAGGACAAAGAGGTCGGGATGGGCGTAGGGCAGCGTGGCCTGGAAGCCCTTCTTGAAGTCGCCGACCTCGCGCTCCAGCTTCTGGGCGGCCACCTGAGAACGGAGGCTGAGCAGGCGCTTGCGGATCTCCTCGCGGGTCTGGTCGTCGTTGGTCGTCAGGTAGACCTCCTCCAGGTAGCGCACCGAGGCCTCGCTCTTGCCCTCCTTGCGCATGATCTGCGCCGCCAGGAGCGCGGCCCATGCGGGAGACGAACCCAGAAGCGCCGCCTGGCGGATCCAGTCGGCGCCGATGCGCTGCAGCTCCTGTTTCTCCTTGGCGTCCTTGGCCTGCAATTCGAACATGTAGTTACAGCCAATCATCCACGGAAACTGCCAGCTTTGGGGGAAGTGCTGGTTGCCCAGGATCAGGTAGTGGTTGGCCCGCTTGACCATGTCGTTGGTCACGGAGCGCCCGTTGTACATGGTGGCGGTGCCCGCCCAGCGGTACGCCAGCTCGAATTGAGGGTCCAGCGTGACAATGGTGTCCAGGTAGTTGTCGAGGAAAGTGTAAAGCTTGCCCTTGGTGGCCATCTCGCCGCCAAAATAGACCGTCGCGCGCACGAAGATCATGGAGGCGGCCAGTTCGTGGTGGCCCAGGGACATGGCCGAAAGGGCGCTCACCTTGGGCAGGTAGAGGATGTCTTCCTCTTCCGGGAAGTGGCTGCGGCGATCGAAGAGCCTGGTGTGGCACAGCCCATTGAGCGCCACGAAGAGACCCAGGAGGAGGACGGGGATGATGCGCTTCATCATCGGGTCGGATTGGTCTCCAGCGTGGATGTGGTCCTGGATGAAGTGACGAACGTGGCGTTCCTGCCGTCGTTGAGGGAGCCGGCGACACCGTCATTGTCGCACATGGCCACCGCGGCCCACCAGTTGACCGTCGGGGCGGTGCCTGAGAGGAAGGTCTGGGTGACGGTGTTGGTGGCGCTGCCCCAGCTATTGGCGGCCCCGGCGACCACCGCGTAGCCGCAGTAGAGCTGCGTTCGCGGGGGGCTCACGCCCAGGTTGGTCCAGTTGGTGTTGGTCGGCGCCCAGGTCTTGGTGGTCGGCTCGTTGCCGGCGCTGCCCAGGACCGGATAGAAGTCGGTGTCGCTGGTGCTGACGCTCAGGTAGCTGGTAAATTCCGCGCGATAGGATTCTTCCTTGGCGCGGATCTCGGCGAACATGGCGAAGACCTCTGTGCTCCGCGCCCGGATCATGAACTTGTGGTAGGCCGAGACGGCCAGGGTCGACAGGATGGTCACGATCACCACCACGACCATGAGTTCGACCAAAGTGAAGCCGCGGCTTCGTCTGCACTGCATCGGAGCCTCCTATTGTATCTTAGCAGAATGCTCTTCTGCGGAGGAGGATCGAATTTGGAGAAGAAGCCGCGGCGGGGATTGCGTTGGGAGAGGACCTTTGCGGTCTACTCCAGTTCGTTCTGGATGTACAGGCCCGAGCCGCCGCGGATGGCGAAGTTGCTATCGACGGTGGCGGAGCGCCGGAAGAGGGAGTAAAGGGCGTTGCAATTCAGGTCCCCGGAGGCCTGGAGGTCGTAGCGGTCGCTGATCGCCACGCCCGTGCCAACCGCCTGGTTCGCCGAGTAGGAGTAGTAGAAGGGGTCGTCGATGCTGAAGTTCAGCGCCTGCCAGGTCGGGTCGGTCCAGTCGGTGATGTGGGCGGGGGGGGCGCACTTCTGGCCGGTCTCCGCGCAGCACTGGCCCTGGGGCGGGGTCCAGGCCTTGGTGTTGGGGAACTGCTTGGTGAGGATGTTGCCGGTCGCATCTGCGTGCTCGGCCTCGTAGTAGGTCACCGAGGAGTCGTAGAGCTTGCGCAGGTTCATGGAGGCCTCGGTCGTCTTGGACCGGCGGATGTACTTCATGAAGGAGGGGATGGCCACAGCCGAGAGGACTCCGATGATCGCCACTACGATCATCAGCTCCACCAGGGTGAAGCCACGGGCGAGCCGCGGGGGGGAAAGGGACAAAGTATCACCAGTGCGTGTCATGGAATCTCCTGTCTGCATGGAAAACCGCGGCGCTTGGCGCTCCGCGATCGCATTCGGGCCTGCCGAGGACGGCCTCGGAAGCAGCCCACGTTTCCAGCAGTTGCAGGAGGTATGCCAGGTGTAGGAGAGAAGACAGATCGTAGGCGGAGAGCCGACTTCGGAGCATCGCCCTCCGGCGGGGCGAGCCTGCGTGACAAAAAGCGTCACCCATAGAGACAATGATTGTCCGAGGCGTTTTTCCAGGTGGCCAAACCCCTGAAAACACTGCATCGAATGTAAGCCAGGCCTGAGTCGCCAGCCACCCATGCCCAGAGCGACAGGTGAAGCTAAAAGATCAGTCTTCCTCTTCGGGAAGATCGACGCCGTGCTTGGCCATTCGGTAGCGGAGGGAGCGGAAGGTGATGCTCAGCAGCTTGGCTGCTTCCTTCCTGACATTGCCGGCCCGGTCCAGGGCCTTCATGAGCAGGTCCCGCTCGATCTCGCCGATGACGCGCTCCAGGTCGATGCCCTCGGGGGGCACGCCCAGCTCGGTCATCGCCGTCGGTGGACGTCGGCGCAGCGTCAGTTCCGGCAGGGAGTCCCGGGTGATCTGGTTGGTCGGCTCCAGGGTCACCGCTCGTTCCAGCAGGTTCTCCAACTCACGGACGTTGCCAGGGAAATCGTACTCACAAAGGAACTTCATGGCCTCGGGGGTGATCCCGGCGATGGGCTTGCCGATCGAGGCGGCATGCTTGCGCAGAAAGTGCTCAGCCAGGAGCGGCACGTCTTCCCGGCGGGCCCGCAGCGGGGGCAGGACGATCTGGATGACGTTGAGGCGATAGAACAGGTCCCGGCGGAAAGCGCCCCGGTCCACCTCGGTCTCCAGGTCCCGGTTGGTGGCAGCGACCACCCGAACGTCCACCTCGGCCTCGCGGGAGCCGCCCACGGGCTTGATCTTCCGCTCCTGCAGCACCCGCAAAAGCTTCACCTGCATCGGCCCGGACAGCTCGCCGATCTCGTCGAGGAAGATGGTGCCCCCGTTGGCCGCGGCGAAGACCCCCTCGCGGTCGCTGGTGGCCCCGGTGAAGGCCCCCTTCACGTGGCCGAACAGCTCGCTCTCGATGAGCGAGTCCGGGATGGCCCCGCAGTTGACTGGCACGAAGGCACACTCCGCCCTGGGGGAGATGTGGTGGATGGCCCGCGCCACCAGCTCCTTGCCGGTCCCGGATTCACCGCCGACCAGGATGGAGGTCTTGGCCGGGGCCACTCGCTTGATCATATCGAAGATCTGCTGCATGACCGGCGCCTTGCCGACCATCCGGTCCAGCCGGAAACGGCCCTGCAGCGCGTCACGCAGCTCGACGTTGTCGCGCAGCAGCGAGCGCTTCTCCAGCGCCCGCTGCACCACCACCTGCACCTCGTCCACCTTGAAGGGCTTGGTGATGTAGTCATAGGCGCCCTGCTTCATCGCGGCGATGGCAGTCTCCGGCGTGGCGTAGGCGGTGATGACCACCACCTGAGTCTCCGGCGAGGCCCCCTTCACCGCTGACAGCACGTCCAGCCCCGAGCCCCCCGGCATCTTCAGGTCGGTGATGACCACGTCGAACTGCTGCCCGGCGGCCAGAAGCTCGCGGACCATCGCCGGGTTTTCCGCCAGGGCCATCTGATGACCGTCGCGCATGAGACAGATGCGCAAAAAATCGCGCATCGACCGCTCGTCATCTACCACCAGAATGCGGGCCATCAGTGGACCTCCAGAGGAAGCTTCTTGGCCACCACCACCATGAACCCGCCCAGGCGCCGCAGCCCCGGGGCATCGGCGGCCTGGGTCTCGGCGAAGCGCAGCGCCGGGCCAAGGATCGGCACGCGGTGCAAGTGGGACACCGGGGTCAGAATCCGGATGCCGCGCACGGTCTCGATCTCCAGGTCCCGGGGCAGGTAGCGGCGGATCTGCGCCAAAGAGTCATAGCGGGTGTAGACCGCCTCATCGCTGGTCTGGAGCGAGATGGCGGTGGGCGGCTTGAGCCGCTTGACCAGGTAGCGCAGCGACAGAGGGTTGTAGAACTCGGCGATCAACCGCCCCGAGGGGCGCAACACCCGGCCAAGCTCCGCCAGCGCCTTTTCGATGGGCTGCACGTGCGCCAGCACCTTGAAAGAACAGACCAGGTCGAAGGCCCCGTCGGCAAAGGGGATGTGGGTCACGCTGGCCTGCACCACGTTCAGCTTTCGCCCGCCGGCCACCTTGAGCATCCCCGAGGACAGGTCCAGCCCGATGGCCTGTCCCACCCGCGACGAGAGGGTGCGCAGGATCAGCCCCGTCCCACAGCCCGCCTCCAGCAGCCGACTCCGCGGGCTGGCATAGCGCAGCACCAGGTCCGTCTCCAGCTTGTCGATGAACGCGTGATACCCGTCGTGGCGTCCCCGCTCGTACCAGGCAGAGAACTCATCATAGTAAGCCTTGTTGTCTTTTCGGGTCACAGGGTCCTTTTCTGGGCGAAGCGAAGCAGTGCGCACGATGGGGGAAGCCAAGCTTCCCCTCACTATACGGGAAGCGCAGCGTACCCACATCCCGGGAAGCGTAGCTTCCCCTCATCATAGAGGAAGAGCGACCCTATAGAAAAGTTCGTCGTGACCCTCAATTGTTGGTATCCTTCAAAAGAATAAGATGTACGAGCAAAGAGGGTGCTTACACCCGGCACGTGCACGGACCCGGTCCCTTACGGGCCGGGGCATCCTGACGCTGACGCTGTGCCTGGGACTCGCCGCGGCTGGGCCGGCCTGGTCCGCGAGACACCGGTCCCATGGGGAGTCCACCGAAAAGGCCGCCCCCCCCCGTCCGCAGCCCGTGGCGGGCGAGACCGGCTTCACCCTGGTCGGCGCCACCGTGAACGCCGAGGTGTTCATTGACGGCGACAAGATTGGCACCACGCCGCTAGAAGGGGTGCTGCCCCTTTCCAGCGGCGAACACACCATCCGGGTGGTCCGCCCCGGCTACGCCCCCTACATCGACGTCTTCGTCATCAAGGAGGGCAAGGTCACCAAGATCCCGGTGGAACTGGCCCCCGTTTCCGGCGTCCTGCGTCTTCGCGCCAGGCCTGACAAGACCCGGGTCTTCGTCGATGGCAAGCTGGTCGGGGAGGCCCCGATAGAGACCGACCTGAAGGTGGGCCCCCACGCCATCCGCCTTTCTCGCTTTGGCTACCAGGACCAGAGCTTCAACGTCTCCGCCATTGCCGGCGCGCTGATCGAGCGCGAGTTCCTTCTGGCCGAACTGCCCCCCGGCCTGAATCCCTACCGGCCCCTGGGTCCCCCGCCGCCGAAGTGGTACGAAAAGTGGTGGGTGTGGACCGCCGGGGCCGCCGGGGTGGCCGTGATCGCCGTCTCCGTCATCGTGCCCACCGTGTACTACTCCCGCGACGTGTGCCAGCGGCTTGGCGCCGACCTGTGCCTGACCGTCCCCGCGGGCGCGAGCCAAAAGACCCTGCTCCTTCACGGCCGGTTCTGAGGGAAAACGCTCAGTAGGGAACGGGCAGCCGCGCCCCGAATTGCAGCTTGAACTTGGTGATGGTGTCGTCGATCTGCTCAAAACCCCGTTCGATCCGATCGAAGCTGACCTGCCCGAACGCCCAGTCAGCGAATTGCAGCTCCCCGTAGGCCCGGTAGCGCGCCGACGTCGCCGCCAAAAGGCCCCATTCGGCCAGGCCGCAGGCCTGCACGTAAAGCTTGTACCGCTTGCACAGCTGCACGTCGAAGGTGCTGACCCCGAAGCGGATGCGCACCGTATCCAGCCGCAACTTTTCCCGCACCGGCCCCTCCATCTGCTGGGTCAGGAGCTGGCTGGAAAGCAGCTTCGCCGCGTTGTCGCTGTAACCGATGGCCCTGGGGCTGTTGTTGTTCGGGTCGCCCGCCAGCGAATGCCGGATCTGGTCACTGGTCCCCCCCAGCAGAAGATACGAGGCGCAATCCGTGGCATTCAATCCGTCTGCCGAGATGCACTCGATCTTCAGTTCCGACACCTTCCCCCGCAGCGCCAGCTCGATGTTGCGCTGCTGCTCGTTGGGGTCAAACTGGACGTTGGTGCCCCGCACGTCCACATACGGCGTCTCGGGCCAGTACGACGCGCTCGAGAACTCGATCTTGCTATCCCCCTTCACCCTAAAATCCCCATGTAACCCCGGGACCGAGAACGTCCCCCCCTCGACCCGAATGTTGCCCCCCAGTTGCAGCCGCGAAAGGGGCCCCTGGATCGTCAGATCGGTCGTTGACAGGCGCAGCTCGGCGATGTTGTTGGACACCTGGAACACCCCGCGGGTGGCCACGCCCACCGCAAGCTCCAGCTTCGACAGATAGGGGTCGCCCTGCCAGAACGGGTCTTCTTCTTCCTGCACCCGCCGCGCCAGGATGCGCTCCTTCAGTTCGAAGGGCTGGATGTAGCGTCCCGACACCACGTCCAGGTTCCCCGCCACCAACAGGTTCCGGTGGTCCCCGGTGATGTGCAGCGCCGGGGCGGTCACCTCCACGTTGTAGACCCCGCCGGAGCTGTGGCGCACGTTGTCCAGCCGCACGTACAGGTCGACGTTGGACAGCGGATCATACCACGGCCCGCGCAGCAGGCCCCCGATGCTGGTGAACTCGATCACCCCGCTCAGGTTCGCCCTGCCGTCGCCATCCACCATCCCCTGCACCGACTGACAGTCGTTGTTGCTGGCCTGGGTCAGGTTGTCGCACCCGATGAGGATTCGCGCCGGGGCTGTCTTGCTGTCCGCGGTGAAACGCAGGGTGCCGCTCGGGAACTGCAACTCGTGGAATCGCCGCATGTTCAGGAACACGTCTCGCAGGACGATGCGCCCCTCGGCCCGCGGCGCCGCCGGCGTGCCCAGCACCTTGACATCCTTCAGCACCAGCGACCCGCGCGCCTCGGAGAACACCCCCGGCAGCCCCCACTGCAAAAGCCGCGCCGGGATCGCACCCTTCACGTCCAACTTCATCTCGCCCAGGCTCAGCGGCAGGAAGCTCCGGGCGGCGACGAGGCCGTCGACCTGCATCCGCACCCCGTCGAGCACCACCGAGAGGTTGCGCACAAGCGCCTGCTCCGACGTCATCTCCAGATGACCCGAGGGCACCTCGATGGGGAGGTCCAGATCCACCGGCGAGAGCCGCGCCGCAGTGCGCACATCAGCCCCGCCGGTCAGCGCCAGCCGGTCCCGCGGTCCCCGCAGGTGCACGTCCAGGGCAATGGCGCCGCTCAACCGACGGAACGAGGCGCGCAGGAGGTGCTCCAGCAGTTCCAGGCGCAGCCGCCCGGAAAGATGCAGGTCGCTCTTTTCCTTGCCGATCCACCCGCTGGCGAGAAGTTCGCCGAAGGCATCCTGCGGCTCACGTCGTTGCGCCATCAGGAAGTCCGGGTCCGCCCGGGGCACTTGCTCGGTGAAGAAGTCGGCTTGCCACACATGGAACGAGCTGCCATCGGTGGACAGGCGCACGTCGCCGTGATTGATCAGGCGGAAGCGCCGCTCGGGCCCGTCATCGCCGGGGTTGTGCAAAAGAACCACCGCCCGGGTCAGTCGCAGGTCCGCCAGAAAGCGCAACGGCTCCTGTGCCCCCGCCTCGGCCAGGGCGTCTCGCAGCGGAGGCTCCTTGCCGATCCGCCTGCCGAAGAGCACGTGCAGCTCCCCGCTGGTCCGCGCCCGGACCTCCATCTGCCCAAGTTGCTGCAACTCCGGCAAAAGCTGCTCCACCACCATGTCGCACCCCACGGGGGGCGGCACGCCGATGGGCTGCCTGGCAGGGCAGCCAAACCCCAGGGTGACCTCACCCCGCAGGTCCTCGGGGTCCAGGTAGACCAGGCCGTCGACCCGGAAGGCGCCGAAGAGCAGGCCGGTGACCCGGGTGCCCCCGCGATCGGGATTGAAGCGCAGGTCGGCCCGGTGCAGCGTCAGCGTCCGCACCACCATCCCCAGCAGCTTGAAGAGCGGCTCGGGCTCCGGCGTCTCGTCGGCGGGGGCGATCGGCAGCCCACTGACCGACAGGTTGTCCAGCACCAGTTGTCCCAGTAGGTTCGGCCGCAGCGGCCGCGCCGACCCCAGCACCCGCACCGACCCCGAAACGTCCCCATCCAGCCGGTACGGCAGGTCGCGGACAAAGGGCACGTCCCGGAGCTGGATGTGGTCCGGCGTCAGGCTCACCGAAAGCGGCATGGCCCCGTCGCGCCCCACCTCGGCCTGCCCGCTGAGTCCCCCCTGCCCTCCCCCGCGACCGAGCATCGCGTACAGCGACGTCAGCAAATACCGATCCGGCTGCGCCTCCAGGTCCAGGGTCAGGTCGCTCACCTGCGCCCCACCCAGGCCCAGAAGCGGCACCCGCACCCAGGCATTCCCCAGCGGTCGCAGGAGGGTCCCGGTCAGCTCCGCCTGCGCCGTCAGCGTCGTTTGCCCCGTCAGCATTCCGGGGCCGCCGCGGCCCGCATACCCCAGAAGCTGCTCCGGGCTCACGTCGTTCACCTTGGCGCTCAGCGTGATCGGCGGGTCGCGCAGGACGTGGTCGGTCGTCCCGTGAAACAGTTCGATCGTGGCGCTGGCGCTGCCGGTGCCCGAGAGGCCCTTGGCCTGTACCCCCTGTAGCGCCAGCACCCCGTCGTGCA
Source organism: Polyangia bacterium (assembly GCA_038231615.1). GTDB lineage: Bacteria > Myxococcota_A > Polyangia > Palsa-1104 > JAEUJZ01 > JBBRLA01. The sequence continues at coordinate 8,383 of JBBRLA010000029.1, read as the reverse complement.
GGGTGAACCCTGCGACCACCTCGTCGATGCGCCTGCCGACGACGTCGAGCCCGTGGGCGCGCAATTCGCCCTGCTCGATCTCGGGGCGCTTGATGCGGCCCAGGATGTTCAGGCTCGCCCCCACCTCCCGCACGCTCCCCTTTACCCCGGCCCCGCGCAAGAGGCGCGAGAAGGTCTCCCCGCCCTTCACCTGCACATGCTGCAAGTCCAACTTGCCGCTTTTCTGGCTCACCGTTCCAGACGGCAGCACCACTTCCAGCCCCTCGCCGCTCAGGATCATGCCGGCAAGGGCCGTGGTGTCGGGTGTATAGATCACGCCGCCCAGGAGGTTCAGCTTGCGCGGCAGCGGATCGCCGTGACCTGCCCGACCGACCCGATCGAGCGTCGCGTCGATCTCGGTAAAACGCACCCGCTGCGAGGCGTGCGCGATTTCCATGGACGGCGCTCCGCTTCGCTGCGCGCTACCAAACACCCCCGACAGGCGCGCGGTGGCGTTCAGCCGGCCCTCCAGGATCTGCCGCAGGTTCTTCGGCAAGACCTCCATCTGCCCGGGGTCCACCCCCTGCACCCGGAAAAGCCCTTGCAAGTGCAACGGTTGGTTCAGGTTCACTCGCAACGCATCCATCCGAACCTGCCCGCCCAGGGCGCTTCCGGTGGCCACCGGCAAGGTCATCACCCCCTGCACCAGGCGGAAGTGCGATTGCCCATCGGTCATGTGGACCTGCGCCAGCTCGGCCTCGACCCCGGCGGCGCTCCCCTCGATGACCAGTTGGCGCCCGTCGGGCCCGCCCAGATACGGCGAGGCCCGAGCCGTCAAACAGGGGGCCTTTGCCCCTCCGATCAGCGTCGGCAACATCTCCGAGAACGGACCATGGATCCGCCCGCGACCGGCCACCCCGCCAAAGAACAGCCCCGATGACACCTGCGCGAGCGGCGCCCCGGCCCCCTCGAAGCTCAGCACCACGTCCACCCCGGCGTCGCAATAGGTGTCCTTCAGCTTCCCGTCCAGCTCCACCCGCGCCCCGTCGAAGAGCGTCCTGCCGCGGAAGGACAGGTCCTGCGGGTTCTTGGCCCGCGCGCCGAAGCGACGCAGCTCCAGGTCGCGCAAGGGAAAGACCAAAGGATCGCCTTCCGGGCTGGCCTGGATCTTCAGCTCCCCATTCTGAAAGGACAGGGGCGCGACTTCGTAGACGAAGCTCGGGCGGCCGGGCCTGGTCTCGCTGGCCGCCGAAGAGAAGCGCAGGGTCGCCCCGCCCCGCAGGTCCTCCGCGCGGGCCGCCCAGATGCCCATCCCCAGCTCCAGCGTCACCCCGGAGAAGGTCAGGCCCTCCCCATCCACGATGATGCGCAGCCTTCCCGTCGGCTCCCCAATCGAGGGCTTCTTCCCGGTCATGGTCGCCAGGATGTTGATGTCCGTGTACTCCGGGGTATTTTCCAGGGACGACGCAGTCGGGTGGATGCGGGCCACCGCGCCGTGGATCTCCCCGCGAGAAAAGTGCAGATCGATGAAGGGGCCGCGCTTCAAGGGGACGCTGATCGCCGTGCGGACCAGTCCCCGCACCAGCTCCCCGATGTACATGTCGGCGCGGATCTCGTGGACCTCCAGCACCGGGTTCCCGTCGGGGTCGATCATTTCAAAATCGCCCCCGCGCACCGGCGCCGGGGTGTTGAGGATCAGCGATGCCAGACTGCTCCAGTAGTCGTAGTGCGCGTAGCCCAGGGTGAACTTGCCGCGGACGCTGTTGCTGACGATGGTGGTCACCACATGACCCAGGCGTCGGTCGTTCAGGCCGACGAAGACCCCGAACCAGAGCAGCATCACCCCCGCCACCAGCTGAAGCACGCGACCGATCAGCGGGCGCTGCAGCGGCGCCATCAGAGGTCGGGGCAGGTGCCGGAGCCTTCGCCTTTGAGTCACGACTCAGTGAGGGTAGCATGCTGCCGGGGCTGCGGCCCGCACCGAGTTGTGCTGCAATCAAGGGCCAGGCGATCGCCGGATCGGGTTGTCGCCGCCGTCAGCCGGGCTATAGTGCCCCCGTGGAAACCCTTTACCTGCTCGACGGTTCGAATTTTCTCTTTCGCGCCTACCATGCGCTGCCCCCGATGACCACCCAGGCCGGCGTGCCCACCGGCGCCGTCTTCGGCTTCACCAACATGCTCCTGCGCCTGCTGGACGATCACCACCCGACCCACCTGGCGGTGATCTTCGACGCCGGTGGGCGCAGCAAGCGCACCGAGCTTTATGCCGAGTACAAGGCCAACCGCGCCGAGACCCCAATGGACCTTGTGCCCCAGTTCAACCTGACCCGCCGGCTGGTCGGGGCCCTGGGGGTCCGGGTGCTGGATGCCCGCGACGTCGAGGCCGACGACCTGATCGCCACCCTGGCCCGACAGGCGCAGCGGGCCGGCATGCGGGTGGTCATCGTCTCGTCGGACAAGGATTTGATGCAGATGTGCTGCGCCGACATCGTCCTGCTCGACACGATGAAGGACAGCAACCGCGGCCTGACCTACGGCCCGGCGGAGGTGGTGGAGAAGTTCGGCGTCCCGCCGGACAAGCTGGGCGACGTGCTGGCCCTGATGGGCGACAGCGTCGACAACGTCCCTGGGGTGCGGGGCATCGGCCCCAAGACCGCGGCGCAGCTCATAAACGACTTCGGCTCCCTGGACGGGCTGCTCGGGCGCATCGACGAGGTGCGCGTCCGCGGCGCCGACAAGATCAAGGCCGCCCTTTTGGCCGGCCAGGCCGCCCTGCGCCTGTCCCGGCAGCTCGTCACCCTGGACGAGGACGTGCCCACCCAGGTGAAGCCGGCGGACCTGCTTAGAAGCGATCCCGACATGGCCTCGCTGGAGGCGATCCTCAGGGAGCTGGAATTCCACCGCCTGCTCACCCGTCTGAGCCCGCAGGCCGCACCGACGGCCTCCCTGCCGACCCCCGGCTCGCCTTCGCCCACCGCCGGCTCGCCCACCGCCGGTTCGCCCACCGTCGGCTCGTCCACCGCCGGCCCGCCGCCGTCCATCCTTTTGCCCGCGGCCCCGATCGAGCGCCTCCCCTTTGCCCTCACGCCCCCCATCATCCTGACCGCCGCCACCGACCTGCGTGCCGCGGTGGCCGCGCTCCGCGACCGTGCCCTTTCCGGCGGCCTGGGCCTCTCGGCGCAGATGACCGGCCATGGGGCCCCCCACGAGTCCCGGCTTTTCCCCTTGTGCGGCCTGGCGCTCTACGCACCGGGCGGCCCGCCGCTCTACCTCCCCGTCGGCCACCGCTACCTGGGCGTACCCGCGCAGCACGGGCGGGACGAGGTGCTCGCCGTCCTCCTGCCGCTGCTCTCCGACCCCGCCATCCCCAAGTACGTCTATGGCGCCAAGGATGCCTACCTGGCCCTCACCGCCTTCGGCCTGCCCCTGGTCGGCCTGCGCGCCGATCCCGCACTGTGCTCCTACCTGCTGGATGCCGGCGCCGACCATGCCCTGCCCGCCCTGTGCGCCCGCTTCCTCGACGCCGCCGTACCCCTGCGCACCCGACAGGACCTGCGCGCCGGACAGGGCCCGGGGAAAAAGGGCGTTACTCTGGAAACCTTCGAGATCGACGCGGTGGGCGCCATCGCCGCCGCCGAGGCCCAGGCCGCGCTGGTCCTTGCGCCTCTTCTCCGCGACCGCCTCGATGAGGCCAGCCGCCTCCTCCTTGACGACCTGGAACTGCCGCTCAGCCAGGTGCTGGCCAAGATCGAGTGCCATGGGGTGCTCCTGGACACCTCTGTCCTGCGCCGCCTGTCCCTGGAGGTCGACGACCAGCTCCGCGCCCTGGAAGCCGAGGTCCAGAAGGAGGCCGGCAGCGAGATCAACCTGGGTTCGCCCAAGCAGCTTCAAGAACTGCTCTTCGAGAAGCTGAAGCTGCCGCCGGGCAAGAAAACCAAGACCGGCTACTCCACCGACGCCGAGGTGCTGGAGGCGCTGGCGGCGCAGAACCCCATTGCCAAGAAGATCCACGAGCACCGCGGCCTGGCCAAGCTGAAGAACACGTACATCGACCAGCTCCCCGGCCTGGTCGACGCCAGGACCGGGCGCCTGCACACCAGCTACAACCAGGTGGTGGCCGCCACCGGGCGCCTGTCCTCGACGGAACCCAACCTTCAGAACGTGCCCATTCGCACTGACCTGGGCCGGCAGATCCGCCGCGCCTTCATCGCCCCCCCCGGGTACGTCCTTTTGACCGCCGACTACTCTCAGATCGAGCTGCGCGTGCTGGCCCACCTGTCTAAGGACCCGCTTTTGGTCAAAAGCTTCCAGAACGGCGAGGACGTCCACGAGCGTACCGCCATCGAGATGTTCGGCCCCGAGGCCGGCAAGCGCCCCGAGATGCGCCGCGCCGCCAAGATGATCAACTACGGCATCGTCTACGGCCTGACCGACTACGGCCTTTCGGTGCGCCTGTCCATCGAACGCACCGTCGCCAAGACCTACATCAAGGAATACTTCGACCGCTACAGCGGCGTGCAGCGCTTCATGGAAGAACTGGTGAACCGCGCCAGGCAGGACGGCGGCGCACGCACGCTTTTGGGACGCTTCCGGCCGCTGCCCGACATCGGGACGCGCAACTACCAGGCCCGCGCCTACGCCGAGCGCATGGCCAAGAACACCCCCATCCAGGGGACCGCGGCGGACATCCTGAAGCGTGCCATGATCGACGTGCAGCGCCGCCTGGAAACCGAGAAAGCCGCCGAGGGGACGCGGATGCTGCTGACGGTCCACGACGAGCTGGTGCTGGAGGCCCCGGAGGGCCGCGAGGCCGCCATCCGCGACCTGGTGAAAGACGCCATGGAGCATGCCTTCACCCTTTCCGTGCCGCTGCAAGTGGACGTCGGCGCCGGCAAGAACTGGGCCGACTGCGACTGAAACGTCAGCGCCTCTCCCGCCAGCCACCGCCAGCGGGAGGGCGCCGGTCACCCTCCGGCATTCGCCAGAGGTTTTTTGGGTCAGAACCGCCGCCCCAGCGCTTCTTGCTCTTTCAGGTGCTGAGCCGCGGCGGCCATCTTGGCCGGGTCGGGCTGAATGTCCCGACGCAGGTCGTGCAGCACCTCGGCCAATTGCAGGTCCGCCTCGGCCAGGTTCACCCGGGCGACGGCATTCTCCCGGGCCTTGGCGTTGGTGTCCTGCTTGGTCTGGACGCTCGCCATCACCTTGGCCTCCGCCGCCTCGATGTGCGACAGGGCTGCCTGGTAGCGCACCCGCTGCGGATCGTCGGGCAAAATCGTGCCCAAGGTGTCGACGACGTGGGCCTTCACCTTATCCCGGGCCAGCGACCGATCCACCTGCACCACCAGCTTGGCCCCACCCACTGCGTCTAGGAACACCGCCGAGACGTGAGACTGCTGCCGCAGAGCGTCGTGCTTGCCGACGAAGCCGGCCACCTGCAGCGGGTCGAAGGCGGCGGCTTTCGCCGTGTCCGGATCCACGGTCATCGCCGTGATCTGCGCCCGCGCCACCAGCGTGGCGCTGGTGGTGTTGGGGTTGATCACGAGTTGCCTTTGCCCGTCGGTCAGCGTGGTCGCGTCCATGTCCACATGGACCTTGATCACCCCGTCGCCGATCTGGTTGATCTCGGCCACCGGCACGGCGAAGACCCCCAGCGAGCCCGCGGGCAACGCCGACGGCGCTATCGGCCCGGCATCGCCGCCGCCGCCGCCCACCGTCGGGGTCTTCACGCCAACGGCGATCTGGTTGAAGTACAGGCTGGCCAGCGAACCATCCGCCGCCGCCCCGGCGACCGTGCCCGTGGGCCCATGCGGCTTGTGGACGCCATGCCCGCCCGTTCCCGGCGAACCGTGGGTGCCTGTCCCCGGGCCGGTTTTCTTGTGCGGCTTGTGTGGCTTCTGCGGAATCACGTTGCTCATGATCGTTCCTTGCTCCTGGTGCTTTTCATCTCACCCCCCCGGGTTACCGTGCCGACCGGCGCCGACGCGGAATGCGTGGCGTCGCTGACGTGGGGCTGCCGTGGGCCCGGTTCTGCGTCCTGGGTGCCCCGGCGGCCCCCGGGATCACCATCGGCCCGGGACGCCCCGGCGACCTTCTCGGCGGCACCGCGACCGGCCCCGCCGCCCCGCCCGGCTGAGGGACCGCCCCGGTCGCCGTCAGCGCCGCCTTGGACTTGCTCCGCCCCACCACCGACGATGGCAGCAGGCTGGTCAGGGACAGCCGATCGGGTTCCGCCGCTCCCGTTCCGTTCGCCACCTCGGAAAGACGCTGCATGTCCTTCATCTCCGCCGCGTTCGCCGTCCCGAACTCCAGGGCCGACTGTACGCCCGCCTTCCGCTTCTGCCCCAGCTTCTGCGTCGCCGCCGCCAGCGCCGGGGCCTGCCCCTCGACCATCAGCACGTCGGCCCACGCCCCCTTCAGCCGGTACATCGCCAGCGGTTCGGTCAGCGTGGTCAGCCGCCGGTCCACCACCCCGTCGGCGTGGACCCGGATGCCGTAGAGCCCCGCCCGCAGGATCAGCATCCCGTCCACCGTGTCGTTGGCCAGGTCGGTCAGCGTCCCCTCCACCCGGGTCAGCGCCATCTCCTTGCTGGCCGACCCGGTCAGGTACGCCGAGCTGACCCCCGAGCCCGTCGCCACTTCCGGGATGGTGCTCAACACGAAGGTGTAGGCCGCGTCCACCTCCGGCGCATTCAGGTTGGCCAGCCGCCCGTACGTCGTGGCCTCGTCCGTCGGGACCGGGACCGCCTTGGACCGGGCCAGAAGCTCCCACAGGGTCATCACCCCCTTTCCGATCAGCTCCGGCGGGCTGCGGAGCACCATCAACAGGGACGGCAGGACGATCACGTTCAAGGATTGTGTATCCATCTTCATATCTCCATTTTTCCGCCAGCCGGGCAGCGACTTTGAATGGGCCGCGCCCGGTCCAGTTCACCGGGGTTTTGGGGGGTTTGTCCGACCCGACCGGCACGTCGAGGTTGAAATCGGCGGCATCCAGCGGGCGCTTGAGCGCCCCGTTGATCTTTGCCCGCCGGAAGTTCCGGCGCTGAACATCGGCCAGCACCTGCGCGGCCTTGCCCAGCAGCCGCTGGCGTCGTGTGACGTTTGGGTCATCTTGTAAAGGCAGATCGGCTTCCCCATCGACATGCTTGAGCACGATCCGCGCTTTCTGGATCGCCAGCCCCTGCTCATGAAGATAGGAGTCGTTGCACAATTCCAGGAGTTGGCGGACCTGGTTGCCGAGTGCCCGCCACCCGTCGGCGCGCTCCTGATGCTCGCGCAGCTCGGCGCCCTTGATCGGCAGGTGCGAGAAGAGCGGTTCGTCCAAGAGGAGCCCCTCGGCCGCGTATTCCACCAGAAAGGGCGCCTCGGTGAAGAGCTGGCCCCCCAGTGCCTTCCGCCGTGGGGGGGCCAGGGGGACGTAGGGCAAGGGGCCGCAGGACTCAAAGAGGCCGCGGGCCACCTCGAATAGTTGATTCGCGACGGGTGAGGCGATGGGGGTGAACATGGTTTCCTTCGTTCATCGGTGTCGAGGGCCGCAGAAGTTGAGGCCGGAGGGGGTATAAACACGGCGGCGCCCACTGCAAGGGGGGGCGGTTGCGATTGTGGGGGGGCAGGTGGGCCGGTGGCGATTGTGGGGGGGCCGCGGACGTTCGGGACGTCCGCACGGACGGCGTTTTCGGGAAGGTTCTGTGTAATGGTGGCGGCCCCGGGTGGCACCGCTACCGCCGCCGTTGCTGGCGGGGGGGTGTACTCAGGCCCCGAAGACGTGGATGCGCTGGCCGGCTGGGCCTTCCGCCGCGGACTCGTAGAGCTTTTCCTCAAAGGAACGGCTGCCCCGGTCGAACAGGATCAGATAGCCTTCTTGCATCCCCAGCCGGTCCAGGTAGCCGCCGAGCTGTTCGATGCCCTCTTGCAAGGTGCGGTCGCTCTTCCTGATCTTCAGTTCCAGGGCGAACCGCTCCCCGTGGAAGGCCACCAGCAAGTCGGCCCGTCCCGACCCCAGGGCGAATTCTCGCTGGATGCTGCCCCCGCCGTTGACGATCCGTTGCAGGAAGGCCATCAGCATCAGGTGCGGCCCCGCCTCATGGTAATCGTAGCGACCCAGCCAGGCCTCGGAGTTTTCGGCGAAGAAGCGCTGGAATGCCCGCAGCATCGCCGGCATGTCCAGGGTGCCGCCTTCGCGCACGTACCAGGCGGTCTGGTGCGGCAGGTTGACCTGCATCGCAAAGGTCAGCGCGCGGGGGATCAGTTCCTTGTAGATGGGGTTGGCGATGCGCAAGACCGGGCGCTCCGTGACCAGGCCCATGTCGCGGGCGTAGACCAGATCGTCATTCAGGATGTCCATCGGCGTATAGGACCCGATCAGCATGGGCTCGATGATGCGCCGGATGCGTGGCTCGCGCAG
>JBBRLA010000028.1:0-25657 GCA_038231615.1 Polyangia bacterium | reverse complement strand
GAGGACGGGGCTTTCATCGGATCGGATACCCAGTTGGTGGCGCCGGTCAGCGTGGGCAAGGGGGCGGTGATCGCCGCCGGCACAACGGTGATAAAGGACGTGCCCGCGGGGGCCTTGGCGTTGAGCCGGTCACCCCAGGTGCACCGCGAGGGGTACTCCGAGAAGAAGCGCGAGCGCATGCAGGCCCTGGGCAAGGACACGAAAAAGTAGGCCAACCTTCAATTGGTTGAGAAACTGGAAGGCCTCCATCGACAAATCGCTTAAGCGAACGGCATTGGGATTAGCTCGGTCGATCCGGGTGGTTCACGACCTGAGCGTACGCATCGCGGATCGGCTGGATCGCCTTGAGCGCATCGTCCACCCCTTCGGGCTCCATACGAATGCTGGCGGTCAGCAAACGGCTGCGCGCGAACTGGTAGAGGCTCGCGAGGCGCCCCGTCAGATCCGGTGCCACGTCGTGTCGCAAGGTCGCTTCCAGTTCACCAAGAATTGCAATCGCCCGACCGATCTGAATTCCCTTGTTCGCCGGGTCCCCCTTCAAGATCGCCGCCCGGGCCTCATGGCAGCTTTCCACGGTCGCATCCAGAAGCTTGACCAGGATCTCTCCAGGAGATGAGAACTCCAGTGATTGCTGACGATAAATCGATAGAGCGTTCTTTTCCCTCATGTTCCTTTCCTGGGTTCAGTTTTTAGATATAGTTCGTCAGCGACAGCTTGCTAACTTTTCCGATCACCGAATACGTGGCCTCTGCGGCATGCTGATCGTTGGCGAGCCGCGAGTAGATCGCGGCGGCGTCGATGTCCTGCAACTGGCTCTTGGAACTCTTTAACTGGAGCCCATACTCCTGGTTTGATTGGTCTGCCCCGGAAAGCGTGTTGAGCTGCGCCCCCAGGGACGTCTGGGCCTGAGCGGCCTGATTCATGTATTTGTCGATCGCATCTAGGCCATTCTGAATGCCCGTTCGATCGCCGACGCGCATGGAGGAAAGCAGGCTGGCCACCCCGGAAAAGACATCCTGCCCGGTGGTCACGCCAAAGGCATCCTGCGCGGAGATGCCAAACTGGGTGGCGCCCAGAGGCGAGACTTCGACCGCACGCTTCTGGTTGTCGCCAACGAACTTGCTACCCACGAAAGGGGTGCTCGATGAATAGCCCGAGAAAAGGTATTCCCCATCGAAGGTCTGATTCGCCATCGAGAGGAGCTGCGTGTAGATCTGCGAGGTCTCCTCTGTCGTCGCGGTCTGATCTCCCGTGGGGTTCAGCGCCACCAGGGACAGCTCTCTCAACCGGGTGAAGGAGGTTTGAAACGACCTCATTGTCGAATCAACCGCTGACAAGCGGGCCTGCATCCGGTTGATGTTCTGCCCATACCCATCGAGCTTCGATATCTGCTCTCCCAGTCCGCCGATCCGGCCAAACGCGACTGGATCGTCGCTGGACTTGGCGACCTGTATCCCGCTGGATGCTTGCTGCTGCCCATCCAGGAGCCGCTCCTGGGTCAGCCGGATCTGGCTGAGGGAGTTTTCTAATATCATCTGATCGGTGACGCGCATTTTCGCTCCTACAACTGAACCAGGTTCGACATCATTTCGTTCACGATACTGATGAATTTCGCGCTGGCATCGTATCCCCGTTGATAGGCCAGAAGATGGGTCGTCTCCTCATCAGTGGAGACACCGGCGACGGTCTGCATTGCGGTATCCAGTACCTGCTTCTGCCCCTGGGCGATGGCGGTATTCGACTGCGCTTGATTCACCTGCGCGCCCAGGGTCGAGACGATCCTGGTGTACACATTGCGGAAGGTAGACTTTCCCCCTTCGAGGACCGGCTGATCCAGGAGGTTGGCCATCGCCAGCGCGTTCCGGTTGTCTCCCGCCTGGCCGGAGAAGCCGACCTCCAACGTAGACGAAGTCAGGCTCGAGTCGATCTTGAGACTGAGCGCCGCGCCCGCCACACCGCCCAGGGGTGCAAAGAAGGGGCGGCCCCCGACTCCATCCAGACCGACACCCAGCGCATGCTGCGTGTCGACCAATCCAGCCAGATCATGGGCCAGCCGGTCAAACTCGTCCTGCATCTTCAGCCCGGTGGCGTGAACCGCGAGGACCCCGCCCAGCTTCCCACCGACGCCCTGCAGCACATCGCTGCTCCCCACACTGACGGTCAGTGCACCGCCCTTCACGGAAAGCGAGAGATCCTGTTCGACGGCCCCATGAACCAGGGACTGGCCGCCCACCAGCACGTCGATCGATCCGTCGCTGTTTTGCAGCACCTGACCGCCGGTCAATCCGGCGAGTTGCTGCGCGGCCCGGTCGCGATGATCGAGGATGAACTGGTTCCGCCCCGCCGCATCCAGGGAGACGGCGCCCGCCGTCCCCTCGACGGCGCTTGTGTTCAGCGCCGCGACTTGCCGCGCCAGGACGTTGACCTGGAAAATCAGGGCCTGTGCCTGTTCCTGACTTGAGGATTGCAGCACCCCCAATTGCCCTCCCACCCGGTTGAACTCGGCAGCCAGCGATCGACCTTTTTCGATCACGTCGGTGCGCCGGGACAGGTCCTCCGGCGCAGCGGCGAGCTGCGTGAAAGAGCTTCCAAGGTCGGATACGAGCAGGGAGAGGTTGGTCTGGCCCGACTGAATCGAAGCTTCGATTTCGCTGAGCCCGGTGCCATTAGCGGTCGCCTCCGCCAGGGTCCCCGCCTGAGCGCCGATGCGTTGAGAGAGGATGAAGTCCTCGGCGCGGGCGATTTCCTTGGTGGTGACACCGCCTCCCGGAGAAGCGCCCCGCCCTTCATCGACCACGAGATCACGACGGTTATAGCCCACCGTGTTCGCGTTCGCGATGTTGTTTCCCGTCACCGCAATGCCAAGCTGGTTCGTCTCAAGGGCAGTGGCACCGGTGCCAAGCAAGCCGAATAGTGTAGTCATCAAAGGATTCCTTTTTTTAGCTGGCCGGATCCGTCCAATGGGTCCCCCCATCGCGTCTTTTTGCCCGACGAGTTGTATCGGGTCGAACGCCTTTCCTTGTCCAGGCGGGCGGCAGCCCAGCTTGAGAAGGCGCATCGTATGAGAATCTGGTTGTTTCTTGCCAGGTCGGTGATCCTGGCGAGCCTGACCATCCATGGGAAACGCACCCGCTGGATCCACTCCGGGGGGCTGCCCAGCGCCTGCTCCTGCAAGGTCGAGAGCAGCGTGCCCAGCGCGGACAGCCCGCTCTCTCCAAGGCTCGCCACAAGGCTCGCATCGCCTGCATGGGCGGCCTCCGCCTGCTGAAGGAGAATTTGCTCCACCTCGACCAGCTGCGCTTCTGCCCGCGGCGGCATCCGTGTCGACTTCGTGGTCACGTCCAGCTAAGTTCCTTCTGCAGGATGGCCTTGGCCAGCTTGATGTCGTCGATGCGGTACGTGTCGTTGCTCAATGCGGCACGCAGGCTGGCCACCTTGGCCGCGTCGAACCGATCGGCCTCGCTGCCAGTCAAGAGCAGGCGCGATGCTTTGCTGAAGGCTACCGTATCTTCTGCGCCCTCTTGCTCTTTGCGTGCTCCCCGGGCGCTCGGCGTCGGGGCCTTCGGTGAAAACTCAGTGGGTCGGATCTTCATGACTTCGTCTCCAGGGCCAGTTGCCGCGCGATGCCGAGCCCATCGGAGCGGACCAGTTCCGTGGTCAGGGGCTCGCCCAGCAGGCTGAGGTAGCCACCACCCTCCTCTTTCTCATCTGTCGTTCCCGAACTGGCCATCGCCTGCACCAGTTGCTTGGCGAACAGATACTCGACCTGTTCGCCCAAACTCTTCGGCGGCGGCGCACCATCTGAGGCGAGCGCGCCAAGGGCACTGGTTTCCGATCCGATTGTCATCGCGATCCTCCGATTCTTCGCAAGTTGCCGAGCCATCCTCATTTCACTAACCACTCATTCGATGATCAGCTCGCTGCGTAGCGAGCCCGACGCCTTGAGTGCCTGCAGGATCGAGATCAGATCCCGGGGGCTGGCACCGAGCTGATTCAAGCTTTGCACGACGTCTTCGACCTTTTTCGACGATGGGATGGTCACCAGAAGGCCGCGGGCCTCGTTCTGCTGCACCCTCGTCTGCGGGACCACCGCAGTTTGCCCTGCCGCGAGTGCGAAAGGCTGAGAGACCACTCTTTCTTCGTCGATCTTAACGGTGAGCCGGCCATAGCTGACCGCGGCCGCGCCCAGCATCGCGTGCGTCCCGACCACCACCACCCCGGTCCGCTCATTGACCACCACCCGGGCCGGCACGTCCGGATCCACCTCCACCTCTTCCAGTTGCGCGGCCAGGGCGACGGTCTGATCGCGAAGGCGACCGGGCAGCTTGACCTCGACGGCCCCAGCGTCGATGGCCCGGACCAGCCGCGCCGGCTCTCCGTCCGTGGCCTCTGCGGTGGAGGCCAGCGAATGTTCGATGGCGACCGCGATGCGGTTCGCCGTTGTGAAGTCCGGGTTCTTCAGCAAGAACGTCAAGGAGTCGTTCTTCATCCCACTGGGGGGATCGCGCTCGACCAGGGCGCCGCCGGGGATCCTCCCGGTGGTGACATGGTTTCGCAACGACAGGGAGCCGCTGGCCCCGGCGGCCAGGGCGCCGCCGATCAGCAGCGGACCCTGCGCGACTGCGTAGGCCCGGCCGTCGGCGCCTCGCAGCGGGGTGGAGATCAAGACCCCACCTTGCAAGCTGAAGGAATTGCCCAGGGCCGCGACGTTCACGTCGATCGGCCCGCCGCTCCTGGCGAAGGCCGGAAGCGTCGCCGTGACCAGGACCGCGGCGGTGTCCCGGGTATGCAAGAGCTGCCCATCCGTCGCCGGCATGCCCATCCGTCGAAGCAGCGCCAGAATGCTCTGCTGGGTGAATGGCACGTTGTAGTCGTCGCCGGTCTGGGCCAGTCCCACGACCAGCCCATATCCCACGAGTTGATTGGCGCGGACCCCCTGCACGCTCGTCAGGTCCTTCAGGCGCTCCGCCCTGGCACTGTCGGCAAACAATGCCAGGAGCGCTCCCGCGATCAGCCGGCGACGCCAGCCAGAATTCCCACGCACCAGGGTCTCAAAACGGCCATACATAGTCTAACACTCTGCTGGCCCATCCCGGGTTCTGCTTCTCCGTGATGACGCCTCTTCCGGTAAGCTCGACCTGAAGGTCGCCGATTCTCGTGGACGACACCGAATTGTCCGATAGCAGATCGATCGGACGGACGACGCCGCTCAGATAAATATGATGCTCTTCGCTGTTGACCAGGACCACCTTGCTGCCCTCCACGTAGTAGTCCCCGTTGGGCAAGAGCCGCTTGATCCGCACCGGCACGGTCGCGTTCAGCTGACCGGTCCGGGTTGTCTCGCCCTCCCCATTGTGTTGGCTCCCGGTATTCGTCGAGATGAGTTTGCTCGGATCGAGTCCGGGGATCGCCTTGGCCAGCGCGCCAGTCAGCCCAAAAAACGCGGACAGGCCGGCATCGAACGTGCTGTTCTTGGAAAGTTTGGTGGTTGCGCTGTGAACGCCGTTCTCCCCTTCCTCCACCTTGACGGTGATGATGTCGCCCATGGAGGAGGCGCGGGGCTCGCTGAGCCACCCGGGCCCCTCCACGTAGATCGATCCCGGCGAAAGCGGGGTCAAGGCGCTGCCATAGTCGTCGACCGCATAGCTCCTGACCTTGGGGGTATAGGGCAGTATATGCCCGACGCACCCGATCGGAAACGACATGCCAAAGAGCGCGGTGATCGCCCCCCGTAAAAGTACCCTCAACGCGCCACCTCCGCCAGTCCCGCCCGCACGATTTGCGCGGGCTGCACCTTTCCGCTTTGCAAGTTCTTCACTCGAATCGTATCGCCCTTGCCTCCGTCCTGCATGGCCTCGGCTGGCACCGAAGCGGTGACCGCACCGACCTTCGAATCGAGAATCAGCCGATCGCCTCGCCTGACGATCGGCACCCGGGCCTCGCCCTGTGCGCCCGCCGGATGTGCCCCGGCGATCGCCAGCGCCATGAAGAAAATCGCCGCCGCCCGCATCAACGCAAGCTCGCCGTTTGCTGGAGCATTTCGTCCGCGGCCTTGATGACCCGGGAGTTGATGTCATACGCCCGCTGACCCACGATCAGGTCCACCATCTCCTCCACCACCTTCACGTTGGACATCTCCAGCGTCCCCTGGGCCAGCGTGCCGAGCCCGTTCTGCCCCGGGTGTCCTTCCACGGGGGCACCCGCCACCTGAGTCGCCTGATACAGGTTCCGCCCCTTGCTCATGAGCCCATTGGGGTTCGGGAAGCCCACCAATGTCAGCCGGCCGACCTCGGTCATGCCCGGCTGGCCGGACATCTGGACGCTCACTGTTCCATCCGGGTTGATCGCGATGTTGGTGCTCTGGGCCGGGATGCTGATGTTCGCGGTGAGCGGATAGCCATCCGCAGTCACCAGCCGACCGGCGCCATCCAGTTTCAGGGCGCCGGCCCGGGTATAGGCCGCCTCTCCCGACGGCATGGTCACCGATAGGAAGCCGTCGCCTTCAATCGCCACATCCAGCGGCACGCCGGTCTGCTTCAGATCGCCCTCGGTGTGGATGCGGTCGGTCGCTACCAGGCGCGTCCCTAACCCGATCTGTTCTCCCGTCGGCACGATCAGCCCGGCGGCGGCGGTGCTGCCCGGGGCGCGAAGCGTCTGGTAAAGCAGATCCTGAAACTCCGCCCGGCTACGCTTGAAGCCGGCGGTGTTCACGTTAGCCAGGTTGTTGGCAATGACTTCCACATAGCTCTGTTGAGCCTCCATCCCGGTCGCGGCAGTGGCAAGTGCTCGAAGCATGTCGGTTCTCCTTTTAGGCGGTGGTCGCGAGATCTCGCGCCGCCGTGGTGTCGATTTCCTTGAAGGTCTCGATCACCCGGTGCAAGGTCTCATAGTGTCGGGACGTGGTGATCACGTCGGTCATGATTCGCAATGGGCTTACGTTGGCCTGCTCCAGGCTGCCGGCGATCACCTGGGTGGTGGCCGCGGGCGTCGGGGCCGGGCTTTGCGTGGGCATCGCGTAGAGCCCATTCCCCTCGCGTCGAAGCGCCTGTGGCGTCGGGAATTCCACCAGCTTCAGCTGGGCAATTTTCTCTCCATTGACCAGGATTTCCCCCCGGCTTCCGATTGACATAGGTTCGGTGGCGGGAATCGACACCGCTGCCCCGCCTGTATCCATCAGCTCGTGGCCATCCAGGGTCGCGAGCCGCCCATCGACGCCCCGGATCAGCGAGCCGCCCCGGACAAAACGCTCGCCTGAAGGGGTTTTGACGGCCAGCATGCCTGGACCACTGAGCGCCACGTCCATCGCCTCGCCGGTGTGCTTCAGTGAACCGGGTGTCGCGTCGTTGGTCATCGCAGAGACTCGTACGAAGCGCTGTTCGGCCCTTCCCCGGACCCGCTGGGTCTGTGAGAGCACCTCATGAAAGCCCATCCGCTGTCCCCGGAACGAGGTGGTCGTCACATTGGCCAAGTTGTTGGCCAGAGTATCCAGGTTCTGGCTCTCCGCGACAGCGCCTGAGAGGGCGGGGTAGATTCCGCTGCTTGACATATTAGCGTTTTCCATCCTCGATCGCCAGAAGCGATCGCAGAGAGTGCACTGCTTCGGAGTGCAGCTGGCAGACTCGCGCCTGCGATAAATTGAGCACTGCGGCAATTTCCTTCATGTTCAGTTCCTCGACATAATGGAACGCCAGGATCTTCCGCTGCTTGTCCGGCAGGCGCGACAGAATTGCCGCCACCTGCGCGCAGCTCTCCGCTTCCAGCAGCATCTCCAGGGCGGTCGGCTCGTTCCCCGGCATCTGCTCCTGCACCCGGCGGCCGGTCTCCGTCGAATCCATGGAAAGCACACGAATATCAACGGTCCGTTCGAGCATCCCGCGATACTCGGCCAGCCCTACGCCCAGCTCCCTGGCGACTGCCTCCTCATCGGCCTTGCCGTCTTGGAGCTGCACCACCGACATGGCGGCCACGATCCGGTTGGAGGTGGCCCGGGCGTCCTTGGGAAGTACGTCCTGCTTGCGCACCTCGTCCAGCATGGCGCCTTCGATCTTCCGACGGGCGTATGCGCCAAACTGATCGGCCCGCTCGGGATCTCGCAGGTGCGACGCCTGCAACAGACCGACGATGCCGGCGGCCTCCAGATCGTCCATCCTGATGTTCGCCGGCAGCCGGCGCATCAGCAAACCCGCCATCCGGCGGATCACAGGCAAGAATTCAATCACCAGATCTTCATCGGCATCCTTCCCGTTACCCAGGCCGCGGCGCTTCACGGCGTGCATTGCGCCGACGGTTTCCTTGTTCACGTCATGCCTCCGTGCATCTCTACGCAACGTTTGAAGAAGAGCTGCATCCCGCTACGCAGTGGGATGGATGTATCGTTCGCCAGCCGCTGGGCTACACTGCGCAAGCCGCGCGCCGCTGGCGCCTCTGGACTCATGAGTTGAAACGGTTTTCCCGCCCGCACTGCCCATGAGACGCATCGATCGATCGGCACATGCCCGATCTCCAGCAGGGACAGGTCGAGGAACCGCCCCACCAACGTGGCCAGTCTGCTGAACGTGACGTGCGCCTCGCGGGCCCCCGAAACCTGATTCGGCAGCACCCACAGTCGGCGCACACCGAGCCGAGAAGACAGGACCTTGGCCACCGCGTATCCATCGGCGATGGAGGCAGGTTCCGGCGTCACCACCAGGATGGGCTGGTCCGCCGCCGCCGCGAAGGTCATGCTGGTCGAGCCGATCCCGGCCCCCGTGTCGATCACGACCACGTCATAGGAATCTTCCAGCTGACCTATCGCAGCGCACATGAGCCGCTGCTCTTCGTCATTCAAATTTGCCATGCGGAAGCTCGCCGCGCAAGCCGGAAGAAAACGAACGCCCGCCGGGCCCTCGGCCACCACCTCGGTGATGGATCGCTGCCCGGAAACAACATCCAGCAGCGAGAGCCGTGGGGCCATTCCGTAGACCAGATTGAGATCCGCCATGCCGAGATCGCCATCCACCACCAGCACCTTGTGTCCACGCTGGGAGAACGCCACCGCCAGGTTGCCGGCGACGTTGGTCTTGCCCACCCCGCCCTTCCCGCTGGTCACGGTGATCACCCTGCAGCCGCGCGTCGGCTTCCGCTCCACCTTGTGGACTGCTACCAACTTCTCAAGAGACAGCGATTGCGTCTTCAAGTACGTCCTCCCATCTGATCCGACCGCGCGGTCTGCGTGCCCTTGGGTACGGCGAGCAGCCGCGCGGCGAAGCCCTCCGGCGTGCATAGTTCTAGGTCCTCGGGCACCTTCTGTCCAATCCCGAAATACGAAATCGGTAGGCGCGAGGACTCCTGGATGTTCAGAATTTCTCCCAGCCCGAGCGCCTCATCCAGCTTGGTGAAGCACAACCGAGTGGGGTTGAGCGGCAAGTAACTCTGCACCGCCAGCGCCTGTTCTCTGCCCCGGGTGGTCGCCGACAAGCACAGGTGGGTTTCGACACCCTGCGCACTGTCCAGCACCTCGCGCAGCGCCGCGAGCTGGGCCACGTCACGCGGCCCGCGGCCCGCCGTGTCCACCAGGATCAGATCCGCCCCCTGGTTGCTTTGCACCGCGGCCTTGAGGGCCGCGTTGGTGCCGGCGACATGCAGGGGCAACTCCATCAGATCCGCATAGCGTTGAAGCTGATCGATGGCACCGACCCGGAAGGTGTCGATGGTGATGAGGGTAACCTTGGCGCCATCGATCAGCGCCGCCCGGGCGGCGATCTTGGCGATCGTGGTGGTCTTGCCCACGCCGGTCGGTCCGACAAAAGCCGCCACTCGAGCCGAGATGCCCACCGGGCCCGCCGAAAGCACGCGCTCGGCAATCACCCGGCGCAGAGCCTGCGTCGGCTCGCCTCCGACCTCCCGGGCCCGGCTGACCAGCGCCTCGGCGCGGGCGCGCTCCACCCCCAGGTTGATCAGGTAGGCAGCATCGGCGCTCACTCCCTCGCCTTTGTGCGAATGGGTATTCATGGTCCGGATCATCGCCCGCAACTCATCTATCTCCTGCTTCAGTGCCGGAGTGGCGAGCGCGGCTGCGCCCTGGGTCACCTGATAAAGTTGCGACCGCAAGGCGCGCACCTCGCGCTGCAAGGGAATCAGTCTTGCATCCAGGGTCGCACCGGTCTCGGCTGCCACCCCCTCCGATGGAGGCGAAGGCCGTCGCCCGGCCCGCGCGGCAGCCGCACCGCGGAGAAAATTCTCCCCATACTCGTCCGGCCCGGCCGGCCCCTCGTCTCTGGCGCTTTTCCGGTTTATTCCCGTCCTGCGTGACGCGAGACCCGGGTCGGTTTTGGACCCACCGACTCGATTGAAAAGCCGCGCCGCCTGTGAGGAAGCCGGCGCCTGCTCGGCCGTCGCCATCGCCCCCACGGAAGCCCGGCCGAAAGGGGCCGGGTAGGCGGAAACCCGCGGGGCCTGGGGGACCTGTTCATCCTTGTGTGCCGGAAGCTCGGGCACGGCAGCGGTCACCTCGAGCATCGCCTTGCCGATGCCAAAAAGCGGGGTCACCTCCTTGGTCGAGAGGATGAGCGCATCGGGCCCGAGGTGCTGTCTCACCTTGGCCAGCGCCTCCTTCAACTCGCGGGCCTGGAACGTCATGGTCTTCATCACTAATCCTTTGTCGTCACAACTCCGGTGGTCTTGATCAGAGTCGAGTTTTCAATTTCCTGATACGAGATTACCTGCAACCCGGGTACGTGCCGCATCACCAGCCCAGCCACCGCCCTCCGCACGTCGGGTGCGGTGATGAGCAGCGGCAGATAGGGGGATCCGTTCAGCTCGCGCACCGTGGCCTCGATCCCGGCGAGGATTCGCGGCACCGATCGTGAGTCGGGCATGGAATTGCCCGCCTTCTGTCCCAGCTGGGGCCGAAATAGCTCCTCGGTCTTGGCGTCGAGAATGATGCCGTGCACGGCGCTGTCGTCGGCCAGATGCAGGGCGGTGATGTGGCGTGCCATGCGCTGCCGCACGATCTCGGTCAACACCTCGGGGTCCTTGATCTGGCCGGCGTTGTCCGCCAGCGCTTCCAGGATGGTCCGCAGGTCGCGGATCGACAGCCCCTCACGCAGCAGGTTGCGCAGCACCTTGGCGACATCGCCGATCACCATTATGCCGGGGACCAGTTCCTCGACGATCTTGGGCTGCACCTTGGCAAAGTTCTCCAGCAAGTGCTCTACCTCGCGGCGTCCGAGCAACTCCGGCGCGCCAGTGCGCAGCATCTCGCCGATGTGGGTCGCCATGACTGTCGCCGGGTCCACCACGGTCATGCCCTGAGAGGTGGCCCGCTCGCTGTCCTCGGTCGAGATCCACCGGGCCGGCAGGCCAAAGGCTGGCTCCTTGGTCTCCTCTCCCGGGATGCCAATGGCGTTTCCGGTCGTCGTCATCGCCAGCATCGAGCGCACCCGCAGCGAGCCGCGCCCCAGCTCGTTGCCCAGAAGCAGCAGGCGGTACTCCCCGGGACGCAGCCGCAGATTGTCCCGCACATGCACCGGCGGCACTACGATGCCGTAGTCCTGGGCAAACTGCCGCCGCAGCGTTGCAATGCGCCGCAGCATCGAGCCATCGCGCTCCGCGTCCACCAGGGACACCAGCTCGTATCCGACCTCCAGGGCCAGAAGATCGATGGGCAGGAGATCTTCGGGCTGGTCTCGCCGCGGCGCCAGCGCCGCCTTATCTGCGGGCTGACCCTCTGCTCCAGGCTGCGCCGCGGGTGCGGCCCTGCGAGCAATCCAGATCAAACCTCCACCGAGCAACACAAACACCCACGGCATTTTCGGCACCAGGCCCAGCCCGGTGAGGATCGCCCCGCAGAGCATTAGCGTCCTCGGCTTGCCGAAAAGCTGCTCCGCCAGGACCGCGCTCAGGTTGCTGCCCGCAGCCGCCCGGGTGGTTACCACGCCAGCCGCCGCCGAGACCAGGAGCGCCGGGATCTGCGACACCAGCCCGTCGCCGATGGTCAACACGGTAAAGGTACGCGCCGCCGTGCCAATGTCGAGGCCTTTTTGCGTCATTCCGACGATCAAGCCGCCGACGATGTTGATCACGGTGACCAGGAGGCCGGCGATCGCATCGCCACGCACGAACTTCGATGCGCCGTCCATGGCGCCATAGAAGTCCGCCTCTTGCTCCACCAGACGCCGCCGCGTTCGCGCCTCGCGTTCATTTATCAACCCCGCGCCGAGATCGGCGTCGATGGCCATCTGCTTGCCGGGCATCGAGTCCAGGGTGAAGCGGGCCGCGACCTCTGCGACGCGCCCCGCGCCCTTGGTGATGACCACGAAGTTGATGATGATCAGGATGACGAACACCACCGCTCCGATCACATACGAGCCGCCGACCACGACTTCACCAAAGGCGTGGATCACGGAGCCGACCGCGTTCGGCCCATCTGCTCCATGAAGGAGGACCAGCCGCGTGGTGGCCACGTTGAGCGCCAGGCGGAAAAGTGTGATCACCAGCAGCAACGAAGGAAAGCTGGAAAACTCCAGCGGTCGCTCGATGTTGATCGCCACCAGGAACACCAGCAGCGATAGCGTGACGCTCGCCGAGAGCAGCACGTCCAGTACCATCGGCGGCAGCGGCAAGAGCATCACGGCCACCACCCCGACCAGGATCATGCCGAGCGCGATGTCTCCCGAGGATCGCCGCGGGACCGCTTCCATCTGTATCATTGCCCGCCTCTCATGGTCTGGCCTCGATGGTCCGGTTCTTGATTCGATAGACGAAGGCCAGCACCTCGGCCACCGCCCGGAACAGTTCCGAAGGGACTTCCTTGCCGACCGCCACACGGCGGTGCAGCTCGCGCGCCAGTTTCGGGTTGCTGACCACCGGCACCTGCGCCTGACGGGCCAGTTCTCGGATGCGCAGCGCCATTTGATCGACTCCCTTGACCGTGACCCGGGGGGCGCGCATCTTCTGTGCCTTGTACGAGAGCGCCACCGCGAAGTGGGTTGGGTTGACCACCACCACATCTGCCCGGGGCACCTCGACAATCAGGCGCCGACGCAAGAGGTCCCGTGCCTTGCGGCGCAGCGCCCGTTTGATCTGAGGATGTCCCTCGCTGTGGCGCAGCTCCTCGCGCACCTCCTGCTTGCTCATCCGCAGCTCTCGCTCGACCCGCAGCCGCGCCATCACATAGTCGACCAGCGCCAGAATCAGGAGCAAGAAACCCAACCGCATCATCAGGTCCCCGGAAAGCGTCAGTGACTGCTGCAGCAGGGCGGGCGGTGCCAGGTTGGCCCGATCGCCGAGACGCAGCCACACGGGATAGACCATTTTCCCGGCCGCCCAGGCGACGCCGGCCATCTTGAGCGCGATCTTGATGGTGTCCCAGCCCCCCAGGCTGGGAGTAAACATCTGTCGCAGCCGGGCGATGGGGTTTATCCGGGTCAGATCGAAGCTCAGGGCCCCCGCGTGTGGCACCCCGGTCTGCACCAGCACCATCAGGATCGCAGCCACCGTGGTCACCGCGAAAAACGGACCCAGGGCCAGAAGGAGCGAGTACACGCTCGGCGTGATCGACGCCAGAGCGTCTCGGGGATGATCGAGGTTGCCCAGGGCGTCCCGCGCCACCATCAAGATGGTCCCCGAGATCTGCCGCGAGAACATCATCAGCGCCGAGACGCCGGCAAAGAGGGTCACCGCCGACACCAGGTCGCGCGACCTGGGCAGGTGCCCTTTTTCCCGTGCTTGCTCTCGCCGCTGTGGGGTGGCGTCTTCGCTGCGGTCTTCCTGATCGCGGTCCTCGGCCATGGGTCACCCGCCGCCGAACTCGAGCAGGAAGTGGCTGGCGGAGGACTCGGCGGCCTGGCGGATGATCACCGCCACCCCCGGAAGCCCTCGCAGGATCATCACCAGTCCCAACAGAAGCACCGCCACCAGCGTCACCGAGAAGATGTTCACCGCGGGTGCTGCCCGCGCCACCAGCGAGGTCGCCAGATTGACCGCCAGGGACACCAGGAGCAGCGGTGCGGCCACCTGGATCGACAGCACCAGAAGTTCCGAGCCCAGATAAGTTACCGCCCGCAGCGAGTCCGCCGAAAACCGCGCGCTCCCCGGGGGGACCCGCTGCAGGCTCTCGGCCAGCGCCAGGATGAGCTGCTGGTGGCCGCCCACGGCAAAGAAGATCGTGAGGGAGGTGAAGCTGAACAGTTCCGTCAGTGCGTAGACCTCCTCTTCGGTGGCCGGGTTCAGAAGCGAGGCGATGCCCAGGCCCGAGCTGACGCTGGCAATCTGCATCCCCGCGTCGATCGCTCCCAGCGGCACCCACGCCAGCACCGCAGCCAAAAGCCCCACCGTTCCCTCGGACACGAGTTGCAGGACGAAGGACCCCGGGCCGACCGGCGGCGCGACCGGGAACAGCGCCAGCGCCACCACGATGGCCGCCGCCGTGCGCACCCGGGCCGGCACCACTTCGACCCCCAGCGGAAAGATCGAGAACAGGCCGGCGGTACGGGCCAGGATCAGCGCCAGCTTCTGCACCGATAGCATGAGGGCGCTATCGACCACCGGCAGCGGAATGTTTTGCAGGGGCGAAATTGCCAGAGCCAGCGCATTCGTCATCTGTGCAAAAGCCCCATCAGGTTGATGGTCTCCGTGGTGAAGACCCTGAGCCGGTCGAGCATCCAGGGCCCGAAGAGCATCAAGGCCCCCCCCAGCGCCAGCACCTTGGGAACGAAGGTTAGCGTCGGTTCCTGGAGCTGCGTCGCCGCCTGGAAAAGGCCGGCCATCACCCCGGCGCAGAGCGCCGAGAGCAGCACGGGAAGCAGGACCAGGATGCAGACCTCCATGGCCCGCCGGCAGATGTCGACGGCGATATCAGCGCTCATCAGGTGTCCTCACGAAAAACTCCTGGCCAGGGACTGCACGACCAGCGCCCAACCGTCCACCATCACAAAGAGCAGCAGCTTCAGCGGCAGCGCCACCGGCCCCGGCGGCACCATCACCATGCCCAGGGCGGTCAGCACGGATGCGACCAAAAGGTCGATAACCAGAAACGGAACGAGTACCAGAAAACCCATTTCGCAACCCGTGCGAAGCTCGCTGATCACGAAGGCTGGCACCAACATGCGCAGCGATACGTCGGTCGGCACCTTGGGCAGCGGCTCCCCGGCCACCCGGTAGAACAGGGCCAGGTCGCTTTCCCGGGTCTGCGGCAGCATGAACTTCCGTAAGGTCGGGGTGGCCGCGGTCAGTGCCTCGACCTCGGTCATGCGGTTGTTCATGTAGGGCACCACCGCGTCCCGGTAGATCGCCTCGCCGGTGGGGGTCATGACGAAGACCGTCAGGAAGAGCGCCAGTCCCACGGTGATCTGATTCGGCGGCACGCCCTGGGCGCTCAGGCCGTGGCGGACAAATGAAAGCACGATGACAATCCGGGTGAACGAGGTGATCGTCAACAGGATTGCCGGCAGCAAGGAAAGCACCGTCATGAGGACGATGAGCCGCAGTGCCTGCGCGCTGCCCGGGGGACCCAGCAGCGGGGCGGTAAGTGCCTGCAGCGGGCCCGCCTCACCCAGTGTCGCGGCCAAAAGTGTCGTCATCACCGCGATGCCTGGGTCCGATTGCGCCGCAACGCCATCAGGCCGGCCACGTCGGAACTGCCGCTGCCGGCCGAGGTGCTGACCGGGGGCGTCATAGGCACGCTCATCCCCTGCTTGGCGGGCGTCGTCGGCGCTGCCACTTCCTGGCTTCCCGGGGACTGCTGCAACGGGGCCGGTTCGGTGATGTCCTCATCAGGCACCAGGCGCAGGGCCGGTCGGGGCTTTGGGGCGACCTTTGAGACATCCGCAAGCATGTCCGCGAAGATGGCCTTCAGCGGATCGGCCGCGGTCGCCATGGCCGCCGGGCCCTCAATCTGCGCGACCAGACGAATTCCGCCCTGATCCGAGGCGGCCAGAAGAAAGCGTTGCTGGTTCACATCCACCACCATCAGCCGCTGGCTCTTGCCCAAAAGCCGCGTGGCGACAATATCGATGCCCGCCGGGCGGACCTCTCCACCCCGCACCCGGCGGTGTCGCACAGCCAGCCACGCAGCCAACCCAAGAAGGCCCAAGGCCACTCCGACCCGCAGCGCCAGCGCCGACACCGGCCGGGCCTCCATTGCGATCCGAGGGCCCGGCTCCACGCCCTTAACGAAGGTCCTGCCCACCACGGCCGGTGTTTTGTTCCCCGCCGCCCCCATCGCATCTGTCGGCACCATCGCGGCTTTCGCCGGGTGCACCCGCACCGTCAGCCCCCCCTCTCCCAGCGTGGCCTCGACCCGCTCCGGGCCAACCGCGGAGCCCTGCCGAAGGTGCAGCGTGATCAGCGCCCGGTGGCGAGAATGCGATGTGGCCGTCGAGATCGACTCTATCTCCCCAGTTCCGGTGGCGCTGCCGCGCTCCACCCGGCCTTCCGGGACCTCCACCAACAGTCCGCCGGACACCGGGCGCACTTCTGGCACCCCGCTGGCCCCGCGTATCGGCACCCGCACCGACCCGTCCGGCAGCACCGACACCTGCAGTGCCGCTATCGATAGAATCGGCACCGCCAGGAACAATGCAAGGAGGGTACCCATCACCGGACCTCGCTCACGGCAGTGTTGATCGGGTTCTGCGGTGCGCCCGTTCGCTGCTTCAGCACCTCGGTGATCCGTATGCCGTACATCTCGCCCACCGCCACCGCCTCGCCCCGCGCCACCAGCCGCTGGTTGACCCGGATCTCCAGAGGGTCCCCCACGAGCTTGCGCAGTTCCAGCACCGCGCCGGGCCCCAGGTCCAAAAATTCGCCGATGGTCATGCGCCGCCTCCCCAACTCGACGGTGATCTCCACCGGCAGGTCGTACATCAGGTCCAGGGGCAGGCCGCTGTCGTTGTTCTCGCTACGCTGATTCGATGTGTTCATCATGATTCGCCGATCTCCTCAATGGTCAATGTCACCGTGTCACCCCGGGTGCCGGGCCGGCCGCGCAGCTTGACACGGCCGTCAACCACCACCGGGACCTGCTCGGTCAGGGAGCGGTCCAGCCGCACGATGTCCCCGACCTGCCAGGACATGAGCTTCGACAGCGACGAGTCGACTCGTCCCAGCTCGGCCACGGCCTCGATCTCCACCATGCGCAGCTGGCCAATCAGTTCGCCACGCCAGCGCTGGTCTCGCACCCCAGCGCGCTCGCCGCCCAGGCGGCTGCGCAAAGCCTCCACTACCACGGGCGGCAAAAGCAGGTGCACGCTGCCCGTCATCGGGCCCACGGCCACCCGCCAGGTCACCACGATCACCGAGATCTGCCGCGGCCACGACAGGGTCGCCAAAGGACGCGCCATCACGCTGCGCGTCCGCAGCCGCAGGCCCAGATGGGCAAAGCCCTTGGTCAGTCCCTCTGCCAAAGAGGGTGCCAGACGCAGCAGCATGCTGCGCTCGAGCCCGGTCAACTCGTTTCGATTGAGCTGCTCGGCCTCCAGGCTGCCGCCAAACTCCCGCTGCACGTGCAGGAACACCAGTTGCGGATCGATGAGCAGCGGCACATCGCTGTTGCCCGGCTCGCAGGTAAGCAGCACTCTGCCGCCGGTGCGCTCTTCGATCTGCCGAGCGTCCTCGGCCATGACGATCTCTGCCGGCTGCGTCGCGACCGACACGGATCCCCGCAGGGCCCGCGTGAAGCTCAGGCGCAGTGCGTCGCTGGCCGCCGCCGCCGCCTCGTCGATCTCGGGCAGTGCCCGGCGCAGGAGGCGGTCGTCGGCGCAAAGATCCAGGCTCCGGACCATCTGTGGGGCCTGCTCATCCTTCATTGCATCCCGCAGCGCCTCGATCTCGGTCTGTGAGAGCAGCGGATCCAGGTCTCGCTGTCCTCGCTTATCGCTGGCGTTCACTGGACCACGAACTCGTCGAAGTAGATGCGCTTCACACCCCCACCGATGGCGTCGGCGATGCGCCTTTGCAGTTCGCGATGGATGCGCTGCTTCCCCAAAAGCCCCTGGGTGTCGGTCAGGTGCAGCCCGGACATATACATGAGTGCCTCATGCCGGGCCCGGGGCAGCGCGGCCCTGGCCTTGGGTTCGGCCTCCCCGACGATCTCGATCTGAATGCTCAGCTTCAGATAACGGAGTTGATCGCCTTCGTCAAGGTTGGCCACCAGCGGCTCCAACTTGAGCATCACCGGGTCCTTGTGATCGCCCTTTTCGGCTTCCTTGCCTTCCTTGCCTTCCTTGCCCTTCTCTCCCTCCTTCGGTTTCTCGTTGTTGGCCACGGCATGTGCCGCCTCGGCTGCCGGTTCGACCGGGGACTCCTTGGAGTTGACCGGCGCCGGTGCCATGCTCGGGGCCGGGCCTGGGGCCTTCTGAGGCGCGCCGGCTTCGGGTTTGGGGTTGATCCTGGCCGCGGCACCTTCGATTGACCTGGCGTCGCGGCTTGGTTCGTTCCACCGCACCAGGCCGTAAGACAGAATCCCGCCTCCCATGAGGAGGCCGAGGATCAGGGGCATTGCGGTTTGCTTTTTTGGGGTCATCAGCAGTTCGTTCCGTGTCATCGCATCAATGGCCCAAGCAAGCGGCGTACCTGCCCGGGGGATCCTGCGAAATGGCCGGTTTCCGGGGGTGGCCCCTGGGGCCACTGATGGGAAATTCAACACCCCTTGTGGTAAAAATGAGCAGACAGACAAGCCAATCCAGGGCTGCACCCGCGGTTTCGATGGGCCGGTTGGCTGCGGCGCGGCCCTTGCACAGGCTGAAAGCATGAAACCAAGAGTTGTCTTCTTGTTCGGCTTGGCATTGTGCGGCCTGCTCCTGCCGCTTCAGGTACAGGCTCAGACGGTGGCGATCGACGTGGCCGCAGGGCTGGGGAGCGGTCTGGAGATTGGGGGCGGGGGTGGGGCGGGGGTGGTCCTGCACCACAGCCCGACCTTCACCATGCTGGACATCGGACTGCGTCTGGACAACGACCAGCGTTTTGAACTGGGGGCGGCCCTGCTCCTGGAAGTGGAGGGCCGGGTCGGGGTCGGGGTCGAGCCACGGCTGCGCATTAATGTAGCCGGGAAGCGCCTGCGCCCGTATCTGGTAGCCGGAGTCCCGATCTTCTTTGCTCCTTACACGCTCTACGGCCTATCCATCGGGCCCGGGGCCAACTACACGGCGTGGGGGGCGCTCAACATCTTTGGCGAGGTGCTGGTTCGTGCATATCCATTCGGAAACGATCTACCTGACAATGCGGCGCTCTTTCACGTGGACGTGGTCCTGGGGGTGCGGCATGCGTTCTGATGTTCGCCGCGGCCTTTTCGCCGGGCTCCTGGTCCTGCTTCCGATGCCCGGATGCACCGATCGGTGCACCAGGAACAGCGACTGCGCCCAGGGGATAAAGTGCGTTGCCGGGACGTGCCTACCGATGACCGGCGGTGACCTGGCGCCACACGACCTGGCGCCGCCGGCCGATCAATCCATGGCGGGCGTGGTGTCGCTCCCCGGCGACATGTCCAGCCAGGATCAGGCGCCAAGCGGCTGATCTCCGTCGAGACGGCTACCCTCATCCTCTCGACCCGAGTGAGTTTCTGTCAGGGCCCGGCTGGGCCCGGCGAGGGATCGATTGTGCTTTTCTCAAAATTTAGGATGGAATCCCCGGAATCAATCTGATAGAGGATGGGGTTCAGATGCGCGCAAACCTTTGCCGACCCGCTGAAAGGAGATGGCCATGACCTGTTAAAAAAAATCATAGGAGGCGCCTCGTCATGTTTCGTTCGGTTGTGTTCTTTTCTCTTTTCCTTTTTGTTTCACTGGCTCCCGGCTGCGGCCAGGACCCCCCAACCCCCCCTTCCGGGATGCCACCAGGCCCGGGCGAGGTGAACCCCGCGGACAAGCCCGTCGATCCGCGGACGGAACGCTCGGCGAAGCTTCGCAAGTTGCTCGATACCCTCGATCTTCGCGCGGATCTTTACGGCGTCCGGGACATTGGCAAGCGGATCTCGGTGCCGTCTGCGGACCAGCCCGCCTCGGGAAGCTGCTGGCCGATGGCCCAGAACGGCATCGACTGGCGCTGGAACAAGCCCGACGTGCTGTCTCCGGCGGAGAAGTACGCGGCGCTCCTGCTGGATGCCCAGGGCGGCGCGCAGCTTACCTCCTGGGTGCAGAAGAACCAGGGCAAGGACGCCATAAAGAAGCCCGACCGCGGCATCTGCCAGGGCTTTGTCAGTTCGGCGATCCTCGACCCCACTCCCCGCTCGCCCATCCTGGTCAAGCGGGTGGTCAAGGGCACGCGCGTCACCGTCGAACGCTGCTCGATCCATGACAAGCACAAAAAGGGCGTGGCCTGCGTCGCCTTCGACCGCAGTGACATCGCAGCCCTGCTGGCCGAACTCTACTCCAACGCCGACGCCATCGCGCTGGGGACGGCCTGCGCCAGCCAGGAAGTGAACTTCATCCCCAACGCCAACGGGGTGATCGAGCAGCCGTCGATGTGCAAGAACAGCGCGGCCACGCTCTTCGTCCTTTTGACGAACCTCATCGGCCGCGGCCAGCTCGCCTTCGCTATCATCAACCAGGACGCCGAAAACCCGCCGCCGGCGTGGACCCAGGCGCTCTTTGGCTACCAGATCGCCAAATTCGACGTGGTGGATGCCAAAACCGCGGCCCAGCTCGTCGGCGGGGCCACGCAGACCAATCCCCAGGCCCAGGGCTTCCGCCACGTTGTGCTGAACGTGGCCCTTTCAGCGGTGGCCATGCCCATGGTGGACCCCGAGCAGCGGGCGGTCCAGATCAACTCCTATGAGCTGGTGCTGGAGCTGGACGACAAGAAGGCCATCCTCGGGGGGGCGTGGGTCGGCAAGAGCCAGGGCGACCACCCGGCGGGCTACTTTATGCCGCTGGCCCCGGGGACAAAGGCCCCGCTGGTCACGGTCGATGGAGTGAAGGCGCTGCTCAACCTGTCGCTTTCGGGAGGCCCTTTCGAGGGCCCGACGATGGGCATGACGGGCAGCAACTAGATTGGATTCCGTTCGGTCCCGGTTCGAGGAGGAACTTAGCATGAGATCTCTTTTGTACAGTGTTGGATTGATCGTGTTGCTGGCCGGGTGCGTGAAGACGGACCTCAGCGGCGACATGAAGACGAGCCCATCGGCGGACATGGCGACCCACCCCGGTGGGGAAATCGACCTGACGATGTCGGTGGGTTCGATGGTGACGGTCACCGTGAGCAAGACCCTGGGCGGCACCGGCAGGGTGGTGTCGGACCCGGCGGGGATCGACTGCGGCGGCACCTGCTCCGCCCGCTTCGTGCCCGGGACGGTGGTGCGCCTTTCAGCGCAGGCTGACGGCAAGGCCTATTTCGGCGGATGGAGCGGGGCTTGCAGCGGCACCGACGTATGCGTGGTGCAGACCAGCGATCCCACGGTGCAAACCTACGGGGTCAGCGGGGCGTTCTCGGCCAAGCTGTGCAGCGCCGACCAGGTTTGCTGGGAGAACCCGCTGCCCCAGGGCAACACCCTGAGCGGCATCTTTGGCACGGCCAAAGGCGACGTGTGGACCGTGGGGGTCGGCGGCACCGTCCTGCATTGGGACGGGGCGGCGTGGAACTACCGGAGCAGCGGCACCCAGAAGGACCTTTCGGCGGTCTTTGGCACCCGGTCAAACGACGTGTGGGCCGTGGGGGCCGGCGGCACGGTCCTGCACTGGGACGGCATGACCTTCTCTGCCAAGACCAGCAGCTCGACGCGCGATCTGCGCGGCGGCTGGGCTGGCGCTCTAGCGGACGCCTGGGCGGTGGGAGTCGGCGGCACGATCCTTCACTGGGATGGCACCAGCGTCTCCACCGCGGCCAGTGGTACGGGCAGCGATCTATCCGCGGCGTGGGGCAGCGGCACGCGGGACGTGTGGGCGGTGGGCTCCGGCGGGGCCGTCATCCACTGGAACGGCACTGCGTGGGTAAAAACCCCCAGCGGCACCAGCCAGGACCTCTACGGCGTGTGGGGCAGCGGCGCCACCGATGTGTGGGCCGTGGGTGCCGGGGGGACCGTCCTGCAC
Organism: Polyangia bacterium; assembly: GCA_038231615.1. Taxonomy (GTDB): domain Bacteria; phylum Myxococcota_A; class Polyangia; order Palsa-1104; family JAEUJZ01; genus JBBRLA01. The sequence continues at coordinate 3,656 of JBBRLA010000028.1, read as the reverse complement.
AACGGCGGCAACGGGTGGAACGTAGTGGATGCCGGCAGCACCGGCAATCTGAACAGCGTCTTTGGCAGCGGGGTCAGTGACGCCTGGGCCGTGGGCGCGGCGGGCACCGTGCTGCGCTGGAATGGCACCTCGTGGACCCCGCAGGCCCAGGTGTCCTACAGCGACCTCTTGGCGGTCTTCAGCAGCGGCGCCGGCAACGTGGTGATCGTGGGCGCGGCGGGCACGCTCCTGCAGTGGGACGGCACCGCGCTGTCCAGCCTGAGCAGCGGGATCGCCGCGGCCAACAATGCCCTCTGGGGTACCGCGAAGAGCGACCTGTGGACCGTGGGGGCCGGCGGCGTGATCCTGCACTTTGACGGCACCGCGTGGTCCGCCAGCCAGAACTCTGACCAGAGCGACCTGACCGCGGTGTGGGGCAGCGGCCCAAAGAGCGTCTGGGCGGTGGGCGCGGGCGGCGTCATCGTGCACTGGGATGGGACGGCCTGGACAGCGCAGCAAAGCGGCGTGCAAAACGATCTGTTCGCCGTCTTCGGCTTTGCGGCCAACAACGTGTGGGCGGCTGGGGCGTCGGGCACCCTCGTGCACTTTGACGGCACCGCCTGGGCGACCCAGTCACCGGGGACGATGGAGGACCTTTACGGCCTGTGGGGCAGCGCGACGGACGATGTGTGGATGGCCGGCTCCACCGGGACCCTGCTCCACTTTAACGGCATGGCGTGGGCCGCGGCCGCTAGCGGCACGAGCAACGATCTGTGGCGGGTCTCTGGCACCGGGTCCAAGGACGTGTGGGCCGTGGGCAGCGGCGGCACCCTCGTCCACTTTGACGGCACCGCCTGGACCTCGTCGATGAGCGGCACTACGAACGACCTGTACGGGGTCTTTTGCAGCGGAGCGATGGACGTCTGGGCGGTGGGTATCCAGGGGACCCTCCTGCACTTTGACGGCACCACATGGCTGGCCCGGTTGAGCGGGGCCACCCAGGACCTGAACGCCGTCTGGGGCAGCGGCCCCAAGGACGTCTTCGCCATCGGCGCGGGCGCCATCCTGCGGTACCGTCCGTGATCGGCTGAGCGATCGCTGAAGTACCCGCCTTCCTCTCGGGCCAAAACGCGAAAGGCCCGGTCCCTCGCACATGACGAGGGCCGGGCCTTGGGGTTTTTTCGGGGCCGGGTGTCGCGGGCTAGTTGCCGCCGCCCAGGGGGTTCTTGTTCAGGGCGTTCTTCGCGTCGTCGTCGGCCTTGTTGGCGCCTTCCTTGATGAGGCCACCGACCAGCAGCACCACGGCCAGGCCCAGGCAGATCAAAAGGGCCTTCTCGGCGCCCTCGAAACCCGCTTCGTCAGACAGGAAGTTGCGGATGGTCTTCATGGTGCTCTCCTTGATCATCGTCGAGGCGCCGGGGCGCCGTGTTTCGTTGCTCTCGGATGGATGACATAGCAGGGGGTGTGCCAGGGATGGCGAAGGAGAAAAGCCCAAAGATTTCGTTGGGGCGTGAGGGCAGGAGCGTTCGGATGAGGGTCGCGCCTATCAAACTTTGCCCTCACTGAGGGGGGCGGCATGGTACCGGCCAAGCATTACCGATCAGATGAAACTCTTGCTCGCGTTGATGTCTCTCTTCTCCTTCGGAGGCATGGGCTTGGCCATTTATCATTCCCGACAGCCGCCTCCGCGTCCTGTTGACGCCCGGCCACTGGCGACACCGCCAGCCGGGAGTATCTGGGCTGGAAGCCCAGCTCGCTGAGCCCAGGTGGAGTCACAGTGTCCGAAGTGCTGAGAGTGTCCGAAGTGCGGCTCGTCAGTGTCCGACCTCGGACAGCACTCACGCCCGCAGGACCGTGACCGGGCGACCGGTGGCGGTCTTCTTGGCAAGGAAGCGGACCCGCTGCGCCATCGGGCGTCGGGTGGTCCGTCGGTCGAAGATCACGAGCGCCCCATGCGAGAGCGAGAGCCGCGTCAGATACTCGTCCAACTGCACGAGCCCCTTGACCAGCGGGTCGGCTTGTTTGTCCCGCCACACCTTCAGTTCCACCGCTTCCATCTGCCAGGCCCGTTTGCCGCCCTCGTCGTAGGGCCAGCGCACCACCAGATCGATGCGCCCCCTTCCCAATCCATATTCGCGGCCGACGTACCCTCCGCCATTGACCACCCGCTGCAGATAGGCCATGAGCACCAGTTGCGGCGCCACCTCGTGGTAGTTGAGGTCCCCCTCCAGCACCTCTCCGTTCTCCCGGAAGAAGGCCGCGAAGTCTTTGAGGATCTGGACAAAATCAAGGGCTCCATCGGCGCGCACGAAGCCGCGGGGGTCGACCTGGATCTCCTGCTGCACCATGCCCGAGAGCACCCGGACGATGACCTCCTGATAGATGGGATTGGCGATCTGGATGGTGCGGGCGGTGGAGAAGAGGCCCAGATCGCGCACGTATTCGACGTCGTCCTCGAAGCGGGTGGAGATGCGCGCTTCGCCGGCAATGACCGGCTCGATGACCCGCTGCACCCGCGCTTCGGAGAGCCGCGCGGCCAGCGAATCGAAGTGGGCGGCGCGCGTGAGAATCAGGCGCTCCTTGGCCTGATCCACGTGGCTGGCCTCGATGGGGGTGGGTGGGGCGATGCGCATTTTTTCGACGATTTCGCGAGCCATGGAGTTGACCAGCCAGGGCTGGCCCCGGGTCAGCTCCATGACTCGCTGAATGGCGCGGTCGGTGAACGCCTGCCCTGTGTCGGCGGTGTGCTGGGCGTACAGGGTCGTCACCTCCTGGATTGTGAAGTCCCCCAGGCGCAGGGAATCCAGCTTGATGTTGAAGGGACTGGCCGTACCGAAGCGATGGGGGTCCTTCCCGGCCGCTTCACGGTAGTCTCGCACGTCGCGCAGACCGCACAGGACCACCGACCACGCCGCGCCGCCAGGGCGCTCGGGATAGCCGGCGTGAAGCTGGGCCAGGACGGCGCGCAGGCTTTTGCCATAAAGCGTGTCGATCTCGTCGAAGAAGAGCACCAGCGGCCGGGGACACGCGACCGCCCAGGCCTCCAGCCCCGCCCGAATCCTCCGCACTGGCACGGCGGCGGGCCAGGGATCGGGCGGGCGCAGCGCCTGGGGCAGGTTCCTTGCGGCCTGACCGCGAATTTCGTCGAGGATCGCTTCCTGGCAGGGCCCCGGTTCATCGCCCAGCGGCTCGGCGACCTTGCAGCTGAAGTACAGGGCCGCGTATTCCTTCTCCCCGGCCAACTCGGCGGCCAGCGCCCGCAGCGTGGTCGTTTTTCCCGTCTGCCGAGGCGCATGCAGGACGAAGTATCCGCCCTGGGCGATCAGCGTGCGTGCCTCGGGGATGCGGGCGGTGGCGGGGAGCATGTAGTGCCGGTCGGGCTCGCAGATGCCGGCGGTATTGAAGTAGCGCACAGTCTTTCATACTACGAAGGGAGAAAGAGGCAAGAGGTGTCCTCGGTCACGGTGGAGGCCGGGTCCTGTGTCATCTCCCGTCCCGCCGCTTGCATCCGACGGGAGAAGGTCTACATTTGGACCATCTGACAGGGACTTCGGCCAGAGGGATTTCCGCCCGGTAATCTCGACGGAGAAGGCCGCAGAATGAATCGGACCAGAGAGGAGCGCATTCCACCGTCGAGAACCGCCATGATGAACTGGGTCCACAAAACCTATTCCGAT
>JBBRLA010000027.1:0-25779 GCA_038231615.1 Polyangia bacterium | reverse complement strand
GGGCTGCTTGTATAGGTCATCCCCATGCCGTCGCCGGGACCGGTGACGAGCGGCAAGAGATCCCTGAGTTCTTTTGAGCGAAGGGAAAGCCGTTCTGCGCGGCCACTTTGTAGAAGTCGCCGGACACCGCCGAGGCCAGGTGTTGCCGATCCAGGTGATTGATGTAGATGGGGACCGACGATTCGGGCGGCACGGACGGACAGCAGTGCGGAGTGCGGACGGCAACGCCTTTTCGCAAGTGCCTGATTCTTCTAACTTTCGGACAGCACGGACAGCACGGACAGCATTTGTTGGGACTTTCGTTGTGCCGGCAGGGCGGGGAGTTATGGCGGGTGGCGATCGGTGCCGGCTCCGCTGCCCTCGGCAGGGCAAAACCCCCGTTAGTTTTTCCTACCCGCCTGGACAACATCTCCCCTCGTGCTACCTTCCCCGCCGATGTCCCCCTCGCCACCGTACCTCAACAAGGAACTGTTCTCGAAGCGATTCTTGGATCATCTGCTACGGCAGCGTCCGGAATGGCAGGAGACCGAAGAAGCCACTCAGGCACGGGACAAGCTCCGGGCGTTGTACGCGAAGGAGAAGGCGAGCCTGTCTCGCCTCAAGGAACAGCAGCTGGAGCAGCGCTTCATCCGTCCCGTATTGGAGGCGCTCTCCATCGTCTATGACGTCCAGCCGGTGCTCCCGACGGACGACCCCAGGGTGAAGCTGGCCCCGGACTACACCTTCTTCGCCACGGAGGAAGACCGGCTATCGGCACAGGCTCTGCCGGAGAATGAAAAAGCATCTTCCTACTTCAAAAAGGTCCGTATGATCGGGGACGCCAAGCGGTGGGGCACGGAGTTCGGTGGGGCTGCGCGCGGCGAGAAGACCCCGCGCCAGCAGCTCACACAGTATCTGCACCTCTCTGGAGTAGACTGGGGCTTCCTGACGGATGGCAGAAATTGGCGGCTGGTGCACCGGACGGTGGCCGGCCGGCTCGACCATTACTATCAGGTGGACCTCTGCGCCTCCCTGGATTCCGAAGACCTCGACGACTTTCGCTACTTCTATCTGTTTTTCCGCGGGGAGGCGATCAGGCCGGGGAAGACGGGCGAACTGTGCTTTTTGGACAGCGCGCGCAAAGAGTCCCTCGAGTACGCCGAGAGCGTCGGGCGGGAACTGAAAGGCGCGGTCTACGATGCCTTGTCCCTCCTGGCGAAGGCGTTCCTGTGCCGGATCGAGCGCGGACAGACCCCGCCGCCTGAGAACCTACTCGGGCGGGAGTGCCTGGTGCTTCTGTACCGGCTGCTGTTCTTGTTTTACGCCGAGCACCGGGGACTGTTGCCGCTGGATGATCCGCGATATCGGGAGAACTATAGTCTGACAGGACTGAGCCGAGTACTCGCCGAGAAAAGAGACGCCGGCATCATACTCAGCTCCCATGCTGCCTCGTTATGGGGGCGGCTCAATGGTCTGTTCGAGATGATTGATCGCGGGGACCCGGATCTGCGCGTGCCGGCCTATAATGGTGGGCTTTTCAGCGCCAAGGAGCATCCCTTCCTGGCCGAGAAGAAGCCCGGCGACCGCGATCTGGCGGCGGTCATCGATCTGCTCGCCAGGACGCCGATGCGGTCGGCCGAGAAACACTTCATCGACTACCGGGACCTTTCCATCCGGCACCTCGGGACGATCTACGAAGGCCTTTTGGAATATCACCTGAAGATCGCCGAGACGGATCTCGCTATTGTCAAAAACGGGAAGGATCAGCGCGAGCGCTACGAGCCGCTCGATCCCGTCCGCCATGCGGACCTCCCTTCCGATAGCCGCATTCCCAAAGGGGAACCCTACCTCCTCACGGATTCGGGCGAGCGCTGGGTCACCGGCTCGTATTACACGCCGGATTTCATCGTCGAGTACATTGTCGAGGAGACGCTCGGCCCACTGGTCTTAGACCGGCGCCCCAAGGACGTGCTGGGGCTGCGGGTCCTGGATCCGGCGATGGGCTCGGGTCACTTCCTCCTGGAGGCGGTAGACTTTCTGGCCCGCGCCTACGGACAGGCCCGAATTGACGCCCGAGAAGATGACGACGACGACGATGGCATCCTGTCCGACACGGAACTCAGTGAATACCGCCGGCTGGTTGTAGAGCACTGCATCTACGGGGTCGACAAGAACCCCATGGCGGTGGAGTTGGCGAAGCTGGCCCTGTGGCTCAAGACCATGGCCCGGGACCGGCCGCTGACCTTCCTTGACAACCACCTGAAGTGGGGCAACTCGCTCCTTTCGGCGCGGGTCGACCAGATCGGCGCCGAGCAGAATGGCCGCAGCAAGAGGAACGGCCCGGCCCGGTCCGCGCAAGTGACCCTTTTCGAGCATGCCTTCCTCAGCAAGCTGCCGACCATGCTCGCACAGGTCTTGCAAATCGTCGGCCGGGAGACGCGGAACCGCGAAGACATCGACATGAAAGAGGAATGGGACGCGGCGGTGGAGGACATCCGGCGTCCCTTCAGCGCGGTGGCGGACGTCCATGTCAGCCGTCTAGGGAAGCCCCCGGACCATCAGCTTGAAAAGCTCCTCATGCTGCTGCATCGGCCGCAGGAACTGATGTCCCATCCCGAAGTGGTCGAAATCCAGGATCTGTGGGCACGCTGGCCCTGCCTGCATTTCGAGCTGGTCTTTCCGGAGGTCTTCTACAACGAGCACGGTCGGCGGCGTGACGATGCGGGCTTCGACGCGGTGATCGGCAATCCACCCTGGATCCGGCAGGAGACCATCTCCGCGGACAAGGCCAAGCTGGCCGCCCTCTATCCGGAGGTCTTCCACAGCGTCGCCGATATCTATGTGTTCTTTCTCTGCGCGGGGCTCAAGCTCCTCCATGACCACGGGCGCCTGGGGATGTTGGTGCCCAACAAGTGGCAGCGAGCGGACTATGGCCAGGCCCTGCGGCGTTTCTTGACCGAGCGCCACCACCCGGTCTCGCTGACCGACTTCGGCCATGCCCCTATCTTCCCGGACGCAGACACCTTTCCCTGCATCCTCGTCCTGCAGGCGGAAAAGCCCGCGGATAAGGACGAGGGATTATTGTTCTGCCAGGTACCCAAGGAGGCGCTGGAGGGGATCAAGCTCAGTATCTTCGTCAGGAACGAAGGATATCGGGTCTCCCGCGATCAGCTTCGGGAGGAGGGCTGGCACCCTCAGCCCCCTGATATCGCCCGATTGATGAAGAAGATCCGCAACGCCAGTGTGCCGCTGATGGAGTACCTGGGGAGCCGGCCAGTATGGGGGCTCAAGACCGGCTTTAACGAAGCGTTTCTAGTCGATCACATTGCTAGGGACTGCTTGATAGGAAAGGATCCTTCTTGCGCGAACATCATCAAAAAATTTCACCGAGGGCGTGACATCGATCGCTGGCGCGCACGCTGGGGTGGTGAGTGGATGATCGCCCTCAGCAGTAGTGACAATAAGCTTTGGCCATGGGCCGAAAAGGGCGATCTGGCGGAAAAAGTTTTCCAGTCGACCTATCCATCGCTGTATAAACACATGAAGATCCACGAGGGTCCCCTTCGCAAGCGGCAAGATCACGGACGGTATTGGTGGGAGCTGCGTCCGAGCGATGCATACAGCATGCTGGAGGCACCGAAGATCATCTATCCGCAGATTCAGTTTCATAGCTGCTTCGCTCTGGATCAAGATGGATACTATCTCCTTGACACAATGTTTCTGCTCCCGACAGGTGACCTGGGCCTGCTAACAGTCCTCAACTCCTCCCTCATGTGGTGGTACCTTTGGCTCACAGCGCCGCACAAGAAAGACGAGGCATTCGCCCTCCACGCCTTCTACATGGAGACCTTGCCGATCGTAGCGGCCCCCAAGGACGGCGCCGAGGAGCTGGTCCGGCTGACCGCCGAGCGCCAGCAGGAGGAGGAAGCGTTCCTTTCCTGGCTTCGCGTGGAGATGGAACTGCCCAAGATCTCGCAGAAGCTGGAGTCCTTCTGGCGGCTCAACGAAGCGGACTTTCTCAAGGAGATCAAGAAAACAGGCATCCATATCGGCAAATCAGCCCTGTCCCGTCTGCGGGAGGAGTTTGAAAAGACCCGTGACCGAATTCTGCCCCTGGTCGTGCGCGCCAAGGAGGTGGAACTGGCCCAGCACGCTGTGGTCGAAAAGCTCTATGGCCTGACGGCAAGGGACGTGGACCTTCTGCGCACCACGGCGCCGCCCCGCGATCCCCTGGCCCTGATTTCTGCCGGTCAGTCAAGGACGGGATTGGTTTGACCTTCTGGGGATGATCGCTGACCAGGCGCCCTCTGCATCGTTGCCGCCGAGCGGGCTCGACATCGACGTCCAGACGTCATGGTATGCACTACGCTTGAGGTGACTGGCGGTGACTTTCTGATGAATTTGGGCACTCATAGAATCCAGCAATTCGGATACTCCTACACTTATATAAGAAAGTCGCTTGTGCCTAGCCGAATGTATAGGTAACATCCGGTCAGGCTTGTGACCTACCAAGGCGCCTGAGGCATGATCTGCGCTGCCGCTAATCAAACCGATCTGGCGCAAGGAAGAGCCGCCATAGCTCGACTCCAAATCCTTCCGCGACTCGCACAAGCGTCACTAGGGTGACGTTCAAACTCCCCTCCTCGATCTTCTGAAGGTGCTTCAGGTCGATGTCCGTCGCCTACAACGCCTGATCCTGAGACCAGCCTCTTTCATGACGCAGAGCACGAACACGGTTTCCCTGGCGAACCTCTTGGGCCTCGCAGTAGGTCTTGCCGGCATGCCGCAAGCACGCCGCACACGGCACACGGCCACCGGCAAGAACCTCATCCATGAGGCAAAATCCCTGGACGGCCGGGAGCACTCTGCCGTACGCTCCGACCCTGAGAGGTCTGCCATGCCCGCACAACAGCCTTCGCCCCCAAAACGTTCCTGGCTGTGGATCTTCGTCTGGTTCGCCTGGACCGCCATGGTCGCCGGAATTGCCAGATCGTCCCTGATCCTTTCACTGCTGATCGGCGCCTGGATTATCGGCGTTGTAGTGGCGATCGGAGTGGGGAAACTGCACCCGCGCGCCATGCCGATCTTTGTTTCGTTCAGCGAGTTCTGTGCGAGCAACGCCCTGCTGACCTTGCTGGTGTTGGCTGGCGCAGGGGTGGGCGTGTTTGCAGGCAGAGACATGGCTCAGGATGACGGCAGCTTCGCCGCAATGACTCCTGCGCAGCACTTGGTGGCTGCGCGGCACGAAATCCAGCGCCCGTACAACGGAGAGGCGAAGAAGCACCTCGATGCGATTCCGGCGAATTCGCCCGAGGGACCGGAAGCGAACGCTCTTCTGCACGACATCGATCCCGTGGTGATACAGCAGGAAATATCAGAAAAAGAAGTAGCAGAGAAATCGAAAAAAGAAGCGCAGGCAAAGCAGGAGATTAAAGCCCAACAGGAGAAGACAGCGGCAAAGCAAGCCGCGTTTGAGGCAATGTCACCAGCGGAGCATCTGGCGGCAGGAAAAGAAGCGCTTGCCGATGGATATGATGAAGATCAAAGGCTTGGCGGAAGGCTCCAAGACGCAATGAACCACCTTGACGCCGTTCCGAAAAAGGCGAAAGAAGCCAGAGAAGCAAAGCGTCTCACGAAAGTGATTGTAGAACGCCTTGGGCGTCAATCCCATAATGAGCAGATGCGCGAAACTCGCAAAGCCGCAATTATAATGATCAATATTGCAGCGAAGAGGGAGAAACTTCACTTCTCTGTAACAGCATCAGGAGAAGAACATGATGTAATTCAAATCTCCCCGTCTTTTTTTCATGAATGTCTCTTGGTTGAACCAAGCTTTAAGGAGCTTGTAGAACAGATCGGTGGGCTCAGTAAGTTCAAATTCAAAGGCTACAGATGCCTGTGAGGATCTGCCTTAAATTTTAAATCCTAACCAACACACGCTGACTTCGAGAGCTTTCGCCAGCACTTCCACGCTTGCCACCGTGGGCACCGTTCGGGTGGTCTCGATGTACTCGATCGTCGTCGGCGTGATCCCCGCTTCCCGTGCCAGCGCTCGCATAGAAAGTCCCCTCTCTTTTCGGGCAGCGGCAAGCCGCGCTCCGATGCCATCGCATAGAAGAGTCTCGGAGGTGGCATAAGGCGCCTCGACGCCGTAGATCAGGGCGCACGGGCTGAGGCTGAGGGCGCGTGCTAAGCGTTCGGCCGTGTCTATGAGCGGTTCAGCCTGGCATCGCATCCAGGGGGAAGAGCAGTGGGAACCCTTCGCCGTGGGCCGCGCGTGCTAGGCGCTGATCCAGCGTCAAGAAGTGGAGCATTTCGGGGCGACCCTCTACGGTAACCAGAGCTGCCGCGAGCTGCAGCGCATCAGCCGCGCCAAGCGGATGACGGCGCAGCAAGAGACCCGCCTGCGCGCGAACCGCGGCGATCGGGGCTACTTCCGCCCAACCAGCCTGAAGCTCGCCGAGCAGCATGCGCGCCTGTTCGGCACCGGACTGGGAGAGAACGCCCTCCCGCTCTCTCCGAGCGATGGCCGATTGGCATTCTACCAGAGTACCCCACCACACCATTGGAGAGGGAGCGTCTCGCATGATACGGAGCATCGGTTCAGATGCCTTCTCCGCCACCAGCACAGGAATCAAGGCAGAGGGGTCCCAGAAGATCACCAACCCCCCTCCCGCTCTTCGCCGAGCGCGCCCCGCAGGCTTGCGCTTTGATCCTGCGGACGCGGCTTTTCGAAGAAAGCAGCGGACAGCGGGGCAGTGGCTCGACGAAGCACTCCGCTGCGCCCAAGGGCCAAAAGGCGGTCCTCGGCCTCCGTTTCACGGGCCTCGATCGGTACCAGCTTGGCGACCGGTATGCCACGATCTGTCACCAAAATCTCTTCTCCCTGGCGGACCACGCGTACTTGCTCCGACAGCGTCGCCTTCAGGTCAGAGATAGAAATTGACTTCATGGGCTATTATTTGTGACCTATCAGGTCATCTGTCAAGAGAGTCCGCGGCCCGAACGGGGGACTGTGCTATATAGGAACAGGATGATGCGCTTGCTTTCTCCCTTGGCGGCCCAGGTCTGGCTTTTGTCGGTGATCTGGGGCGTGGTCTCGCTACCCGCGCGGGCGGCCCCCGCTACCGATGGGCGAGGAGCGCCCGCCTGGCTGGGCATCGGCATTGAAAAGGGCAAGACCGGCGTGCGGGTGACCCAGGTCCTGCCCCAGTCCCCCTGCGCCGGTGCCGACGTTCACCCTGGCGACGAGGTGGTTTCCGTTTCGGGCACCCAGGTGCTGGCCCCGGCGCAGCTGGTCGCGTCGGTGCGAGCGGCGGGGGTCGGGGCCAAGGTGGCGCTGGAGCTGCTCTCGCCCCAGGGCAAGGCGCGGAAGATCTCGGTGGTGCTGGGGCCGAAACCCGACATGGACGAGCTGCAGCGCAACGTGCTTCTGGGCAAGTCGGCGCCGGATTTCACGCCCCAGGTGCTGGCCGGCAAGCCCATGGCCTCGCTTTCGGCTCTGCGCGGTCAGGTGGTGCTGCTGGACTTTTTCGCCAGTTGGTGCGGCCCGTGCATGCGCGCCCTGCCCGAGGTCAGCGCGCTGCAGCGGCGCCTTGGGGAACGCGGGCTGCGGGTGGTCGGTGTGTCCAGCGAGCCTGCCGAGACCATCCGCCGGGTCATCGGCGCCCACGCTCTGCCCTACACGGTGGCGATGGACGTGGACGAGCAGGCCAGCCGGGCGTATCAGGTATATGCTCTGCCGACGATGGTGGTGATCGACCGCAAGGGGCTGGTGCGCCAGGTGGCGCTGGGCGACCTGGAGACGGCGACGCAGGAGATCGAGGCGGCGCTGGGTGAGGCGCCTTCTACCCCGGCCACGGGGAAGCCGGGAACGTCGGCCACGCCAGGGGCAACCCGGGGCCACGCCGGCCGCTTCGCCAACCCATCCTCTATGCCCACCCCACGCTGGGTGCCGCACCCGGCCCCCCATGGCGAGGGTCCCGACGGGATGTGGCGCGACCCTCCCTCCGAGAACGGTCCCGGCAAGGGCACCGGCCGGGGCCCGGGCAGGCAGCCGGTGCGCCCGGAGGTGCAGGGGGAGCCGGGGATGCGGGGCCCCGACCCGCAGGCGCAATAAGTACATGCTGGACCGGCTGCTGGAGTTCTCGGGCCTTTTGCGCAAAAACGGCGTGCGCGTCTCGACCGCCGAGGTCCTCGACGCGGTGGCCGCGATGGAGGTGGTGGGCCTGTGGAACCCCGACTCCCTGCACGCGGCGCTTCTGTCGACCCTGATCAAGCGCCGGGAGGACAGCGAGGTCTTCGACGAACTCTTCGACCTGTTCTTCCATCGCGCCGGCTCCTTCGCCGATCGGGAACAGGCGCCGCTTTTGGCCGCGCTGCGGGAACAGGGGCTCTCGGAGGAGGAACTGGAGCAGCTGTTGGCCCTCCTGGCCGATGAGGCGGCACGGATGGACCCGACGGCGCGCATGGCGCTGGGCCTGCGCCGGGGGCAGGTGGAGGCGCTGATCCGCCTGGCGGGGGTGAAGATCGACTGGGGGAGGCTGGTGAATCCGCTGCAGGTGGGCTTCTTCACACAGCAGGTGCTGGAGCGGCTGAACTTCCGCCAGGCCGAGGGCTCGCTGCGCGGGCTTCACGACCGGCTGGCGCGGGCGCTGGGGCAGGAGCGGTCAGCGCAGGTGATGGCGCTGGTAAAAGACAACCTGGCGCGGCTGCGCGGCTCGGTGCGGCAGTACGTGAAGGACGAATTCGACAAGCGCAACCTCAACTACATCGAGAAGTTCCGCGAGCAGCTTCTCGAATACAAACCGTTCAGTCAGATGACCGAGCAGGAGCTGCGCAATCTGCGGGCCGAGGTGCAGCGCCTGGCGAAGAAGCTGCGGGCCATGGCCTCGCTGCGCCCGCGACGGCAGCGCCGGGGGCGGCTGGACAACCGGCAGACCATGCGGCGTTCCCTGCGCACGCTTGGGGTACCCATCGAGCTGCGCTGGCGCCGCCGCCGGGTGGACAAACCGCGGCTGGTGGTGCTGTGCGACATCTCGGATTCGGTGCGGCATGTCTCGCGCTTCATGCTCCAGTTCGCATACACGCTGCAAGAGTTTTTTTCCCAGGTGCGTTCGTTCGTCTTCGTGTCGGACCTGGCGGAGACTACCGCGTTGTTCCAGCGCCATGAGCTGCACCGGGCAGTGGACCTGGTGTATGCCGGCGGGGTGGTCAACATCTACGCCAACAGCAACTTCGGGCGGGCCTTCACCCAGTTCGTCGAGCGGCATTTAGATGCGGTCACCGGGCGCACTACGGTGATCGTCATCGGCGATGGCAGGAACAATTATCATCCGCCGGAAAGCTGGGCGCTGCAACGGGTGCGGGCGCGGGCCAAGCGGGTGCTCTGGCTAAACCCGGAGCCCTCCAGCGCCTGGGCCTTCGGGGACAGCGCGATGCGCGAGTACGAGCCCCACGTGAACCGCATCGAGGTGGTGAACAACCTGGCGTCGCTGCACCGGGTCGTCGACGGCCTGGTGCTGTGAAAAGGCCGGAGGCCGAGGGGGTGGCGGCGTTGCGGGGCTGGCTTCTGGCCGGGGCCCCGGACGAGGCGCCGCCGTCCTTGCCCGCGGACCTGCCCCCCGAGGAGCTGGGCGCGATGTACCAACGGCACCTGCTGGGGTCACGACGGGAGCGTGGGGCCTACTACACGCCCAGGAGGCTGGTGGATCTGCTGGTCGGGGCGGCGCTGGACCCGATCCTGGAGGAATCCCCCGAGGGGGCGGTGCCGCTGGTGCTGGACCCGGCCTGCGGCGCCGGGGTGTTTCTGCTGGCGGCGGCGGATGCGGTGCTGGCGCGGCTGCGCCTTTGGGCACAACGTCACGGCTCGCCGGAGCCACCGCCAACCGACTGGATCGGGAGCCTCCGCGGCACCGACACCGATCCCGGGGCAGTGGCGGTGACGCGGCTGGCACTGGCGCGCAAGACCGGGGCGCCCCTTTCCGCGATCACCGGAGTGCGCTGCGGCGATGCGCTGCTGGACGCCCGACATGAGGAAGAACCGGTGGACGTGGTGCTGGGGAACCCGCCCTTCCTGGGAGAAGAAGACCACGGCGAACGCTTCCGCGCCCTGCGGCGCTCCGCCCTGGGGGCGCGGATGGAGGCGCGGGCCGACTACGCCTACCTCTTTGTTCACCTGGCCCTGGATCGGCTTGGCCCGGGCGGCGCGCTGGGCATGGTACTGCCCGATGCGCTGGCCACCGCCACCGGAGCGGCGGGGTTGCGGCGGCGACTGGCGGCGGAGACCCGAATCCTCTCGTTCACCGGGGTGAAAAAGGAGGCCGGGGCGCGCTTCTTCCTTTCGCCTGGGCAACGAAGCTGCCTGGTGGTGCTGCGCAAGGGGGCCGCCCCGGACCACCGCCCGTGGATCGGGACGCTGACCGAAAAGGGGTGGTGCGCCTCCCATGAGGCGCCGGAGCAGCGGGCCCTGCTGGATGGGGGCGGACGCTTCCGCCTGTGCCTCCCCGCAGCCGACCTGATCTGCGTCCAGATGGAGGGACATGGACGGCGGCTTTCGGAGAGCCACGAGATCAGCACCGGCATCCAGGCCGGGCCGGGGCGGATCGCCGCCAAGGCGCTGCGCCGGCATCTGGGTGGGTCGGCGTGCAAGGGGCAGGATCTCACGGAACTTTACGGGCAAGGGGTCTTCGTGCTGACGACGGCGGAGATCGAGGCCCTCGGCCTCTCCGAGGCGGAGCAGGCGCTGCTCCGGCCGTTCTACTTTGCCTCGGAGCTTTTGCCCTTCCACGGGCTGCCCCCGGCGCGGCATGGCATCCTGTATCTGACGGCGGCGACCTGCCCGGATCTGTCCCCCTATCCTGCCCTGGCCCGCCACTTCGAGCGATTTCGCGCGCTGACCTCGCAACGCCGCGAGACGCGGAACGGGCACCGCACCCACTTCCAGCTCCACTGGCCGCGGGAGGAGCGGCGCTTCCTGCAACCCAAGCTGCTCTCCGTCCGCCAGACGCCGCGACCGTGCTTCGTCTACGCGCCCGGGCCGACCTTCGTGGATCTGGCGGTCAACGTGATCGCGCCCCGCGCCCTTGCAGGCGCTGTGGGGGCCTTTCGGCTGCCGGCGCTGATGGCAATCCTGAACTCGTCGTCGGTCCACCACTACTTGCGCCACCGCGGGAAGCGCACGGGAGCGGTGCTCCAGATCGATGGGGCGCCGCTTGAGGGGGTGCCGATCCCCCCTTACGAAGAGGGGTTGGACAAGGAGCTGGTCGGGCTGGCGATGCAGGCCGGGGCCGGTGACCCGGCGGCGGCACGGCGGCGGCTGGATGAACGGGTGGCGCGGGCCTACGGGCTGGCGGCAGTGCCCAGCGGAGACATCTCCGGGGACGTATAGGTCGGTCCGCTCCCAGGGCTGGCACACCCGTCGCAAAGGAGCGACTTGACATGCTGCAAGATACGACTGCAATATAAATGAGAACGTACCACGGGAGACGCTATGCGCCGAATCTCAATCTGCGGTCTCTCGCTCTTTATAGCAGCCAGCGGGGTTTCCTTGTCAGCCCGGGCGGCCGAACAGACAGCGGTGAAGCCCGCGGATGACGAGGAGGACAACGCTCCCGAGAACGATGCGCAGGGGACCATCGTGCGGCTCGAAGCAAACCTTGCCTATATCGATCTCGGCGAAGCGAAAGGCATTCAGCCAGGTGTGGTGCTTCGGGTGCTGCGCACAATCACGGCGAAGCATCCGGTCACCGGGGAGGAACTCACCGACCACTTCCCCATCGGCAAGATGACCATCGAGCAGGTGAGCCGCGTGCTGTCCGTGGGTCGTCTTGAAAGGCGCATCTCGGATGTGGTCAAGGTGGGTGACAAGGTGACGCTGATTCCTCGTCCGACGCCGTCCGCAAAGGCCGCCAGGGCCGGGGCACAGGCTGCGCCCCGGCCTGGGTCGAGCGTGATCGGCGAGGCGCCGACGTCAAAGCCCGGCCAGACCACGGCGCCCGCTGGAGAAGCCGAGGCGGTCGCCCTCAGCCGGGCCTTCGAGCGGACACTGGGGCTTGCTCCGGGCAAGCGGGCCAACATCCTCAGCGAATATGTGCTTGCGCACCCGAACTCCCCGTATGCTGCCGCGCTGACCGGCGACATCGCCCTGTATCGCCGCTGGGAGGCGTCGCTCAGGCACGCACCCGATCCAGACGGGCCGGATAGCGAACACGCCCGCGCAGAAGAGCAAGCGGCTGCTGAGAAGAAGCGCCGGCTCGAGGGCCTCACGATCATCGCTGCGCTGCCCAACCAGATGACCGCCGGCGATCCGATCGAGCTGGCGATCACCATGCGCAATCCCGCGGCGGTCCAGGCAGCCTTTGCATATGTCCGCCGCCCGACCGACAACTCTTATGAGCGCATCTCGCTGAAGCCAGACGGCGATGGCTACTTTCGCGGTCGGCTGCCCTCCGTCATCGTGGCGCCGCCCTCGTTCGAGCTATTCATGGAGGCCATCGGCCCCGACGGCGAGCAGGTCACCTCCGGCAACCCGCTCAACCCCTTTGAGATCACCGTCGATCCACCGGCAGTACCGCCGAGCACTGGCCCGCGAGGCCGCTCGGAGATCCACGGATTCTTCGAATACGTGGACTTCAATCGCTTCAAGGGGAACGACTACTATCTGGTCACGGAGGGCGACTTCACCTATCGCCCGGGCGGCTGGCTCGCCGGCGTGAGCAGCGGCTTCGGTGTGCTCTACGGGCGCGGCGGAAGGAATGACGATCTGCAGCAGCTCACGGAATCCACGCTGTGTGGCGGCGGCGGAACTACACGGCTGCCCGCGGCCTGCGGTCAGCTCGCCGGCTTCAACTACGGCTACTTCGAGACCGAGTTCCGCTTTGGGAAGTGGGTCAGCATGGCCCCGCGCCTGATGATCGGGCAGACCGTGACGGGGCCCGGGGCCGGCGGCGAGCTGAAGCTGCGCATCGGGCAGGTGAACGGCACCAACTTGCAGTTGGCGGCCTCTTATTTCCAGAACTTCGGCGCGCTCGGTTCCCTGCACCTGGAGTGGAACGTGGTGCCGGGCTGGCCGATGGGGGCGGCGATCATCGTCACCAACCAACCCGCGCAAGGCGACGTCGGCGTGCGCATCGTGTATCAGATCGCGTATCGGGCACGCCCGTGGCTGCAGCCCGCGCTGCGCCTTGGCGTCGCGGCGCGCAACATCGAACAGATCGGGTTGAACCTCGGGTTCGGCCTGCTGGCGGCCTGGTGAGGTGACCATGCGCTCGACGAATCAATCTCAGTCTGTCAGAGCGGTGCAGCCGGCCGTCCTTGGGTTCCTCTTGACCCTGGTGGTCTCGGCCCTCTGGGTCCCCAGGGGAGCGCACGCGCAGGACCCTGCCCCGAGTCTACCACCGGTCGTGCGTGTCCACCACGTGCCGGTCCTCTGGGCGCCGACGGATCAGCCGCTGATCATCTCGGTGAACGTCGAGGCCTCGCACCGGGCGCGCGATATCGCGCTTTACGTGCGCGCGGCCGGCACCGGCAGCTTCGAGCGGATGGTGTTCCGCCGCATGACCACGGACGCGATTCTCTTCAGCGTCACCCTGCCCGTGGAGCGCATGGTCCCCGGCGTCATCGAGTACTACATCGCCTCGCGCGATATGGACCAGGCCTCGGACGCCGGGGAGCGGCTCCACTTCGCCTCTCCCGAAGCGCCTCACCCGATCATCGTCGTTGGCGATGCCGAGTCCAGCCGTCGGCGCCGGCTCCTGTCGCAGCACCTGGGCAGCCGCTCCCGCTTTCAGTCCCACGTCGAGTATGTAAACTTCGGCAACCGTTCGAACAGCGATGGCAGCACGGTGAGCGACTCCTACTGGCGCGCCGATCTGGACTACACCTATCGCATGCTCGGCTGGGTCTACTCGATACGCCTCGGGGCGGGGCTGCTACTCGGGCAGACCTATCTCAGCGGGGTGAAGCTGCTGCAGGTCCCTGACCCGACGCGCTGCAGTGCACCCAATCCATTGCCGACCGACTGCCGCGTCGGTTTGTACTACGGGTTCGCCGAGTTGCGCTTCCGCTTGGGGCGTCTGGCCCGCTTCGACTTGCGTCCGATCCTGGGTGTCGGCCCGCAGTCCTTCGATGGCGGGGCCGCGGCGCAACTCGTTGTCGGCTATGATCCGGGGACGCACGTTGCGGTCGGCATCGAAGGCGTGTCGCACATCGGCGTGCGCGGCTGGCTGCGCCTGGCGTGGGATACGGTGCCGCACCTGCCCATGGCGTTCATCATCGACGTGGAGAACTTTCCAAACAACGGCGACATGGCGATGCGACTGATGATGAACTTCGGCTACCGCTTTGCGCGCCACTTCTCGGTCGACCTGACCGCTGGCTATGCGACGCGCGGCTGGCAGGTCGGCGGTCCGTCCATCGGCGGCGGTCTCATCTTCGAGTTCTGACGGGACAATCAACCCGTTGTCGCTGAAAAGAGCAGGCGACAGCGGCCCCGGTGTGTCCTATAATCCGCGGCATCCGCACTCCACGCTTACCCCACCCGCGCTATCCTCTGGGGATCTGGCTCTTTATGCCGCTGGTCTTCAGCGTGCCCGTGAGCTTGCTCATGCCTTTGCTGCGGCCAGCCTCCGCCAACCAGCTTTCCGCCCCGCTGGCCGCTCCGCGTGCGTTCGGCGGTGGAGCAGGCGGCAAGGAGGACCCGGCGTCTGGTCCTTTGGCCCCAGCCCCTTCGCGCCGTCCTCCGGCCCCGGCCCCTGGCCCAGCGCAAAAACCCTTCGCCACCCAGGCCCGGGACACCGACTTCCCCCGCCTGCGCATGGTCCTCAAGGGCGTCCTTTACCGCTCCGGCTCGCCCAGCGAGTCCGGCCTCTCGCTGATCTGCCGCGAGGGCTGGAAGCGCGTCTACTCCCTGTACGGCGAACGCACCACCGACCATGGTCCCCACAACCAGGCGATGATGGCCCGCGGCCTGGACGAGCGCCGCTGCGAGCCCCTAAAGGGGACCTCCCGCGTCCTCGAATGGCGCGCGGCCACCGCCAAGCCCCACCACAGCATCCCCCACATCCTTTCGGACGTGCGCGACACCATCCGTGACCCGGCGCAGGGGCCGGTGCTGGTCCACTGCTGGAACGGCCTGCACTATGCCGGCATGGTCTCGGCGCTGGCGCTGCGTCAGTTCTGCGGCCTGGGCCCCGACGCCGCCGAGGCCTACTGGCGAGCCACTGCCAACCGCGGTGCCAACTACCCCAGCCTGGTGCAGCACATCCGCGACTTCCGCCCCTCCGCCGGACTCGTCCTTTCCCCCGCCGAGAGAAAACGCGTCTGCCCCAACCTCAACGGCCTGCTGAGCGCGCAAAAATAGCCCCTCCGAAAACAGCGATCTTGCGGCCCACGGCCGGAAGAGCTGAGCTATGATCGCGCCGCGCCGTGACGAACCGGCCGGTCAAAAGGAGCCTTGGATAGATGCGTGTCTTGTCAGGAGTGCAACCCTCAGGGACCTTGCACCTGGGAAATTACTTCGGGGCGATCCGGCAGCACATCGAGCTGCAACACGATCACACCGCCTTTTACTTCATCGCCAACTACCACGCCATGACCACCGTGCAGGACGCCGAGTTGCTGCGGCGCTACACCTTCGACGTGGCGGTGGACTACCTGGCCCTGGGGCTGGACCCGACGAAGGCGACGTTCTTCCGCCAGTCCGACATCCCCGAGGTGCTGGAACTGGCCTGGGCGCTCTCGGTGGTCACCGGCAAGGGGCTGCTGGACCGGGCGCACAGCTACAAGGACAAGGTGGACAAGGGGCTCTCGGCGAGCATGGGCCTCTACTATTACCCGATGCTGATGTCGGCGGACATCCTCATCTACCGGGCGGACCTGGTACCGGTGGGGCAGGACCAGGTGCAGCACATCGAGATGGCGCAGGACATGGCGCAATCCTTTAACCACGTCTACCAGACCGACGTGCTGCGCCGCCCATCGGCCAAGCTGAACCAGGCGGCGAAGATCCCCGGTGTCGACGGCGAGAAGATGAGCAAGTCCTACGGCAACGCCATCGGCATGTTCGAGGCGCCCAAGGAGGCCAAGAAAAAGATCATGTCGATCAAGACCGACAGCACCCCGGTCGAAGCGCCCAAGGACCCGGACAAGTGCAACGTCATGGCGCTCCTGCGCCTCTTCGCGGCCCCGGAAGAGATCGCCGATTGGGAGGACCGCTACCGCAAGGGCGGCACCGGGTATGGGCAGGTCAAGTCTCGCCTGGTGGAACTTTATGAAGCGCACTTCGGCCCGTTGCGGGAGAAACGGCTAAAGCTTGCCGCCGACCCGGCCTTCGTCGAGGACGTCCTTGCTGATGGGGCCCGCCGCGCTGGCGCCGAAGCGCGCCTGACCCTTACCGAAGTGCGCCGGGTCAGCGGGATTGTCACGGCCAGGGCCTGAGCCTCGCCGAAGCAGCAGGACCCCAGGATCTGGATTCTGGATTGCGACCCGCGCCGGATGCCGGGCACGATTGCGACCTGCGCCGGATGCCGGGCACGAAACAAGAGGAGCGCCCATGAACGGACTGATGATGGACTTTCCGCTGACACTATCCGCCGTGCTGCGCCGCGTGGAGACGTTCTTCGGCCACAAACAAATAGTGACCCGTCTGCCCGACAGGAGCCTGCGCCGCTCGACCTACGGCGATATGGGCCGACGGGCGCGACAGCTCGCCTGGGCGCTGCGGGCGCTGGGGGTGCAGCCCGGGGATCGGGTGGCCACGCTGGCCTGGAACCACCACCAGCACCTGGAGGCCTACTTCGGCATTCCCGAGGCCGGCGCGGTGCTGCACACGCTGAACCTGCGCCTGCACCCAGACGAGCTGGCCTACATCGTCAACCACGCCGAGGACAAGGTCATCCTGGTGGACCGCTCGCTCTTGCCGCTGCTCGGCAAGTTCCGCGGTCAGCTCAAGGCGGCCCCCATCATCGTGGTCTTCGGCGACGGGCCCATGCCCGAACTGCCCGAAGGGGCAAACCACGGCGGCGCCGTGCTGGACTATGAGGCGCTGCTGGCGGGCCAGGAACCAAGGTCGATGGCATCGGCAGGGGCGCCAGGGGCGCCAAGATTGATGGGTTTGGCGGGGCCCGATCCCCAGGAGAACCAGGCCGCCGCGCTGTGCTATACCACAGGGACCACCGGCAAGCCCAAGGGGGTGCTCTATTCCCATCGGGCGCTGGTGCTGCATTCGATGGCCCTGTGCATGGCCGATGTCTTCGGCCTCTTCGAGGGGGACATCATCCTGCCGGCGGTGCCGATGTTCCACGCCAACGCCTGGGGCCTGCCCTACGCCGCGGCGATGGTGGGGGCCTCCCTGGTGTTTCCCGGGCCCTGCCTGGACCCGCCCAGCCTGCTTGACCTGTACCAGGGTGAGCGGGTCACCTTCACCGGCGGCGTGCCGACGATCTGGTTGGGCATCTTGCAGCTTCTGGACAAAAACTCCGGGGCCTACGATCTGAGCGCCCTGCGGGCCATGGTGGTCGGCGGGTCGGCGGCGCCGGTGTCGATGATCCGCGGCTTCGCCGAGCGCCACGGCATCCGGGTGATCCACGCCTGGGGCATGACCGAGCTTTCGCCCCTGGGCACCGTCTCGCGCCTGCCCTCGGACCTGAACGGCGCCCCGCCGGAACAGCGATTCGCCTACCAGGCCCGTCAGGGACGCCCCTCGCCCTTCGTCGAGATCCGCGCCCGCGGCGAGGGCGGCCTATGCCCCTGGGATGACAAGTCCCTGGGCGAACTGGAAGTCCGCGGCCCGTGGGTGGCGGCGCGCTACTTCAGCGGTCCAGAGACGCCACAGAAAGAAAGCGAAAGCGAGACGGAAGGCGGCCCGTTTACCCCGGACGGCTGGTTCCGCACCGGCGACGTGGTGACCATCGACTGGCGGGGTTATGTGCAGATCCAGGACCGCAGCAAGGACCTGATCAAATCAGGCGGCGAGTGGATCAGCTCCGTGGGGCTGGAGAACGCCCTGATGGGACACCCGGCAGTGGCGGAGGCGGCAGTGGTGCCCATCCCTCACCCGCGCTGGCAAGAGCGCCCGCTGGCGGTGGTGGTATTGAAGGAAGGACACACGCAAAGTGCCGAGCTTTTGGCCTCGCTGCGCGCGCATCTGGCCGCGGAGTTCGCCGCCTTCTGGATCCCCGACGACTTCGAGTTCGTGACGGAGATCCCGCGAACCTCGGCGGGAAAATTCCTGAAGTCGGCCCTGCGCCAGCGCTACAAGGACCGGACGGCCACGGGCTGACGCTGGCGCCGGTTCTGACCTCTACGTGGTGACGGACGACTTCGGCGACCCATATACATTCATCGAATGAGTGCCAATGCTTGGCTGCAAGAGGGGGAATGCATTTCGCGGGAGGCGGCGGTAAGATTTGCCGATGGACACCCTCATCGCCGCCGTCGTTCAGATGACCTCTACCGCGGACGTGGGCCAGAACCTCGCCCGCGCGGCAGAACTGTGCCAGAAAGCCCGCTCTCGCGGCGCCGCCCTGGCCGTCCTGCCGGAAAACTTCGCCATCCTCTCCCCCAACGAGGTGGACAAGTTCCAGCATGCCGAGTCGCCGATCTCCCCGGGGCCCGCAGCGACCAGCGAGGCCCGGCAAAGGGGCATCCTTTCGGCAATGCAGGCCGTCGCCAGAGAGCAGGGCCTGCACCTGATCCTCGGCGGTATGCCCGAGCGCAGCCCCGATCCCGGGCATGTCTACAACAGTTGCGTCCACCTCCTGCCCGATGGCAGTGTCGGGGCGGTTTATCGGAAGATCCACCTTTTCGACGTCAGCCTGACGAGTGCCGGGGACGCCACCCCCTATCGGGAGTCCGCCTCGGTAAGTGCGGGGCCCATCGATCAGGCGGTCGTGGCAAAGGTGCCTGGCGGCGGCCTCGGGCTCTCGGTGTGCTACGATCTGCGTTTCCCCGAACTCTACCGGCGGTTTTCGGCCCTGGGAGCGCGGATGATCGCCGTGCCCGCGGCCTTCACCCTCCTGACCGGCAAGGACCACTGGCATGTCCTTTTGCGCGCCCGCGCCATCGAGAACCAGTGCTTCGTGCTGGCGGCGGCACAGCAGGGGCGCCACGGCCCCAGCCGCCTGACCTACGGCCATGCCCTTATCGCCGACCCTTGGGGGACCGTCCTTTCGGAATGCCCCGACGGCGAGGGCGTGGCGGTCGCCGAACTGGACTTTCACGCCCAGGATCGCATCCGGCGAGACCTGCCGAGCCTGACCCACCGCCAGCTCTGACCGGCCGACCGACCGACCGACCGACCGACCATTGCGGCGCTTCGTGCTTCGTGATCAATCAGCCCCGGCCGCCGCAGGCCGGGCCGCCCGGTTACTTCTTCAGCTTCCCCAGCGCGCTGGCGCCCTTGAGCGCCTTGCCGCTCGATCCAACCTTGCCCGCGGCGCCTTTGGCCGCCAGGCCCGCCTGGGTGGTCTTCGACGGCTTCAGGCTGTCCGTGTCCACATCCCCCGCTGCCTCCTGAAGGCCCTCGGCGTTCTCTCCCAGCTTGTCCTTCAGTCCGCCGCCCTCCTCGCCGGCACCAGCGGCAGGCTCTTCATCTCCCAGGCCCGCGCCCGTCACGCGGACCTCGTTGCGGGCCAGGCTGACGCTCAAGTCGGCCTTCGGATCGAAGCGGTAGCGATTCGCCCCGCCCCCCCGATACTTGACGAAGAGGATGGTCTGAAGCTTCTCGGAGGCCAGCTTCCGTTCGATCGGCGGCACCTCCTGCCCGGGGACGAACTCCCATGACTCTTCGGTGACATTTTTGGGATGGTCGCGCAGGTACTGTTTGCGAACATTGAACCAGTCCTTCGCCGTGATCTTCATCAGGTCGGCGACGACGTCCGGGCTCTCGGTGGTCACCAGAGAGATGCCCACGGCGGTGTTGTCGTTGGCGTCCTTGTCCAGGAACACCATCAGCTTCAGGTTGACCGGCTTGGCACATCCCTCGCCGGTCGTGAACAGGCCGGCGAGGCAGCACAGAGCCAACGCGGCGGTGTGGGTTCGCATGCGACGTCCGTTTCTCGAAAAGGCTCCCGCCGGGCTACTTCGATTCGGCGGTGAACTCGGGTACTTCCAGCGCCTTGCCGTTGTAGGTGAAGCCGTCCATCTTGACGGTGATGCTCTTCACTTCGGGGTCGACCTTGCCGAAGTCCAGGCTCAGCTTCTCGTGCTTGTTCGGGCCGATGGTCAGCTTGTCGGTCATCTTGCTGATAAAGCCGCTGCCGGTGGTCGCCACCACGCCGTTGTACTTGACCACGAACTTGTGTTTCTCGATGACCAGGGAGGTGGCCGACTTGTTGGCGATGATGAACGAGACCTTCAGGGTCTTGGCCTTCTCCTTGTAGGAGACCTCCTTCACCAACACCTCGATCTTACCATCGGCCAGCTTGCCCTTGGTCTCCCACTCAGCGTCGGGGGTAAACTTGCGCGCGGCATCCGCCTGGGCTGCATCGGACAAGAAAGTGATGGCGAGAACGGACAGAATGGACAAAAGGGCATTCTTCATGGTGCGCGCGCCTCCGTTGGAGTTCGGTATGCTCCTACAATTACAAATTAGACAGGCTGGGCCCAGTCGGTGTCAATTCTGTTTTAGGTGCGAGCCTAACGTCCCCTGTCGGCACGGGAATCGGCATCGTGCCGCTGGGGAAGGCCACCAGGCCGTTGTCGTCGGGCGGGAATTCGTAGTTCAAGCGCAGTCGGCGGCGTTCTTTGTGGGAGGTCAGGAGTGAATAGAGCATGAGGGTGCGTTCGGGGTTCCATCGGGCGCGGGTGGCCAGGCCGGTGAAGCCGCCCACGCCCAGGCTGTTGGCCACGCCGGCGGCGATGGCCAGGTCGCGATCGGTGGACCAGCGATGGCGCAGCGCCGCCCGAAGCGAGGGGGTGATGTAGGCCTGCCAGGCCCGGATCTGCGTGTCCTGCGCCTCGGGTGAGTAAAGGAAGCGCCGCATGCCGTCGCGCCACCAGGACAGGCCGTAGGGGCGGTCGGGGATCTGATGGGCGTGTTCGCCGAAGTAGGCATGGGCGTTCATCTGCCGATACAAGGTACGGAGGCTGCCCGAGGCGAAGTGGCAGATGCCGACGGTGCCGCCGTCCAGCGGGATCATGTCGCGATAGGTCTTCGAGTGGCAGTGGTTGGCGATCACTCCATGCAGGGTGCGGGCGATCCATCGGGGGGTGAAGCGATGATCGTCGATGGTGAAGCCGATGATCCGCATGCCGCTGGCCGATGCACAGCGACCGCTGGCGATGGCGTCCTCGGGGCGCTGTGGAGGGTAGAGGGCCCTGGGCATGGAGAAGTAGGCTGGGCGGATGCTATTAATGGCCGGCGCGGCCGGGACGGCGGATATAGGCGGGTTGCCGAGCGCCGCGTGGCGGGAACGGTGCTTCTTCTTCTGGGAATGATGGGAACGGTGCTTCTTCGGATGAGAATGATGGGCGCGGTGCTTATTCTGGGAATGATGGGCGCGGGCGACACGCGCCGGTGGCTCAGCGGCGAACACTACGGAAGAGACCAAAAGCGCGCCGAGCAAGGCCAGCGCCGCGATGACTGGCCGACCCAGCCTGTTTCGTGATTTGCGCATCACTTTGGTTACGTCCACTTCGCTGCCCGCTCAGAATCTTCCGCCAATGAATAGAGCCGTCGATGGGTTGTGTATCGGGATGCACACATCGGCGTCGAAACGCTGGCACGCGCTGCGCGAGGCCGAGACCGCCGGCACCGCAATCCCGACGGCGACGCCGGTGGCGGCCACGCCGATGAGGGTCCACACCCACCACCGCTCGTACCAGTGCTTCCTCGGCTTCAACAGCACCTCGCTTTGCACCGAGTCGCGGGGCAGCTCCTTCAGCTTGACCTCTTTATCTTCCACCTGTCCGGGGATGGCATCGATGGAGAAGAAGGCGTCCTTGTAGCCTGGATGGGTGATGCGAAGGCGGTGCCGCCCCTCTCGCAGGTCCGCCTGCAGGGGTGCCTCTCCGACGAGGGTGCCGTCGATGAAGACGCGGGCCTTGTCGGCGTTGGTTTTCAGGCGTAGGACGCCGGAGGTCGGGACCAGTTCCACCACCATCCTGCTGACTTCGCCGTCGCGGACCTCGATGGAATCGACATATGGGGCGAAGCCTGGCTGCGCCACCCTCAGGTTGTGCAGCCCCGGGGCCGCAAGGATGACAGCCGCCGGCGAGGGGGGCAGGGTGATCTTGCGGCCGTCGATGTAGACCTCGGCGCCATCGCTTACCCCGATGATGGCGAGGCCGGTCTCGGCCCGGGTTCGCTGGCGCTCTCGCTGGCCGGAGGCCGGCGCGGACAGGACCACGCAAAGCGCGGACACAAGAAGGGCCCCCAGGGACAGGCCAAGCCGCCCGGCCCATCGTTGATGCACCCCGCGGGTTTGCATCGTCATAATCAGGTCCCCCCCATGGTGTTCTTGGCCTTGGGGTCGGCGGCGGCACCAGCAGGGGCCACCGCGACCGGGCCGGCCTCTTGCGGCGGCGGCGGCTTGTGTCGGGCCTTGACCTTGCCCTTTTCGTCGTACTCGATGATGTCGCCCTCCTGGTTGCCGTCCTTGTAGAGCCCCTTCTTCGCCACCGCGCCGTTTGTGTGGTAGCCGCAAAGCTCCCCGTGCAGCTTGCCCTTCGCGTGGTGCGTCAGTTCGCGGACTTTCTCCCCGGGGACGCCTGCATGGTAGTCGATGGCCTCGCCATGAAGCAGGTCGTTGACGTAGACCTCCCGGCGGATGACCGCGCCGTCGGGGCCGTGATAGACGCACTCGCCGTTGCGCTTGCCCGAGCGGAACATCGCGTCCATGATGATCTGCCCATTCTCGTTGAAGATCTGGGTGTGGCCGCTTTGCTTTCCCTTGACGAACCCCTGACGGGTGATGACCTTCCCGTTGTCGTAGATGAGGGTCTCGCCGTGGGGCACCCCCTGCTGGTACTGGATCTTCTGGGAGATCATGCCCAGGTCGTCATAGAGGACCACCTCGCCGTCGAGGGCACCCTCCTTGAACGAGGCCTTCTGCTTCGGCTTGCCGTCCTCGCCATACGCCACCAGGTCGCCATGGAGCTTGCCCTGATGGTAGTGCGCCTGCTGGGTGAGGCGTCCCTCTTCGTCGAACGAGCGCAGCGCCCCTTCCTTCTTGCCGTGCAGCAGCGTGCCCTGGTTTACCACCTTGCCGTCGTCGGTCTTCTCGATGTGTTCGACAGGCCCCTCGGGAAGTGCCTCGGGCGCTTCCTCGGCGGCCCGCTCTGGCTGGGGCGGCGCTTCGGGAGCATCCGATGGCCCGGCAGGCGACTCCGCTTTGGGCGCCGCGCCGTCGGCCTCGATCTGTGGCTGCTGGTTCATGTTCTCACCTTGCGACCTGATGATCCCGTGACACTCAGTTGATCTTTACCAGGCCGCCCTTGAGGGTCAGCATGCCGCCGCCCACGACCTTGGCCATCGCGCCGCCCTTGCAATCGAGCATGATGCCGGCCTCGGTCTTGACGTTCATGCCGCCCTTGCTGGTCAGGTTCATGCCGGCCTCGGTCTTGATGTTCATGTCGGCCTTGCTCTTGATGTCCATCTTGGCCTTGTTGTTTATGCTCATCTCGGCCTCGGTCTTGATGGACTGCTTCGACTTGATGGTGATGTTGCCGGTGACGTCGATGGTCAGGTTGCCCTTGACCTTCAGGACATAGTCCTTGGTCACCTCGTGGGTGAACTTGCCCTTGTTGTTGTGGGCCTCGTCGCCGACGATGCTGACGGTGCGCTTGCCCTTGACGTCGTGGGTCTCGTCGCCCTTTTCGACCTTGATGATCCGCTTGCCCTTGGTGATCGTGAGTTTGTCGTCCGCTTCCTGGATGGTGGTAGTGCGGCTGTTCTTGACCGTGCGCTTCTCATCGTGCCCGATGTCGGTGGCCAGATCGTGCTTGATGGTGGTCTTCATGTCCTTTTGGGCGTGAAGGAAGATTTCTTCCTTGTCCTTCTTGTCCTCGAAGCGCAGCTCGTTGAAGCCGCTGCCGCCCTTGGACGAATTGCTCTTGATGGTGCTTTTCGTCTGGTGGTCGGGCAGGGCGTAGGGCACCGTCTGCGCCGCGTTGTAGACGCTGCCGGTGACCAGGGGGCGGTCGGGGTTGCCGTCGAGGAAGCTGACGATGACTTCCTGGCCGATGCGCGGGAGGAACCAGATTCCCCAGCTTTTGCCGGCCCAGCCCTGGGCCACGCGCACCCAGCACGAGCTGTTCTCGTCTTTCTTGCCGTGTCGGTCCCAGTGGAACTGGACCTTGATGCGGCCGAACTTGTCGGTCCAGATCTCCTCGCCGCTCTTGCCGACCACGATGGCTGTCTGGGTGCCGACGATGACCGGCCGGCGGGTGACGATGGGCGGACGGAACGGGACGGTCGCGGGGAAGGCCTCGAAGTCGTTGGCGTAGCGGCGGATGTCGGCGTTGTGGTGGATCGAGCGCAGGACGTAGTCGGCGTTCAGATCGGTGCGCTCGTGGCCGGTGAGCTTGAACTTGTAGCCCGAGACGAAGGCGCGGCAAGCGCCGTGTCCGCGCAGGGTCTTGTGGGGGTGTTCGCTGGCCTCGATGCGCAGCTTGGCCTTCTTCTCGCCCTTGTCCTTCTTCTCGTACGTGCCGGGGTATTCGTAGACATTGAGCTTGGGGCTGCCGCCGCCGGTCTTGACGAAGAGATCGGTCGATGGGATCTCGAAATTGAAATCGGTCATGGAGTAGCCGTTGACCGTGACCTGTTCCTCAAAGGTGCAGTCGACGATGAGATCGTCGGTCTTCCATGGGTCGTAGCCGATGTGGGCGTTCTTCATGCCGGGGCACGCCTTGTGGGCGTCGTGATCGTCGGCCAGCACCATGACGTGCTTGTCGTTGTGGTGGTCGAAGAAGTAGAAGATGCCCTCGTCCTCCATCAGGCGCGAGACGAAGTCGAAGCTGCTCTCCTGGTACTGGACGCAATATTCGCGCTTGGCGTAGGTCCCTTTCAGGGAATTCTTGAAGTCCTTGAAGCCGAGTTCGGAGAACACGGCCTCGATGATCTCGGGGGTGCTCTTTTTCTGGAAGATGCGGCTGTCGGTGGTCAGGGTGAGCAACCAGAACCACGGACGCAATTCAGCGTGATAGATGGTGTGGTCCTTGTCGTGGCCCGCCTGGGTGAAGCGGGTGACGATGCCGTGGATATGGCGCTTGCTGCCATCGGCGAGCTTGACCTCGACGGAGGCGGGCTTGCCGACAATCTTCTTGAAGTCGAGTTTGCTCTCTTTGGAGAGCAGGTCGAGGACGAAGTGGAAGGGGCCGGAGATGCGCTCCTCGCCGCGGAAGCCGCGCAGGTCGATGCCCTTGCCATGGGCGGTGGTCACGGCGAAGTAGAGATGCTTGCCATCGCCGGCCTTGCCGTCCTTACCACCACCGGTGGATTTGTCAGACTTGGCCTTCTTTTCTTTCTCGACCTTGGCGTTCTTGGTGGGGTCGGCCTTCTGCGGCTGGCTCTTGGCAACGGCGTCGGTTGCCTTGGATGCGGGGTCTTTGGCTTCGGTAGCAGCAGCAACGACGGCGATGGCAGCTACCGCTGCTACTGCGGCTACTACAGCAACGGTGGCGACCGTGGCGGCGCTATCTTTCCCTGTGGGGCCATCTTTCCCTGCGGGGCCATCTTTCCCTGCGGGGCCATCTTTGGCCGGGTCCTGCTTGGCCGGGTCCTGTTTGGCCGGGTCCTGTTTGGCCGGGTCCTGTTTGGCCGGGTCCTGTTTGGCCGGGTCCTGTTTGGCCGGGTCC
>JBBRLA010000026.1:0-25798 GCA_038231615.1 Polyangia bacterium | reverse complement strand
TGGCGTAGCGCCGTTCATCGATGGGTAGCACTGGTGATATTGTACAGGGTTTTTCGCCGGGCTAAAATGACGACGTTTGCACGGCCGCCCCTGGCGATCGGGATCGGGCCCGTGTTTCAAGGCGTTAGCCCGTTTCGTTGACAGATGCGGCGGACGAACTCCTGGGACTTGTCATTCAGGTGGTACAGGGTCTCCCGCACCAGGCCCCCGTCGCCCAGGTAACAGGCGGCACCGCCGATGACCCGCCAAGCGCGATCCGGATCGCTCTCGGTGTGGCGGTGGGCGATGTGGATGGCCTGGCGGTAGTTGCCGCCGATGTAGGCTTGCTGGGCATCGTCTACTGTCGTTGGCGTTGGCGCCGGCGCGGCCGACCGCTGTGGGGCGCCCTGGGCATAGAAGGCGGCGGCGGCGGCGATGTTGCGGGCGTGCACCGACTGGGCGCGGCCGGCGCCGGGGATGTGATCCACCAGCCCCTCTGGGGGTCGGGAAGCCGGGTCCTTCGGGGAGTCGGTCGGCGCGGCGGTCCTCATGGACATGGGGGCCACAGCCAGGGTCGGGCGGGCCGGCGGCTGGGCGCGGCAGCGTTGGGCGAGACGGCTCACTTCCGGGTCGGCGGTGGACTCGGGGGAGACGGCGAGGATCGCGTCCAGGTGGGGCTGGGCCTCGCGACAGCCTCGTCGGCGCAGTGCGGCGCGGGCGTACTCCAGGTGGCCGGCGACGAAGTCGAGGCGCATTTCCAGGTAGCCGGCCCGGCCCAGAGTGCGGTACACCGACCCCTCGGAGAGTTCGGTGTAGGAGAGCACCGCAGCGTCGGCGGCGCGAAAGGCCACCGCGTGGAGGAAGCGATCATAGATAAGGAGGTTGGCCTGCTCGATGGCAGCGTGGTCGTGGGCCCGCTGCGCCCGTGCCCGCAGGGTCGGGCCGGCCTCGGGGAGGTGCAGCAGGAGCTGTGCGCGCTCCTGCTGCAGGGTCCAGTCCCGCGTCCGCTCGGCCTCCGACAGGGCGCCCAGGCCCGAGGTGAGACGGGCGGCGACGAGGGTGTCATCAACATCATGCTTGCGCCCTGTCCGGGAGCGAGGCTTTGCGGTCATCCAAGTGCAAAGAAGCGTCCCGCCCAGCAGCAACGAGGCCGCCCCGTAGAGCAGCGGCTGGCTGAACCGCCGCTTGGGCCCGGGGGCGACGTGGGCCTCCACGCTAGGAAGCGGCAGCCGGGCGCCGGCCGCGGGCGGGGGCAGAAGGGGCCCGACCTCGGCGGTGAGGGGGAAAAGAAGGGTCCTTTGGGAGGGCTCCCTGGGAGTCGAGGCGGCGGCGGGCCTCAAGGCCAGATCGAGTTCGGGTTCTTCGTCGATGAGGAGGCGATGGCTCTGCGAGGCGGGCGTGGGTGCCGCCACCAGCGGACGCTCCAGGGGTACCAGGGGTTCTATTCCTTGCCCCTGGCCTTGCACTAGCCCTGGGGGGGGGAACTCTCGGATGTCGCCCAGTGGCTCGGTCATGAGTTGCGCTGGCCCCTGTCCTTGCACCTGTGCCTGCCAAGTGTGACCCGCCTCGGGGGCCAGGGTCAAGTTAGGCGGTGCCGACGCGGTCTCTGGGCCTAAAAAGGGCGCCAGGTCACAGAGCGCAAGTGTAGGCTGAGGGCGCCGACGGCGCCGACGGAGGTTACGGGACACGGCCACTGTGCCTGCGCAGCATGTTTACAACAGAGAGCAGTTTCACCTTTTACCCGGGCGCCGGTCAAGGGTCCCAGAAGAGGCCCGGCTGACCTCCCGGGGGGATTGGCGACAGGCAGGCAGCTTGACCGCGGGTCGCCGGGTCACTAGACTCCTTTATCCCGGGATGCTGCGTCTAGAGGCCTTCCGCAAGTGTTGACCAACAGAGAAAAACTTACGGCACAGGCGCAAAAATTTGTCGAAAAGGGTCAGTACGATAAGGCGATTCGTGAGTACCTGAAGATCGTCGCCGAGGACGAGAAGGACGTCCGCACCTGGCTGAAGATCGGCGACCTCTTCGCCAAGCTGGGCCAGAAGTCCGAGGCGGCGCAGACCTATCAGAAGGTGGCGCAGTTCTACGCCGATCAGGGTTTTTATCTGAAGGCCGTCGCCGTCTACAAGCAGATCCTCAAGATCGATCCGCGCCTCATCGAGATCAACGTGGCCCTGGCGGAGCTTTATCGTCAGCTTGGGCTGATCCAGGACACCATCTCGCAGTACGAGCTGGTGGCCAGCTTCCTCCAGCACGAGGGGCGCACCCGCGAGGCGGTGGATGCGCATCGGTCGATCCTGGAGCTGGACCCGCAGAACGTCGCCCAGCGGATCAAGCTGGCCGAGCTTTATTCCAAGGAGAACCTGGTCCAGGAAGCGGCCCGGGAGTTCGGCGAGACGGCGGACCAGCTGCGCTCGATGGGCCGGGTGGATGACTTCCTGAAGGTGGGCGAGCGGCTGCTCTTTCATGAGCCGGACAACCGCGCCATCGCCAAGGAACTGGCGGCCCTGTACATCCAGCGGGACGATCCGCGGCGGGCGCTGACCAAACTCCAGGGGTCGTTCAAGGCCGACCCCCGGGACCAGCAGACCCTGGACCTGCTGGCGCAGGCCTTCCTGGCGCTGAACCAGCACCAGAAGTCGGTGTCGGTGCTGAAGGAGCTGGCCCGGGTGAGCCTGGAGGGCGCCGATCAGACCCAGGCCGCCGAGGCCTACGAGCGCATCCTGGCGATCGATCCGAACGACGTGGAGGCCCGGGCGGCGATGCAGCCCGAGCTCTTCGACGGGCCGGCGGAGGTCACCAGCGGCACGGCGACGCCGGGCCTGCACCGGGCGGTCGGCGAGCACGAGCCGCCGCGAGACGAGGAGGTGGCCCGCATCGTCACCGAGGCTGACGTGTACGCCAAGTACGGCCTGTACCAGAAGGCCATCGAGCACTTGCAGCGGGCCCTGGAACGGCAGCCGGGGCTGCGGGAGATCCGCGAGCGGCTCTATGGCCTGTACGAGGCCGTCGGCCTGGGGGAGGAGGCGGTGGCCGAGCTGTGGGCCCTGGTCGACCAGGCGGTGACGCAGGAGGAGGCGGCCCGTTTTCTGGGCGAGATCCTGCGCATCACCCCGGAGAACAAGGCGGCCATCCTGCGCTGGCGGCGCATTCGCGCCATCAGCGGGGTAGCGGGCTACGGGTCCTGGGAATCGGCGCAGGCCGCCGCCTTGTCGGGGGGGCCGGACCAGGGCACCGAAGAGACCCTGAAGGACGATCTGGCCGAGGTCGACTTCTTCCTGCAGCAGAACATGCGCAACGAGGCGCAGTTGCTGCTGGAGAACCTCCTGCTCCGGGATCCCCACAACGAGCTGCTGGCGGCGAAGCTACGGGAGGTGAACGCGCCGGCCGAGGTCCGGCGGGCGGTCTCACGGCGCGACGCAACGGAGCCCAGCATGTCCCGGCCGCCCTCTCGGCCACAGCAGAAGCCGGGGCAGAAGTCCCAGAAGCTGGACCCCGGCAGCGGGGCGATCTACGAGATGACGCGGCAGGGCCTGCGGGAGAAGGGGAGCAGTTCCTCGGACAGCGAATCGTCGTTCGACCTGGCGACGGCCTACCGCGATATGGGGCTTTACTCCGACGCCATCGGAGAACTGCGCAAGGCCCTGCAGGACCCCCGGCGGGAATTCCCGTGCCGCAGCCTGATGGGATTGTGCTATTTTGACCTCAACATGCCGCAGGAGGCGGCGGCGGAGCTGCGACGGGCGCTGGGGGTCAAGGGGGCGGTGCCGCGGGACCTCTGCGAGGTCCACTACCACCTGGGACGCATCCACGAGCAGGCGAACGAGGTGAAGGAGGCGATCGCCGCCTACGAGCAGGCGCTCTTGCCCGGGGGCAACTTCAAGGACGCCAGGGAGCGTCTGTCGCACTTGCGGCAGAAGGGCACGGGGACCGCCAAGCAGTGACGGGCGGCCTGGCCGTTTCCTAATTTAGGATAATGATGATGAAGTCCCGGGGTTCTTTTTGCCGCAGGAAGACGAAAAAAGACCCGCGCCTTGTCATCGGCTTCTGTCGTGCTCACGTTAGACAACATGAGCAACGTCGTATTTTCCGTTCTATCGCTGAGCTTGGTCGCGACGCTTCAGATGGGCTGCCACGCGCAGCCCAAGCCGGACCCGCCTTTTCCCGAGGTGGGGCGCATCCAGCGGGCGGATCCGGCCTTCGTGCAAAGCGACCCGGCCTCGTCCAAGGCATGCAAGGCGGATGCCGACTGTCCCAGCGGCAACCTGTGCCACCCCGGGCAGTTGGTGTGCTTCTCGGTGTACCCCAGCAATCGCATGATGGATGTGTCATTCGCCTCGCCGGTGGACATGAGCCAGTGCCGCCCGGTGAACGTGTATTTTCCCTTTGATTCGTCGGAGCTGGTGCAGGAGGCGGTCAACTGGCTGGACTTCGATGCGCGCTGCTTCAACGCACGCAAGGCCAAGAAGGTCATCGTCGAGGCGCACTGCGACGCCCGCGGCGATCAGGAGTACAATCTGGCGCTCTCGCGTCGGCGCGGCGCGGCAGTAAAGCAGTATCTGGAGGGTCATGGCATCACCGTCCCGGTCGAGGTGCGCGGCCTGGGCAAATTGGAACCCATCAAAGAGGGCATGACCGAGCACGACTACGCCTGGAACCGCCGGGCCGAGTTCCGCTCGGAGTAGCACGCAGCGAAGCGAAGTGCCGTTCATCAAGTAAACCGCAGCGAATGGAGTGCGGTTCATCAAGTAAACCGTTTCTTGGCCCTCCGTCGTCGTCGTGCTAGGCTCAGGTCACCGCAGCAGTCCCGTGAGCCTTCGATGATTCCCGAACCCACCCAGCACAAGAACCGGTATCGCGTGGCGATGGTGTGCTCCCACGCGATTCAGTACTTGATGCCGTGGTACCGGCGGCTGGCCCAGCACCCCCGCATCGCCCTCACGGTTTTGCTTGGCGACGGGCACGGCCTTTTGGCCCCGGGCTACGACCCGGGCTTCGGCAGGGCGGTTCGCTGGGATGTGCCGCTTTTGGATGGGGTGGTCGTCGAGCGTCTGCGCAACCACGCGCCACGGCCCGGCGTGGGCCGCTTCTCCGGCATCGTCAGCGCGGATGTCTTCTCGGCCCTTTCGCCCAGGCGCTTCGATGCGGCGGTCATCCAGGGGTGGAACTATGCCCTTTACCCCCTGGCCCTCCTTTCCGCCCGCCTCAACCGCCTGCCGGTGCTGCTCCGTGGCGAGTCGCCGCTCTTGCCGCAGGACGCCGCCCGCGGTCGCCTCAAGCATCGGCTGCTCTCGGCCTACCTGTCTCTCTGCGCCGGGGCGCTGGCCGTGTCCAGCGGCAATCGTCGGCTGCTCCGCTCGTATGGCATGCCCGAGGAACGCATCTTCCTTTCGCCCTACGCGGTGGATGGCGATCGCTTCGCCCTGCCCGAGGCCGAGCGTAGCGCCGCCCGCGCCGCCCTGCGCAAGGAACTGCGCCTGTCCGACGAGGTGCCCCTTTTGATCAGCGTGGGTAAGCTGCAGCCGGTGAAAGACCCCGGCCTGTTCCTTTGGGCCTATGCCGCCCTGCGCAAGGAGGGTTTGCCCGCGGCCCTTTGCTTCGTCGGAGACGGCGAACTGCGCCAGGGCCTGATAAAGGACGCCCGCGACGTCCCCGATGTTCACTTTTTGGGGTTCAAGAACCAGAGCGAGCTGCCGGCGGTGTACGCCGCCGCGGACCTGCTCGTGCTGCCTTCCAGACAGGAGACGTTCGGCTTGGTGGTCAATGAAGCGATGCACGCCGGCTTGCCGGTGATCTGTTCCGACCGCGTCGGCTGCGCCGAGGACCTGGTGAGGCCCGGGGTAACCGGCCTGACCTTCCGCCAGGGCGATGGGGACGACCTACTGTCCTGCTTGCGCGCCCTGTGCACCGATGGGGCAAGGCGGCGTGAGATGGGCCAAAAGGCCCGGGATCGCATGCGCACCTGGACCTTCGCCGAGTCCACCGCCGGGCTCTTGGATGCCCTGGACGCGCTGGTGGCCCGATGAGCGTGGACGCCAGCACCTCGGGCCGCGCCGGCCACACCAGCATCCCCGGGGCCACTCGTCTGGGGGTCTACCGCCCAGCCGACGGCGGCGTCGAGCTGCAGCGATACGTCTCGATCCTGGTCGAACGGCGCTACGTGCTCCTGGGCCTGCTTGTCATCGGGTTGCTCCTGGCCGCGCTGTGGACCAGCACCCAGCCCAAGATCTACGAGGCCCGCTCCAGCATCCTGGTCGAGGCCAGCATGCCCCAGGTGCTGGGCAGCGAGGTGCGCGACGTCTACGACCCGTCCCCGGGCAGCTTCTACATGATCCAGGACTACCTGCAGACCAGCCGCCGAGTCATCATGAGCGACAATTTGTCCCGGCGGGTGGCGGCGCGGCTGCATCTGACCACCGAGGCCGCCTTCTGGCCCACCGGCATCCCCCCAAAGGCCGTCGAGGAGGCCGGCGAGGCGCTTTTGCCCCTGTACAACGCCGACCTGGTGGCCGAGACCCGCATCCTGGTGGTCACCGCCAGGCACCGCCGCCCCGAGTGGGCCAAGAAGATCGCCGACGCGGTGGCCGATGAGTTTGTCGAGGGCAACCAGGCCACCCGCGATACCTCCACCCAGATCGCCTCGCAGCAGCTTGCCGACGAATTGGACTCCCTGCGGAAAAACCTGCACGACGCCGAGGTGGCCATCTACGACTTCAAGAACAAGCACGACATGCTTTCGGTCAACCTGGAGGACAAGGCCAACCAGACGGCCCGGCAGATCGACAAGTACACCGACGCCATCACCGAGATCCGCCTGCGCAAGCTCCAGCGCCAGAGCGAGCTGGAGGAGGTCAAGAAGATCGCCGGCCTGGACCCGCTGCACATGCCGGCGGCACAGGGCAAGGACAACGAGGGCAGCCAGGCCATGCTCTCCGATCTGCGCAAGCTCTACGTCGAGGAGGAGCGCCGCCTGGCCGAGCTGCGGGCGCGCTACCAGGACGACCACCCCCTGGTGCAGCAGCAGAGCTCCAAGGTGAACCTGGTGCTGCGCGAGCTGAAGCGCGAAGCCGAGGTGGCGCAGAACGCGGCCAACGTGCGTTATGCCGAGACCGTCCGGGACGAGCAGAAGGTGCAGGCGCTTTTGGAGCAGACCAAGCAGGAGGGCCTGCGCCTGACCCGCCTGGAGATCGAATACAACAAGCTGAAGCGCGACGCCGACAGCTTTCAGAAGCAGTACACCATGGTGCTGAACCGGACCAAGGAGACCAGCATGGTGGGTCGGTTGAAGCTCAACAACGTGCGGGTGCTGGACTACGCCCGCATGCCGCGGCTGCCGATCAGCCCGAAGCTGCGGGTGGCCCTGATGATCGCCGCGCTGCTATCGGTGCTTTTCGGGGTGGTGCTGGCCTTCGCCCTGGACGCCCTGGACCGCTCGGTGAAGTCCCAGGACGATGTCGAGGGCAAGCTCCTGCTGCCGTTCCTGGGCATGCTGCCGCGTTTCACCGCGCAAGACAGCGCCAGTGAGGAGGCGGAAAAAGGCCCTCCCGACCTGTTCGTGGCGCGACACCCGCGATCGACGGTGTCGGAGTCCTGCCGGGCGATCCGCACCAACGTGCTCTTCGCCGGGGCCGAGCGGTCGCTGAAGAAGATCCTGGTGACCAGTTCGGTGGCCCGCGAGGGCAAGACCCTGTCCTGCATCAGCCTGGGGACAGTGCTGGCACAGGGCGGGGCGCGGACGCTGATTGTCGATGCCGACCTGCGACGTCCGCGAATCTCCAAGGCGCTGGGGCTGCGCGGGCAGATCGGGCTGACCAACGTGCTTTTGGGCGAGGTACAGGTCGAGGACGCAGTGCAGGCGACCTCCGTGCCCAACCTCTTCGTCCTGGCCAGCGGCCCGATCCCGCCCAACCCCGCCGAGTTGCTGGACGGGGCACACTTCCGGCAGCTCCTGGACCGGCTGGCGCTGCTTTACGACCGGGTGATGATCGACTCGCCCCCGGCGGTGCCGGTGACCGACCCGGCGATCCTGGCCACCGCGGTGGACGGGGTGATCCTGGTGGTGCGGCATTCGTCCACCAACCGCGACGCGGTCAAGCGGGCCGCGCAGCACATCCTGGACGTCGGCGGGCAAATCGTCGGGGTGGTCCTGAACGACATCGACACCACCGCCAAGGGCTACCGGGCCTACTACGGCGCCTACTATCACTACTACCAGAGCGAGTACAAGGCCGACGAGGAGGATAAAAAGCCGGCGGGCAAATCCGCGGGCTGACCTCCGGGCCCGGCGACATCACATCGTTTCACGCTGGCGCATGACGCAATAGCTATGAAACCGAAGTTCATCGCTGATGTCGATGGCGCGATAGGTCGCGCGCATGTAGGGTTCGGATGAAGCAGTGTTTGTCCGCACAATCTGAAGCTGGATGGAGGTGGGCATTTTTTCTATCGGCAGTTGGACCCAGGCGGGCAGGCTTTTGGCCGGAAGCGAAAGCGCCTCACGTGCAGAGGGGTCCGACACCCGCAGGCGCATGCCGCCGCTGGCCTGTGGCGTGGCCACGCACAGGTCCTCCACGAAGAGCCTGAATTCGCCCCGTGTCGTGGTGACCCAGACCGTGACCGGATCCGTCTCCAAAGGGCGAACGCGGATGCTGGCGCGCCGGTCAGGAGGGACCGAGGCGGGTGATGCCACCTCGGGCTGAAGGGACCGACCCGCTCGTCTGCCCCCCGCTTTTTCGCCGGCCTCCAGAAGCTGGGTGAACTGGGCCAGGAACTGCTGACCATCGCTGCTCTTTCGGATCGCCCCCAAAACAACCGCCTGGGAACGGTTGACCAGGTCGGTGAGCAAGGGGGCGGACTTTCCCGAGTAGAAGACGACCCTGAGCTGAAAGGTCGTGACCCGCTTGGCCAGCCGCTCTACCAGGTCCGGGCCCGAGAGCATCGGCATGTCCCAGTCGATGAGAATGACATCCGGCTGGTGATTCAGCACCAAAAGGGTCGTGCCGATGGCCGACCCGTGAGGGATGACCTCAAATCCCGCCGAGGTGAGCCAGGCCTCGACCACGGACAACTGAACCGAATCATCGTCGACGACCAATACCTTTGGCATGTGCGCTATTTCCGTTCCTGTTTTGACATCATCGGCACCCATCCATCGTGTCTTGAATGGCCCGCACGTTTGGAGTTTATCCCAAAAGCCCCGAGGCCAGGTTCAGGGCCAGCGCCAGGATGGTGGTGTTGTAGACGAACGAGAGCAGGGCGTGCAGGAGGGCCTCGCGCCGGATGCCTCCCCTGGTGATGGACACGTCGGAGACCTGGAAGCACATGCCCAGCGTGAAGGAGAAGTAGGCGAAGTCGATGTCGCAGGGAAGGCAGCCGTCCTCGGGGAACTTGAGCCCCCCGGAGGGACCATGGGGCAGGTGCCTGCTGCGCCGGTAGTACAGGTGGGCATAGCGCAAGGTATACGCCGTGTGGGTCAGTGCCCACGAGAGCGCGATGGCCGCGACCGTGAACCCGGTCCACAACGTGGCGTGGCCCGGTGGAAACGAGCGGGCCTTGTGCAAGACGAAGGTGGCGGCGAAGAGACTGAAGAGGCTGCCGGCGATGGCCAGGAACCACACCACCAGCCGCCCGGAGTCGTTCGCCGCCGCCCGGCGCCGCGTCTCCTCCGGGTCGGCCCGGGCGATGATCCACCAGGACAGCACGATCATGCTCAAGGCGCTGGTGTCCCAGGTGACCACGGCACGGACATACCATGCGAGGCCGGCGGGCTGAAGGAGCCAGGCCAAAAGGCCCGCCAAAAGGGAGATGGCGAGGCGCACCGCGGCCCGGCGCAAGTCCCATCGGGGTAGGTGAGGAACAGGTCCAGCGTGCATCGCAGACGATATCACTGATTGCACTGGATTTCATGAAACCACGGATCCCAGAACCCGACGACATGTTTCCCCCCTCGGCGTCCTTTTGCGCATGGCGCTCGTGGCCGGGGCAGCGGGCCCGAGTTCGCCGCGTCGCCGCCTGTCTGATCACCGCACCGGGATGCGGCCTAAAAGCGGTCCGGTCTCGATCGAGATGCGCGGGTTTTTGAACGTACGGAAACTGTTTGTGTCAAGCTGAAGCGGCTTGCCATCCGGTCCTCCAAGCGGATACTTCTCCAGCTCGGGCAGGCTGCGGTAGGCATTGTGTCGCTCCAGCAGGCTGTCTATCTGCGGGCCCACGAGGGTCTGGTAGCGCTCCCAGATCGGCGCGACCGGACGGCGATCGACGTACCCGAAGCTGCCAATTTTCAGGATGTAGTGGCCACCCCAAGCGGCAGTGCGTGCCACCGTGTCCGGCGCGCTGATCGGCGAGAGTTTGACCACCGGGTCTCCGGGGGTGGAGAAGCGGTTCGTCGGCACCCCCTTCAGGTTGGGGGTGGTCAGCGGCGCCCCGTAGGTCGCTACCGCCAGAGGGTTGTACTGCCGGCGGAAGCGCGGATCGGCCACGATGTTCTGCGCCTCCATGCCGCCCAGGCTGTGGCCGGCGACGAAGACCTGTGCCCCCTTGGGGATGCCGTAGGCCTTCATGGCGCGCAGGATGTTGTCCCGGTAGTCGTCATTCGCGCGGAACGCCGAACGCAAATCCTCGGGGATGTAGGTAGCCTGCTTGGGCCCTGCCGCCCCATCGGCCAAGAACTCGGTGCCGCTCAAGACGACCAGGTAGGCTTTGTCCATGCCGGAGATCTTGATGATGCCGATCGGCTCTCCTGTGTTGTATCGCTCCTGCACAAAGGCGGCCAGTTCGCGGAAGTTGCCCAGGGTCGCCGGAGGGTCGGGGCCGGCATAGGGCTTGGGTGGTGCCGCCGGGGCCGCCGGGGGCGGGCGTGGCAGCGGCGCGTTCGAGGTCTCGAGGGTGGGGGCCGGGGCCGGGGAAGGTGCAGGCGCAGCGGGGGCCTGCGAGGGCGGGGCGACCTGGCCCGGCTGCTGCACGGCACCGGCGAGCGCCAGGGGGCCGGGCGCCACCACCTGCCCCAGGGCCGCCGTACTCCCTTGGCCCTTGCCAAGGGTGCGCTTGGCATCGTTGGCGGCCTTATCGCTGCCTCGGCTGACCAGGGCCCCCAGAAGGACCACGATGGCCAGCGAGAAGGCGATGAGCAGGGCTTTCTCCGCCCCAGTCATGCCGTACTGGTCGCACAGGAGGTTCCGGGTGCGACAAAGAGGTGCGGACGTCATAGCACGGGAGAAAAGCAAGAAGCGATCCGACCTCAAATGAGAGGGGAATCCCAGGGGGCCGGTGCGCGCTGCGGCCTTCTGCCTGCAATATGCGAGACCGGGCCCGCAGCGAGAGCTTGGACCGGTCGGCACATCTACCGCAAGGGCCGCGCGCCAGCCCCCTTCTGACGCGCGTCCTCTGTTCTCAGGCTGCTTATTTCTTCTTGCCGTGTTCGGTCGCGTGGTGCTTGGCCGCTTCCTCGGCGTGATGGGTCGCATGAAGATGATGCCCCTGCGCGATGTGCGCGTGATGGGCCCCCTTCTCCGCATTGCTGGTCTCGTGATGTTTCGCTGCTTCCCGGTGGTGGCCGGCAGCCTGATCGTGGTGCTCGGCAGCCTGCTTGTGGTGTTCCGCGCCCTTGTGCTTTTCCATTGAAATTCTCCTTCTCTGGACGATGTCCAGCGCCCACACCTTAGGTCGTCTCCCTTCATCGGGCCACTTGTTTTTTACCAATTTTACGGAACCAAACTCAACATTAAAAGA
Source organism: Polyangia bacterium (assembly GCA_038231615.1). GTDB lineage: Bacteria > Myxococcota_A > Polyangia > Palsa-1104 > JAEUJZ01 > JBBRLA01. The sequence goes on along the minus strand of JBBRLA010000026.1, from coordinate 14,092 downwards.
GGGCTCTTTCGGACACTCGGGCATCACCCACGCCCGCGGGAGGAGGGTCAGGACCTTTCGTGCCATTCTTCAGAGCGACGTGCACGCGGCCCTGGAACTGGCATTTCTCGCCCGGCGCGGAAACATGGAGTACCCTCAACCGCATGGCAGGACCCGACCCAAGCACGTACTGGCTGCTCATCGCAGTCCTGTCCAGCAACCTCCCCCTGAGTCAGGAGGTCGCCATGCGCCTCTATCAGTCGGCCTGTAGGCTGCACCGCGAGGGGGAGAAGAGCGAGAAGATCCAGGGCGACCTGCTCTCAGGCAAGGTGGTGCGTCTGAACAAGAACATGCTCCTGGGCACCATCACCGGCCCCGCCTTCGAGGCCGAGATCTCCACCGAGCGCGGCGAAGGCATCGTCCGTTTCCTCCTCACCAGGCAGGGCCTCGGCGAGCCAGATGAAGACGGGAAAGAGGCCACAGCCGCCCCCCTCCTGCCCCCGCGCTCGCCCAAGGCCCTGCCCAACTGACGATCCGTTTGTGCAGATCCTGCGATCGTCCCGGGCCTGCTACACTGACCGGCGTTTTCTTCCACATAAGGAGATCCAACATGAAGCCCCTTTGCGTTTTGCTTCTCACTATAACCCTCGTTGCTTCTGCCTGTTCCAGGCAGGCACCCAGGGCACTTTCGCCGGAGCAAGCCGGCTCGCTGCTGGTCAACCGCAACTGGCTGAGCAAGATGCCTGAGGGAAAGAAGGACCGCTTCCACGTCTTCCGCTTCATCCCTGAGTTCAACCACAGCGGGGTGTACCAGGACCGCACGATCTTTGCGGGCGGCTTCGAACTCTTCGGCTTCGAGCACACCGGTGAGGAGATCCGCTTCAACCTACTGCACACCGGAGACAAGAAGACAGTGCACTACCGCATCGAGGAACTGCGCAAGGGCGAGGGGCCGGCTAACTTCGACCTGCGCCTCACCTTCGATCGCAGCCCCCGTGGACCGGCGACGTTCTACGGCTGGCGGTCGGAGGGGCAGGGCAAGGACGATCGCGAAGCGCGCAGCGCCGCGGTGATCGATCGCGAAGCGCGCAGCGCCGCGGTGATCGATCGCGGCGGCGCGGTGATCGACAAGACGCTGGATCAAAACCTGAGCCACTTGCTCAAGGAGTAGGCCGCTTCCCGGAACGCGCGGCTCAGGCGGGGCTTGGTCCAAGGGGTGCTCACCCGGATCGGGTTGGCTTCGGGTGGTGGAATTCTCCTCGTGGTATCGAGGATCAGGTCGCCGCCGGGGGTCACCACCGCCTGGACCGCGCCGGCCTGATCGGTGCGGAAAAGGGCCACGCCCGCCTGCTGGTAGCGGGCCACCACCTCCCTGGCGGGGAAGCCGTATTGGTTGCGCAGGCCCAGGGAACATACTGCAACCCGCGGGGCGACCTCGCGCAGGAGGGATTCGCTGGAACTGGTGCGGCTGCAATGATGGGGCACCTTCAGGAGGTCCGCCGACACCGGCAGGCCGCGGTCGTGGGCGTCGAGGAGGAGCAGTTCGCCGGGCAACTCGATGTCGCCCGGGAAAAGGAGGGTGCGACCGGCATAGGACAGGCGCAGGACCAGGGAGTTGTCGTTGTGGCGGAGCCCTGTGTAGGGGGTGATGGCGCAGGGCGGTCCGGCGCAGGGGGCGATCGGCTGGATGTGAAGGCCGCCGATTGTAAGGGGGCGCGGGCGCGTGACCGGGACGCCGCGTCGGGCGGCGGCGGCGAGCAGTCGCTGGAAGGCGGGGTCGGGGTGCTCTCCACCCGATGTCGCGGGGCCCTCTGGTGGCCAGGCGGTCCACAATTCTCCCACGGTGAACGCCTCAAGAAGGGCGGCCATTCCGGCGATGTGATCGGGGTGAGGATGCGAGGCAATCAGCAGGTCGATGTGGCGGTGGCCGCGAAGGTGGAGGTAGGGCGCGACGACGCGCTCGCCTGGGTCGAAGGGATCGCCGGAGATTGGCAGGGCGGGCACGGGCAGTCCCCCGGCGTCGATGACCAGGACGCCGCCGCCGGGCGCCTCGACCACCGCTGCGTCGCCCTGTCCGACGTCGAGAAAGGTGGCCAGGAGGGCCCCGGGGGGCAGGAGCCAGGCGGCGGCGTACAGACCAAGCGACCCGGCGAGCGGCCACAGGAAGGCGCGGCGCCCGCGGGCGAGGAGAAGCAGAGCGGCGGCGTAGAGGATGAGTACCATCGTGCCCGGTGCCGGCACATAGAAGGAGAGGCCGAGGCCGGCGATCTCCTCGGCCAGGCCGGCCATGGCGAGGGCGGAGGCCCCGGCGGCAGAGACCAGCAGGTTGCCGGCGGCGGGGGCGAACTGGCCCAGGAGGGCGCCGAAGAGGCCCAAGGGAACGACGAGGAGTTCGCCCAAAGGGGCGGCCAGCAGGTTGCCGAGGACCCCGGCGGCCTGGAACTGGGCAAAATGCAGGGCGCAGATGGGCGCGGTGGCCAGGATCGCCGCCACGGTGGCCTCGCTGAGGCGGAGGGCGCCGCGGGCAGTGCGCGAAAGAAGGTCGGGGGCGGCGCACAGGCACGCCGGGGCGAACACGCGCAGGGGCCGCAAGCAGGTGGTGCCCAGGGCCGCGGCGAGGGAGAGCTGGAGGGACGGGTCGAAGAGGAAGAGGGGGGCCGCGCCGGGATGGAGCAGAAACAGGGCGGCCGCGGCGAGTGCCTCGGGCAGGCGGGCGCGGCGTCCGCAGAGGACAGCGAGGAAATAGAGGGCGGCGACACAGGCGGCGCGGACGGTGGCGACCTCGGCGCCGGTGAGGAGGGTGTAAAAGAGGGTCGCGGGGAGGGCGGCGGCGGCGGCCAGGCGGCGCACGGGGAGGCGGCGGGCAAGGGGCGGGACGCGGAGGAGGAGAAACGTCAGGCCACGGTAGAAGAGGTAGGCGGCCACGGCAAGATGGAGTCCGCTGACGGAGAGAACATGGTAGATGCCAGCGTCGCGGAAGGTGCTGTCCAGAGTGGGGCGGCCGCGTTCCTTGCGGCGGGCGTCGGCCTGCGAAAGGGCGGCGCGCTCGCCAAGGACCAGGGAGGCAACGAGGGCGTAGGCGGTGCCGCCCTCGGCGTCGGGATCAGCGGCGAGGCGGGTGCGGAGGAAGGCATCCAGGCGGGTGCGCAGGTCGGCGATGTCGTGGGAGAGGCGGGCGGTGATGGGGCGCGGGGCGGCCCGAAGAGCCATGTCGTCATCGCTGAGGCGCATGAGGACGGCGGGTTCGACGCTGGACACTGCCTGGATGCCGTCTGCGGCGGCGCGGCGGAGGGGGTCGGGGGCGCCGGGGTTGGCGAAACCCTGTGGCGAGCGCGGCCGGGCGCGGAGGAGCACGGGGTCGCCCGGGTACAGAGCCTCGCGCAAGGGCCCGCGGACGGAGACTTGCAGCAGGATCGCGGGGGTGATGGTGCGGAAGGAGAAAGCGAAGGGGGCGTGAGGTTCGCCGGGGCGTAAGGTAGTGTCGGGTGCGCCGGGGGCGGCGGCGTTGACGCGGATGCGAACCAGGCTGCCCTCGGGGGTCTGAGTCGGAACAGCAGCAACGGTGCCGTGGCACAGCAGGGGCGCGCGGGGGCCGCGCTCTTCGGGGTCGTCTTCAGTGGGGGTGTCGGGTCGCTCCGGCGGGCCCAGGTCGAGGAGCACCTGGGCCACGGGGGGCCGTCGGGATTGAGCGAGCACGCCCACGAAGAGGGCGCACAGGAGGATCGCGCAGCCGCGCAGGCGCCGTCGTTTCAGGGACAACAGGAAGAGGAGGCCCGCGATGAGCGCTCCGCCGCGAGCGGTCGGGAAGTCGAAGCGGGCCACGTCTCCCAGCCAGATGCCGAGCACGTAGGTCCACGCAACCAGGGGCAGGGCCGTCGGCATGCGGGCGGTTATCGGCCGGACGCCGGAGATGTTGCGCGGTATGGCGAAAATCTTTCCTTCGCCCAGGTCCAGCCAGTCGGCCAGGGTGCGCAGCCCTGCGGTCGCGGCCCGGCGCGCACAGGGCGATGCGCCGGGCCTCGCCCAGCGAGAGGTTGTCTCTGGACATGGCGCGCATGATAGCCTTCCGTCCATGTCCAGCCCCGCGGATTCGATCGCCACCGTCCCCCTGCCGGCAGAGTTTCTGGCCGAGCTTTGGCGCCTGCCTCCGGTGCCCGAAACCGGCGACGTCCTAAACCTGCCGAACCTTGTCGATCATGCGGGGGCCTTCGTGAAGCAGGTGGCGCGGATGGGCAAGCAGCAGATGAAGACCGCGCAGGAGGTAACGCTGCTCTCCGCCGAGGTGCAGGGTTTGGCCGACGAGCTGCGCCGGGCGATCGCCGGCAAGGAGGAGGTCATCGAGAATTTGCGCCGGGAGCGAGACGGGCTCTTGCAGAAGAACGAGCTTCTGCTGGGCGAGTTGCTTTCGGTTACCGACCTCTTCGAGCACGCCCTGCACTTCGCCCGAGCGGCGGGCGATCGCCGCTGGATGGAGGAGCTTTCCCGGGTGGACAAGGGGATGCTGCAGGTGCTTTTGGGCCTGGGCTTGCGGGAGATCCCGGCGCTGGGCACGCACTTCGACCCGGTGCTGCACGAGGTGGTGGACACGCGGCCCAGGGATCAGTGCCGGGCGATGGGGGCCAAGGTGCAGATCCACGACATCGTCGAGGTGGCCCGGCGCGGGTTCTTCGTCGGAGCGGGACCGACCCCGGCCATCGCCCGGCGGGCGCAGGTGATCACCGCGGCGGAGTGAATCGGAAGGGTCGATGGAAAAAGCCAGCACAAGGTTGACAAGTGATGAGACTGGCGGCACGGTGCCCAGGGCATGACTGCATTCATCACAGGCGCCACGGGGTTTTTAGGCAGAGAAGTGGTTCGTTCCCTGTTCCAGGCGGACCAGGACGCCCGGTTGGTGGCCCTGATTCGCGCCAAGGACGAGGCCGACCTGGCCCGGCGGCGGGAACGGCTGGTGCAGGACCTGCCCGAACACCAGCGCGAACGATTGCAGGCCCTGCGGGGCGACATCGAACGTCCGCGGCTGGGGCTTTCGGAATACGAGCACGCGGCGCTGGTCGAGCGGGTGGACCGGGTGCTGCACGTGGCGGCCACGACGAACTTCGACCACTCGCTGGAGGAGGCGCGGCGGATCAACGTCGGCGGTACGGAGTCGTCGATCAAGCTGTGTCAGGCGGTGCGCAAGCGCGGGGCCTCTGGGCGGCTGGACTATGTGGGGACGGCGTACGTGGCGGGGGACCGCACCGACCTGTGCATGGAGGAGGAACTGTCCCGCGGGCAGGGCTTTCGCAACACCTACGAGCAGAGCAAGTTCGAGGCGGAGACGCTGTGCAGGCGGGCCCGGGAGGAGCTGCCGGTGGCCATCCACCGCCCCTCGATCATCGTCGGGGACTCCCGCACGGGGCAGACTACGAGTTACAAGACGATTTACTGGCCGATGAAGGTGCTGGTGCGGTTTTACGGCATGTCCCGGGCGTTCCTGCCAAGGCTGGTGCGGTTGCCGGTGAACCCGGCGTGCGTGCTGGACATCGTGCCGGTGAATTTCGTGGCGGAGTCGGTGACGAAGCTGTATCTGAGCCCCAAGTCAGTGGGGCAGTGCTTCCACCTGGCCGCGGGGGACCGGGCTGCCACCATCGGGGAGCTGGTGGCGATGGCCTGCGATCACTTCGGGGTGGCGCGGCTGGGCTTCATCGACCCCGAGGGTCCGCTGCGCCATGTGAACCGGGCGGCGGGGCCGGTGCTGTCGCGGGCGGCGCCGCGCCTGTACAAGAACGGGGCGTTGATGGCGGCGTACACCCGGCGGAACCCGCGCTTCGACACCACGGCGGCGATAGCGGCGGGGCTTTCGCCACCGACCGTGGAAGAATATTTTCCCAAGCTGCTGAGCTTCGCCTACGGGACCGACTTCGGCCGAGTGGGTCCATAGCCGGGCTGAAGCCACCAGCGGTGCATTGTCGGGGGTGCCCGCCTCTGCTACGGTATAGCCTCCGCGCGGCCCTTTCTGGCTCGGGCGAGCGGTAGGAACCCCAGGGCTCACGTCGTAGGCATCGATCTCGGCCCCACCAATTCTCTGGTCGCCCACATCAAAGGGGAACGGCCGGAGATCATCCCCAACGAGGCCGGCAAACGCCTCACTCCGTCCGTCGTGGGGCTCGACAAGCTCGGCAGGCTGCACGTGGGCGAGACGGCGAAGAACCAGCTCATCGCCATGCCCGACCGCACCATCGCCGCGGTCAAGCGGGTCATGGGCACCTCCCAGACGGTGCGCCTGGCCGACCGCACCTACACGCCGCAGGAGATTTCGGGCCTGATCCTGCGCAAGCTCAAGGACGACGCCGAACGGTTTCTCGGCGGGGTGGTCGGCGAGGCGGTGATCACCGTGCCGGCGTACTTCACCGACGCGCAAAGGCAGGCCACCAAGGACGCGGGCGAGCTGGCCGGCTTCAAAGTCGAGCGCATCCTGAACGAGCCGACGGCAGCGGCGCTGGCCTACGGCCTGGACAACCTGGACAAGGAGCAGTACGTCCTGGTCTACGACCTGGGCGGCGGCACTTTCGACGTGTCGGTGCTGGAGATGTTCGACGGGGTGCTGGACGTCAAGGCGTCCGCCGGGAACAATCGCCTGGGCGGGGAGGACTTCGACCGCCGCATCGTCGAGTACCTCATGCAGATCTTCGAGCGAGAGCACGGGGTGTCGCTGCGCGGGGACCTGAAGGCCCTGGCCCGCCTGAGGGCGGCGTCGGAGGCCGCCAAGTGCGAGTTGTCCACCAAAGACGTCTCGCCGATCCTCCTGCCCTTCCTGGGCTCGTCCGAGGGCTCGCCCCTGGCGCTGGAGACGGAACTGTCCCGGGAGCAATTGGAGCTTTTGATCGACGACCTGATCCGCTCGACACTGGAGCCGATCGACATCGCCCTGCGGGACGCGCGCCTGTCGCCAGCGCAGATTCACGAGGTGATCCTGGTCGGCGGCAGCTCGCGTATCCCGCTGGTGCATCGGCTGCTGTCGGAGAAGTTCGGCAAGGAGCCGCGCAGGGACGTGAACCCCGACGAGGCCATCGCCCTGGGGGCGGCGATCCAGGCGGGGCTGAAGAGCGGGTCGATCGACACCAGCAAGGGGATCATGATCACCGACGTCTGCCCCTTCACCCTGGGGGTCGAGGTGGTGGGCAACACGGGGTTTCAGAAGATGGCGGGGATGTTCTCGCCGATCATCCAGCGCAACAGCACGATCCCAGTGTCGCGGACCGAGACCTACAGCACCACCAGCGATGGGCAGCAGGTGGTGGACATCAAAGTGTACCAGGGGGAGTCGCGCCTGGTGAAGAACAACACGTTTTTGGGGGCGTACTCAGTGCCGGGGGTGCCGGCGGGGCCGGCGGGGGTGGAGAAGATCGCCATCACCTTCACCTATGACGTGAACGGCATATTGGCGGTGAAGACGAAGATCGTGTCGACGGGGAAGGACGAGCAGTTGCGCATCGAGCGGTCGCCGCAGCGGCTCTCCGACGAGGAGCGGGTGCAGAAGCGGGGCCGGCTGGACGCCGAGTGGCAGAGCACGTCGCCCTTTGCCGGACAGGGCGCTTCTGGGGTGGTGGTGTCGCCGGAGGTGGCGGTCGCATCGGGAGGGGCCCATAGGTCAGTGGCGTCGGGGCCATCAGGGATCGGGGCGGCGCCAGCCAAGGTGGTGGTCTCGGGAGTCATTCCGGCGGAGCCGACCCCATCGCCCAGGGCGACTTCAGGCGGACCCGGGGCCGTGATCAAGGCCCTGGTGGCGGCGGCGGAGCGCAAGGCCCGGGAGGTCGACCCGGAGAACCGGGGGCGCATCGAGGGGCTGGTCCGGGAGATCAAGCAGGCGGTAGCCCTGGGGGATCGCGCGGAGGTCGCCCGCCTGGACGAGGCGCTGACCAATCTGCTCTTTGATCTAGAATAGGCTGGAATAGGTTCAAGGAGCGATGGGCCGGAAGCCGATGAGAGTGGCAGCATGGACCTTTCGGACCCCAAGCATCAGGTGAACCAGGCGCCGGCCTGGCTGGCTGAGGCGGACCCGGCAGCCCGGCCGGTTGACACGCCTCTTTCGTGCCCTGTCTGCGCTGCCGAGGTCAGCCTTTCGTCGGAACCGGAGGCCCCCTGCCCCGGCTGCGGCGCGGACCTCTCGCCTCAGCAGGCGGCGCTGCGCCTGCACGGGGCGGCGCTGGACAACGCACAGCGGGCGCTGCTGGCCGGACGCTACCGGGAGGCGCTGGGGCTGCTCACTGGGGCCGTCACGCTCGGGCCCCGGGGGGCGCGGTTCCGGCTGCTGAAGGGGCTGGCGCTGCTGGGCGCCGGGCGGGCCGCCGCCGCCGAGACCGTGCTGCGCGGCACCGACATCTGGGAGCGCCTGCGCCCGGCCACCGGAGACCTTTTCGCCGCCGAGGAGCGCTACCGGCTTGGCAGGGAGCAGGCCTTGCGGGGGGACTTCCCTGGGGCCCGCGCCGCCGTGCTCGCCGGGCCCGCCGGGGGCGACGGGCTGGTGCTGCTGGGGCTTTGCGCCCTGCAAGAGGCGGAAGGGGACACGGCACAGGTCGCCTTTTTGGCCGCCTTGCGCGCGGATCCTTCCAATGCCCACGCCGCGTCCTTGCTCGCGCTATACTTACAGTAAGGAATTCCTTCTGCTGTGAGTTTGATCTTAGGGACGAATCACGCCGCGTCCTTGCTCGCGCTATACTTACAGTAAGGAGCTTTTGATGGGCCAGACCACCGACTTCTACGCCATCCTCGGGATTCCCCGCGGTGCGGACGACCGGGAGATCAAAAAGGCGTACTTCCGGCTGGTGCGTCAGTACTCGCCCGAGACCCAGCCCGAGGAGTTCAAGCGCATCCGCGAGGCCTATGAGGTGCTGCAAAACCCGGCGGCCCGGCGGGACTACGACCAGGTCACCCAGTTCGGGGCGGCGGTCGGTGGGCTCTTGCGCTCGGGGATGGAGGCGATGGAGCGGGGCGACCTGCGCGGGGCGCAGGAGGAATTCCTGCGGGTGCTGCGGGACCAGCCGGACCTGCACTTCGCCAGGGACCTGCTGGGGATGGCCTACCTGAACAACAATCAGCCCAAAGAGGCGCTGCGCTGCTTCGACGAGGTCATCGCCGCCACAGAGGGTGCGGCGGTCCACCTGCACAAGGGGTATGCCCATTACGCCCTGGACCAGTACGACCGGGCGCTTCTGGCCTATGGCAGGGCGCGGGAGCTGGACCGGGCGGACACCCGGGTGCTGGTGGCGCTGGCTGACTGCTACACGGCGATGGACCGCTACGAGGACGCGCTGCGCGAGCTGGACCTGGCCATCCACCTTCATGGGGAGGTGGATTTCCAGGACTTCGTGTTCCTGATGCGGCGTGTGCAGATCCAGCTTCTGCGCGACCGCACCGACCTGGCCGAACAGGAGATCGACCAGATCGCCCGCATCCTGCCCAAGGACCCGGAGATCCGGAAGTATGTCGCCCAGAAGCTCTCGGCGCTGGCGTCGCAGCTCTTCCGCATCAAGCGGTCGTCGGATGGCAACCGCATCCTGCAGCGGGTGCAGCAGCTCGGGGGGCCGAACTCTGAGCGGGTGCTGATCTTCCCGGCGCGGGCCACGCAAAAGCTGCGGGACCTGCCGAAGGCCTCGCAGGAGTGCATCGTGGCGCTGTCCCGGGAGGCGTCGCCCTACAAGCTGACGCAAGGGGTATGGGGCGGCCCGTTGGTGCTGATCCTGGCGGCACTGCTCTCCGTGGTGATGCCGCTTTATCAGGCCGGGGTGTCGCGGGTTGAGTGGCACGAGAACACCTATGCGCTGATGGCCATCCTTCTGTTGGGCGGACCGGCGTTCTTGCTTTTTGCCTGCCAGCGGCTTGCGCGGGTGCTGGGCAGTCGGGTGGGGCGATTCACGACGATCCATCCGCTTTATCTGTTGCAGGTGGACGTGGACCAGGTCACGGCATGGCCGCTGGTGAACCTGCACGATGTGTCGATGACCCACCATCTGCAGAACGGGGTGTACCAGTACACGGCGGTCAAGGTGGACTTCGCCGGGGTGAACCTGACCTTGACCATCCGGGGGCAGCAACTGGCGGCGGATTGGGCGCAGGCGCTGCTGGATGCGCGGCACCGCTGCCTGGGGCTGCTCGGGGTGGGGATGCTGGAGGAGGAGGAAGGGTACCACATTCTGCCCGGGGCGATGCTGCTGGGCAAGCTGCCCGTGGTGCCGCTGCCCAGGCAGGTCTATCGGCAATATGCGGTGGCGGCGGCGATGGGAGCGATGCTCCTGTGCGGCGGCACGGCGTGGAACGGACGGGCGGCGGAGCGGAGCGCCTGGACGCAGGCAGCGGGATATCCGCGGGCGGGGGGGTATCGGTATTATCTGGATCTCTACCCCAGGGGGCCCCACGCAGAGGAGGCGCGCGAGGCGCTTGACCGGGTCTATGACGAGGCCAAGGAGGGCTATCAGCGGCAGGTTGGGGATGCGCCGGGGAAGCAGGCCATCGTGGATGTGCTGGAGACGTTGAAGGCGTCGCGCAGCCAGGCGGTATGGGTGCGTTACCAGGGGACGGTGGACATGATGAGCGTGCGGGCGCAGGCGCTGCCTGACGGGACCACGCCGCTGCCGCCGGAGCGGGCCTTCACCGGGCCCGTGAACCGGCAGCGAGAGGCGGCGATCACCCAGAGTCTTTCCGGCGCGTTCCAGCGGGTGCTGGCGCCGGACGTGCTTCTGCTGCAGGGTTTCCCCCCGCGGCCGGGCAAGGGGGAGCGGCTGGCGGTGACCTTCGATGTGTCCTACAAGGTGTCGTCCTCGGGGGAGGTGTACCGTTCGACGACGGACAGGCGGGCGCTCTACGGGATCAAGCTGGATTGGACGCTGCGCATCGAGACGCCGCGGACGCGGGCGCAAGGGGGCACACCCTACACCATCGAGCTTCACAGCCAGCCGGCGCAGAGCATCAGATACCTGCCGCAGTCCTATGATGACGAGGAGATCCTGCCCTATACGAAGATGGCGGAGTCGGCCTTCGAGGAGTTCGGGCGCAAGGTGGCGGCAGAGTTCGGCGTGAGCATCCCGGAGCCACTGCGGCCGGCGCTGCTGGACATGGGGAAGGGACGCTCGGAGAGGTCGGGATCGAGATTGCTCGATGAGCGGGGCTTGTCACCGGATGTGCGACGTTTGCTGCTGGACATGGCCCGGCGGCGTCATGAGCAGGCGGCGCTGCCGGCGGACGGCGCCGCGGAGAGTGTGCAGCCGTAGGGGCGGCTGGCTTGGGGTTTGCCGCGGACCCACATTGTAAAGCTGCCCTAGAGCGCCGTTCACTCGCATTGATCCGCGGCTTACCTCCTCCCAGCCGTGCTCACGACCCGGAGGTCGCTGCGCGCGGCTGGTCCGGGGGCGCTCGCGGCTCAACGCGATTGAACGACGCTCTAACACTACGTCCCGACATCGCTTTGCTCTTCGCCAGCTAAGGGAAGACGAAAGTCTGGAACCCCGCGGGGGGTCTGGTGTCCATAAGCTTGACCGTTCGGTTCGTACCCGGCGGCCAGGAGGGACGAAGATGCGTAGCGGAATGCCATTTCCGTTGACGTTTCACGTGTACCGGGGCGAGGCCCTGATCCGCACGGAGACGTTGACTCAGGACATCATCAAGATCGGTAAACTTTCTTCCTCGCACCTGCAACTTGATGAGGAATCGGTCAGTCGCATGCATGCGCTGATCGAGGTCTCGCAGGCGGGGGAGGTCACCCTTGTGGACCTGGGGTCCAGCCAGGGCACGTTTGTCAATGGGCGGCGCGTCACCAAGGCGGCGCTCGCGCCCGGCGATGAGATCAAGGCAGGAGAGGCGCGTTTGGTGGTGACCTTTGACGCGCCGGGCCTGCCGGTGGCGCCACAGGCCCTGGTGCCTCCGCCTCCTGCGCGGCATTTCGGTGCCCCGGCGCAGGCGGCTGCGCTTTCGGTTGGGGTCCCGCAGATCCCGCAGCATGTCGCCGAGCAGGTCGAGGTTCGCGATGGCAGGCACTCGATCGAGGTCAGCGCGCTTTTCGAGGACGCGGTGATCGAGGTGCGGCACCTCTCGGATCCCACCGCCGGACGAATCACCGGCGTGACCCGGGCGATTCTCGGCTCCGGGGCGGCGGCGCTGCTGGCGCTGGTGGTGCTCTTTCTGGTCAGCTATGCGCAGGTCGGCAGGCTGCGTGTGAATCGCGAGCAGTGGGACCGGTCCGGGCAGCCGGGCCAGTTCCACGCGCCGCGAGAGGGTACCGGCCGTGATGCCGGCGCGCTCTTTCTTCTGATCTACGGGGTGGGGGCGCTGCTCCTTTCGTTCTACCGCCTGGCCGGTGTGCGCCGGGATCCGGACTTCACCATCGGCACCGAACCGGGTTGCACCTTCGCCGCCCCGGCACAGGGCCTGCCCACGTCGCGCTTCCCCCTGGTCCGCGCCGCGGGGACCGGCTATGAGCTGCTTTTCACCCAGGCACTGGAAGGCGACGCGGACCTCGGTGATGGCCAAAAGACGCCCCTTGCATCGCTGGCCGCCTCTGGCGCGGCGCGTCCCAGCGCCGAGTACCCCGGGGCCTTCGCCTTGCCCCTTGGGGCCAGCTTCCGGGCCAGCCTGCGCCACGGCGAGAACACATTCAACGTCGCCGCGGTGCCGCGCCCGCGCCGCTACCCCACGCCCTTCGCCATCGACTGGGGCATGCAGAGCTACACTGCCGGGGTGTTCGTCATCACGGCCACGTTCCTGCTGCTGATCTTTTCGCTGCCCCCAGATCCGCGCTCGCTATCGGTGGACGCCTTCCTGCGGGACCAGCGGATGATCTCCATCCTGGTGAAGCCGCCCGAGGTGAAGGACGAGGCCTCGTGGCTTGAGAAGGTGAAGGCGCAGGAACAGGCGCAACGCAGCCCGGCGCAGAAAAGTCCCACCGGCAAGGTCGGCAATCCCCGCGCCCCAGAAAAGAACCTTGTTGCCCGCACCGACAAGCCGCTGGACCGCGCCGCGCTCAAGAAGGAGATCCAGGACCAGGTCAGCACGGTGGGCGTAATTGGACTCATCAAGAGCAGCAGCAGCATCGCCAGCATCCTGGCCCGCGACACCCTGGGCGAGCATGCCGAAGAGGCGCTCATCGGCCTTGTGGGCACCGAGGTGGCCGACAACTTCGGCCCCGGCGCTGCCATCATCAGCACCGGCCGCGGCCCCGGCGCTGACGGCGTTGGCGAGAACACCCTGGGGGTGGGCAACCTCGGCAAGATCGGCAGCGGCTGCTGCGGCCATGGTCCGGGCAACCCGTATGGCACCCGGGTCGGCCGCCTCACCGCGCGCCACGCCGGCATCCCCGACCCGCCCCTGCCCCCGGTGGTGAACCTCATCGGCACGCTGGACAAGGACCTCATCCGGCGGACCATCCGGCAACACGTGAACGAGATCAAGTTCTGCTATGAGAAGGAGCTGACCCGCAACAACAGCCTGGAGGGCCGCGTCATGGTGCAGTTCACCATATCCACCACCGGGCAGGTGGTCAGCAGCGTAATACAGAGTTCGTCGATGCACAACGCCCAGGTCGAACAGTGCATTGCCGGCGCGGTGCACCGCTGGCAGTTTCCCAAACCCCCGGCGGGCATCGTCATCGTGTCGTATCCCTTCGTGCTCAAGAGCGGCGGTTAGGAGGCACCACAAAATAACTTTTCAGTTTGGAGTGCCCATAATGCATGCTGCGGAGCATGGAGCAAGTTGCAAGCATCCGCGCGAAATTTGAATCTCTCCGAGCGGGTCTGAATGAGACGATGCGGCGTCGTTGGGCCGCGGCCGAAGCCAGGGCACTCGGACGTGGAGGGACGACCCATGTTGCAGAAGCTACAGGTCTGTCGCTACCGACGATAAGACAGGGACTGCGAGAACTCGAAGCAGGTACTCCAGTGGTTCCAGGACAACTGCGTCGGCCAGGCGGAGGTCGTAAGACGCTGACGGACAAAGACCCAAGCCTGGTCGCCGCGCTTGATGCCCTTGTCGAGCCATTGACGCGAGGCGATCCGATGTCGCCCCTACGCTGGACGTGCAAGAGCACGGCCAAACTCGCGACGGAACTCGGAGAGGAGGGTTATTCGATTAGTGACCAGACGGTGGC
>JBBRLA010000025.1:0-26193 GCA_038231615.1 Polyangia bacterium | reverse complement strand
GGCCCATCGGACCACTTCGCGTCGGCCTGCGCCAGGGTGGTGAGCGTGCGCGCGAGCAGCTTTATTCCCTTCGCCGCCAGGGCATCGGGCCCCGCCAGATACAACGCAACCCCGGCACACATCAGAATTCCTGCGGCCAACCTACCCAGGTGTTTCATCGCGGAAGCACCTCCTTGCCCTCTATGGTAAACTAGAACCCCGCGGTGGGTGTGCTGATCGGGCGCCTGTCTTTTGGTGCCGGGCGGGCAAAGCGAGTACTGTGGCCGGCATTGCCACCGGCTTTACGCCAGGGAGACGTCCATGCCCGTACTGAACAGGATCATCGGTTTCGTGACCACCAACGCCCCCGATCGAGCGAAGGCCTTCTATGGCGACATGCTCGGCTTCCGCCTGCTGAGCGAGGACGACTTCGCCCTGGTTTTCGACGCCCACGGCACCATGCTGCGGGTGTCCAAGAGACGGGGCTTCGTGCCGGCGCAGGGCACGGTGCTCGGCTGGGCGGTGGACGACATCCACGGCGCGATCCGGGAACTGACGGCGCGGGGGGTGCGTTTCGAGCAGTTCGGCCTGTCTTTCATGAAGCAGGACGAGTTCGGCGTGTGGAGTCCTCAAAATGGCGATCAGGTGGCATGGTTCAAGGATGCGGACGGAAACATGCTCTCGATCTCGCGGCACGGCGTCGCTCCCGCAGCCTGATCGATTCGACTTGGAGGAGGTCGCCGCGGTGAAACAGGCGCTGCGCCGATGCAAATTCTACTGACGAGGTGGCGAAGCGGGTCTAGCTTATTTCCTGGTCAGCGTGCCGCCCCCAGCGGCGGCGCAGGGCGGCTGCCCGGAGACCGTGACGGTGCCCGTGATGGCCGTGACGATGGTCTGCTCGTCCGAACTGAGCGCCAGCGCGTAGCTGGATTCGGTGATCGTGGCTGACGCCCCCATCAAGGTGACGGTGCACGACTGCCCTGCGGGCGCGGTCGCGGCATGTCCCGAGACGTTGAACTTCAATCCGGCGCAGCCGTTCGAATCGACCTTGGTCAGGTCCGAACTTGTCCCCGCACTGAAGGTCTCGGTTGTCGCGCTGGTCAGCGCCATCGGAATGACCATGGTGCCGCAGGTCAGGGTGATGGTCCCGGCCGAGTAGGCCCAGGTGCCAATGAACTTGCTGCTGTCGCTCGCGCCGCAGCCGGCCAGGCCGATCATGGCGGTCGCGGTCAGAATCATGCTGGAGATGCTTCTTGCTCTCAACGAACCCTCCTGTTTCTGGTAAGGACGAATATGCGATGGGACTCTGATAACGCCGCCATCGTAGCAGATGGGGTACGCGATTGGATACAGGCAAGCCGATCAGGTCCCGAGGACCGGGCGCGGGCCGGTGTCGTCCAGCAGATCCAGGGGGCTGCACCTGTCGATGTGCCCCATCAGCTTCTTGTAGAGCCCAAAACCCGCCAGCTTGCGCAACTGCGGGGAAAAGCTGCGGGCCAGCGAAAGGGGAATGCCGAGCTGCTGGTTCTCTTGCTGGCGCACCCAGCCGGCGCAATAGTTCATGGCGATGCCGACTCGCGCCCCTGCGGTATCGTTGGCGCCGCCGCCGTGCCACAGGCTGCCGTTGAACACCAGCACGCTGCCGCGGCGCATCTTTGCGGCGCGAAGGCCGGCGGGCTGGCCGAAGGGTTCCGGGAAACCAGATTCCCGATGGCTGCCGGGACACACGCGGGTGGCACCGTTGTCAGCGGTGAAATCGGTCAGCGCCCACATGGTGTTGCAGATGATGGGTACGTGGGGGCGGGGCAGGGGGATGTGCTGATCATCGGCGTGCAGCGGCTGCGCGGCCTCCCCGGGTTCGATGCGGATGGACGAGAGCGACGACACCAGACAGCCGCGATCGAGGACACTCTCCACCAGGGGCAGGACGTTCTCATGAACCGGGATGGCCTGGTACACAGGGCCGCGGGCCAGCAGGTTGTAGATGCGCCGCGTGCGCAGCCCTTCGAAGATGTTGGTCGCCGTCTGGACCCGCAGCTCATCGGTGAGCCGCTCGAGGTCCGCGGCGATCGCGTCGATGAGCGCGGGCTCGATGGCGTCCTCGATGAGGGTGAACCCGTCGTGCTCGATGCGGGCGCGATGGGCGGTGAGATCGGCTGGGGTGAGCATGAAGGGATTATAGATCCGGACAAAAAGCCATCGCGCGAATCAGCGGCTGCCACATCGGTCCTGGACGGCAGCCGACGGTGGCCACGAGGGGAGGGAGCGGGTAATTTATATATCTGTATTTGGACGCCTTTGCTCGAACGGGGGGTGATAGGATCGGGGAGAACGTTCGCGGAGGACTCCATGAACAAGCATCGCAGTTCGCTCGCCCTGGTCCTGGCCGCTGGTTCGGTCACCACGCTAGGCTGTGTCAGCCGCGACCCCACCCAGGCAACGACACCGACGCCTATGCCCTCCAAGGTGGCGGCGGGGAGGGTGCCGCGTCCGGCGCTGGTCCCACCGCCGATCAGTGGGGGAACGCTGCTGGTGGCCAGGGATGGGGTCACCGCCATCGCTTCCGATCCCGACCGGGACCGGGTGTGGATCGCGGACCTGGGAAAGGGCCGCCTGAGCGGGCAGGTTGTGCTGACGCCGGGTGACGAGCCGGGCCGGCTGGCGGAGGACGCTGCCGGGCGGGTGCACGTGGTGCTGCGTGGGCCCGGCGTGCTGCTGACCCTTGACCCGAAGGCGGGGTCGGAGTTCGGGATGGTGATCTCGCGACGGGCGGTGTGCGCAGCGCCTCGCGGGGTGGCCTATGACGCGGCGTCTGACCAGGTCCACGTGGCCTGCGCCACCGGCGAACTGGTGACCTTCGCCGCCGCCGGTGGGCCGCCGCTGCGGACGCTGGGATTGGAGCCCGACCTGCGCGACGTGGTGGTGTCGGCGGGGCAGCTCTTCGTCAGCAAGTTCCGCTCGGCGGAGCTTTTGCAACTCGACGCCAGCGGCAAGATTGTCCAGCGGATGTCCCCGCAGCCGCTCTCGGCCAACGGTGGATCGAGCCTGCCCGGGGTGGCGTGGCGCCTCCTGCCCGCGCAGACCGCGGGCGTGCTGATGTTGCACCAGCGCGCCGGGGCCGCGTCGGTGTCGACGACGGCGGGCGGCTACGGCGTGGTCAGCCAGATGTGCTCGACGGGCCTGGTGCATGCGGCGGTGACGCAGTTCGTCGCCGGGGCACCGGTGCAGGCGCCGCAGATTCCCAACGCCGTGCTGGCGGTGGACCTGGCGGTCTCGCGGGATGGCACGCAGGGCGCGGTGGTGGCGGCAGGCAACAGCGAGAAGCTGCCCCAGGTCCAGGTCTTCCAGATGGCGAACCTGACCACCTCATCGTTCTGCGCCAGCCCGCAGCGCAGCATCACCACCACGGTGCGCGGGGCGGTGGCCGCGGCCTTTGACGGCGGCGGGCGCCTGATAGTGCAGACCCGCGAGCCCGCGGCGCTGCAGATCATTGCCGACAACGGGACGCCCACGCCCATCACGCTGCCGGGCGAGAGCCGCGCCAGCCTGGGGCACGACCTGTTCCATACCATGCCCAACGCGCTTTTGGCCTGCGCCTCGTGCCACCCCGAGGCCGGGGACGACGCGCACGTGTGGAACTTCGATCCCCAGGGGCTGCGGCGGACGCAGAACCCGCGGGGCGGCGTTCTGGCCGACGCGCCCTACCACTGGGACGGCAGCATGAAGGACTTCCCCATGCTGGCCAATGAAGTCTTCACCAAGCGCATGGGCGGGACCGCGCTGCCATCGGACCAGGTGACGGCCCTGGGGCAGTGGCTGGACGCTCAGCCGGCGCTGCCGCAGCTCCCTGTGGCGGACGCCTCCGCGGTGACCCGCGGGCAGCAGCTTTTCTTCAGCGAGTTGGTCGGCTGCGCCTCGTGTCACAACGGCGATCACTTCACCAACCACCAGACCTTCGACGTGGGGACCGGCGGGACCTTCAAGGTTCCATCGCTGATCGCGGTCGCGTACCGGGCACCGTACCTGCACAACGGCTTCGCCCGCACCCTGCGGGACCGCTTCGGCGCCTCCGGTGGCGGCGACAAACACGGGACCACGTCGCAGCTCGGCCCCGACGAACTCGGCGACCTGGTCGCCTACCTGCAAAGCCTCTAACCCATGTCTCTTTGAGCCTGGATCAAACACTTTGGCACCGAGCGACGGCCGCCCCGGTGTCTAAACAGACAGACTTCTCGGCTCGTTGACACGTCCGACAGTGCCACGGTACGGTGATGGGAGGAGATCACATGCGCATATCACTCGTTGCTGCACTCATATTCCCCCTTTGCGCCAGTCCCGCGCTGGCCAAGGACCCCGCCCAGGGCGCGACGACCTTCACCCTTTACGAGGGATTCATGAGCCCCTCGCAGCAGTCGGGTGAAGAGTCGGAGGCCCCGAAGGCGCTGGTCAAGGCCACCGGCCTGAAGTCCACCCAGCCCTCGGTGCCCCGGGAGCAACGCAAGTCCAGGGGGTGGGGAGAACTCCGCTTCACTCGCGATCTCACCAAGGCGTACGTCGACGTCGAGATCAAGGGGGTCAACCCGTCCGACATCCTGATGTTCCACGTGCACTGCGGCCCACCGGGCGTTCTGGGGCCCATCATCGTGGACTTCGGGACCTTTGGCAGCTTGTCGAAGGCGTTCGAGGACGGCAAGGGCAAGTTCTCGGTGGAGATCACCAACAAGAACATCACTTACATCAAGGACATGCCCAGGGGCCTGAAGCCCGCGCTGCCCGAGAGCTGCCCTGCGGAACTGGGGTTCCCGACCCAGACCATGACTGTCGCCGGCCTGGAGTACCTGGCGAGAAAAGGGGTGCTCTACTTCAACCTTCACACCAAGGCAAACACCTTCTACGGCGAGATGCGCGCCCAGATTTACGCCGTCCACGAGTAGCCCGCTACTGGCTTTCGTGCGGCAGAGCGTAGTGGAAATCGCCTCGGGATGGCATTTCCTGCGCACGACCTGACGATGATGAAGAAAGCTTCACCCCGCCTTCATGGATCGCCTGCGCTCGCGGCGCGTAGGACGGTTCATGAGCGCAAAACATCGGCTTTGCATCCCGGGCTGTGGCGGCATCCTGGTCCTGCTCGGGCTTCTCGGCCCAGTGGCGGCCCGCGCCGACAACGTGGCTGCCGAGGCGGCCGTGTGGGCTGGCGGGAACCTCGCGTGGGTGGGGGATGCCCGCTTTTCCGCAGATGGGCAGCGGACCCAGGACGGCCAGCCGGCCAGGTTCTCGGCCACCGGCAGGCAGCTTGGCATCGTCCAGCCGTGGTTGGTCACGATCGGCGCCAGTATGAGCGTGATCCCCTGGCGACACGTGGCGCTGGGGCTGGAGTTCGCGACTTCGGTGCACGGTGTGGCGGACCGGGCGCCCACCGCGCCTACCTTGGCCCTGCAGACCGACACCGGCAGCGTGAGCAGCTACCGTGTCGGCGGGAACCTCACCGGTATCCTCCCAGTGGGCCGGTTCAGCCTGCGCTTGGGAGCGACACTTTCTTACAACCACCTGGGCGTGCCGGTGACGGTCTTCGACAAGGTGCCCTGTGGCAAGTCCGGGGCCTCGCGCTGCTATCCGTCCGCCGGGTTCGACAAGTTCTCGCTGGAGCCCCGCCTCTCGGCCACGGTGCCGCTCTCACCGGGCGGGCTCCTGCACCTGCTCGTGTACATCGGCACCGACGTCGTCCCGCCCAACGGCCTGTCGGTGGGGGCCGGGCTTTTGGTCCACCTCGACTCGTTTGGCGGGCGGCGGCGCAGCCGCTGATCGGCGAATGAACCGCGGCCCCTTGAGTTGGGGTACATTGAACCTGTGCGCAGAAACGTGGTGCTCTCGCTCCTGCTCCTGTGGACCTCGGGCTGCGAGGCCCTGTGGGGACCCTTCAACACCCCCCACTTGAACCCCGACCTGGGCGGCTCCGGCGGCACAGACATGGCCGGGCGCCCCCCGGTGGACATTCTTTTTCTCATCGACAATTCCCCGGCCATGTTTTCCAAGCAGGTGCAGCTTGCCCAGCACATAGCGCCCTTCCTCCGCTCGCTCGACGAGGTCCACGCCGACTACCACATCGGCTTCGCCACCTCCGACGTGGGCAGCTTCCCCTCGGCGGCCTCGCCCTTTCAGCCGGATGTCAATCACGACTACCACTGCCAAAGCTTCGCCGGGGACGACGGCGCGCTCCAGCACACGGCCTGCACGGTCAGCGGCCGCCTCTCATCCGAGGCGATGACCCAATGCAACATCCTGTGCCCGGACGCAAGCTTCGTCCCCTCGGGGAACTACATCGCCAAGAGCGGCGGGAGCAGCAACCTACCCCAGCACCTGGTGACCGTCACCGATGGCGGGGCCCCCTACGACGACGGCCCGCTGCGGGCCTTTCAGTGCCTGGCAATGGTCGGAGACACCGGGTGCGACATCGAAGGGCAACTCGAAGGGGCGAAGCGGGCGCTGGACGGACACAATGCGCAGAACGCTGGCTTCCTGCGCCCCGGGTCGATCCTGGTGGTCATCTTCTTGACCGATGAAGACGACTGCTCGACGGCGTTCGCCCAGCGCGACAAGAACGATCCGATGAGCATGAACTGCACCCCCGGCCCCGGGCTCGACTTCCACTGCTATAACCCCGACTATCGCTGCATCGCGCAGGACCTGATTTGCAACGAGGGCCTCTACTCCATCGGCACCAAGACCGGCTGCAAGGAGCAGCCGTCGAGCTACCTGGAGCGGATTGCCACCTACGGCAGCTTCTTCACCAACCTGCGCGCCGGCAACCGCTTCGTCCTGGGCGGGATCTGGCCGCCGGTCCTGGGCGGGCCGAATTCGCAGTTCAACGTGATCCAGTTTGCTCCGGGCACCGCGGGCCTGAACCGGAGCGTCGCCACCAGCGCGAGCTGCTTCAATGCCGACCCGTCTCTCAGCGGACGTCCGCAGCTGCGATTGAGTTCATTCGGTTACTTCTTCCGCAACCTCTTCGAGATCAACATTTGCTCCCCGACGGACTATGAGAGCGGCCTGCACAGCCTCACGGGACGCATCCAGGAGCTGGAAGGCGAGTAGACGCGCATCAGGGTCGTGCGCCCAGCTTTCCCGCCTGAGCAGGCGGCGGGCTGGCGCCCAGGTCGCGTCGGTAGTCCTCCGCCAGTTGACGGAGCCACGCCGCCGCATGGCTTCGCCCCTGCGCTTGCTGGCAGAGCGCGATATACTGGCGCAGGTCCCCCCCGACGGAGCGCAGCAGGTCCTCCTGAAGGCGTTCGTCGTTGATCGTCTTTTTCGGCAACTTTTTGCCCGGCTTCGGTGCCTGCGGCTCGGGCGCGTTCTCCGCCCCGGGGGCCAGGTACACGCCGAACGAGAGCAGCACTGCGTTGTTGAGTGGCCCCCGGCTCAGTATTCGATAGTTGGGCGGCGGGAAGCGCTGGCGGTATCGTGCCATGATCTCGGAGAAGCGCCGTTCCCGTTCCCGCAGGATGCGGTCCAGCGGCCAGCGTTCTTTTTGGGCGCCGCGGTAAAAGAGTGCCAGCGCCTGCAACTCTCCGCGAAGCCAGCGGGCCAGCGAGCCCCCCTCCCGCGCCTGCCCGGCTGAGGCCCTGGCCAGTGAGGCGGCCAGGCGGCGGCCCTGCGGCGGTCCTTCTTCCTGATTCATGAGGAAGAACAGGGCGGCGCCATGGATACCGACAGTGGTTGCGAAGGGTTCGTTCAGCTCCGTGGCCAGGAAGAAGGGCACGGTGGTGTGGGCCATCTCATGAAGCAGGGTCTCGACCAGGCGCAGGTCCCCACTGGGCCCCGGCCCACCCAGCATGTCCGAATAGATCGGCGAGAGCAGCACGCCCATGCCCGAGAAGGCGGTGATCTCCCGCAGGAACGTGTCGTCGCCGCGCTTCTGGAAGTAGGCCTCGGTGCGGTGGGCCGACTCCCGGGTCAAAAACCCCAGGTAGGGCAGAAGGCCCGCGGCGAAGGAGCGCCGATGCAGCCGGGTGCTATCGGCCACGGTGAGGTTATACCCGAGGTGGCCATGGGTGTCGATGTAGCGGGTGAACTCGGCCCCGCCCTGAAGGCCCAGCACGTCGATGCCGAACTGCCGCGCCTTCATCGCCAGCCGCAGCCGCTGCTGCACCAGCGGCGGGGTCGACGGGTCGGCGATGACGTCGGCGACGCGGC
The DNA here is from genome assembly GCA_038231615.1 of Polyangia bacterium. Lineage (GTDB taxonomy): Bacteria > Myxococcota_A > Polyangia > Palsa-1104 > JAEUJZ01 > JBBRLA01. Next base: position 18,024 of record JBBRLA010000025.1, on the reverse strand, counting down.
GGCGCGAGCGCAAAAGGTGCAGCATGTCGCCGGTCTGCCGGGCCACATAGCGCACCTCGAAGCACCCGGCCTGGCCGAGGCACAGAAGTGCGAGGAGAAAGAGGAGGGCGCGCATGGTCCAGGGGAACTATAGCTGATCGGGGCGCCGATCGCGGCCGGGCCGCGGCGCCTGCGGACTTTTGGGGGCGCTACGCCAGCGATGGCCATCGGCCTGCACGGCAGGCCCCTCTGTGACGGGAGAGGGCGCATCTGGCACACTGCCCCGGTGAGCAGTTCGAAAGATGCCCTCGACGATCTGCGCCTGGCCGACATCCTCACGCTGCTCGCGGTCCGCCGCTGCTCCTCCGTCACCGGGGCCGCCCGCGAATTGCAGGTGAGCCCCTCGCAGGTCAGCAAGGCCATCGCCCGGCTGGAAGAGCAGTTCCAGGTTACCATCCTCGCCCGGGGCGCCCGCGGCGTCTCGCTCAGCGAGGCCGGCAGCCGCATCATCCCGCACCTTTCGCAGGTGGTCGATCACCTGCGGTCCCTGCGCGGCGGCGACGCCGACCCCGGCCTGGAGTTGACCGTGGCGGCGCCGTCCTTCCTGCTCACCCTGTTTCTGCCCAGCATTGCCTGCTGCCTGGAGAACCTGCGGGTGCGTGGCCTGGAACTGCCGCCCGCGCTGGTCCGGGCCTACGCCGCCGAGAACTTCTTCGACATCACGCTGACCATCGGCACCGAAACGCTCGCCGGCCCATGGGTCAGCGAGCGCCTCGGCCAGGTCAGGAAGGCCCTCTTCGGTCCCCCGGCGCTGGCACGGCGGCTTGGGCCCGGTAAGGTCCCGCTTCCGGCCCTTTCGGACATCCCCTTCATCCATCCCATCTACAGCGCCAGCGGCCACTTCGTCCCCATCGACGACGGCTGCCCCCTGCACTACAGCCAGCGCACCAAGGGGCACGGGGCGCAGACCATCGGCCTCGGGCTGGAACTGGCGATGCGCACGGGGCAGCTCATCTTCGGCCCGGCGATCGCCGCCCGAAGGCACGTCGAACTCGGGACGCTGGTGGAGATCCCGGTGGCGGGCTGGGAGGTCAGTGAGGCGCTTTACGTGGTGTGCGACAGCCAGAAGGTCCTGGCCCGGGTGCACCGGGCGATCGTAGCGGCGCTGCACATCCGGCTGGCCGAACTCACAGCGGGATGACGGGCCGGCGGCCATCAGAAGGGCCCCGCTGAATGAAAGCGCCAGCGGGATGTGGGGTTGCACTACCCGTTCCGGGTGCTTGACGACCTGTTACGAACGCGTAACCTTTGTCTACTGAATGATCCTTTTCCGAAACATCGCCGGCCCTGCCCTTGGCAGCGGCCTGCCGAGTCATCAGGCTTTCTGGTCATGGTATGTCGCTTGCTAGGTTTGGGTGCTGACACTCATGGAAGCAGGAAGTCGAGGATTCCCATGGTCGATGATCGGCGCTCGGCTTCGCTGTGCGCGATAGAAGAGCATCGCACGGCGGGATTGAACCAGCTGTCTTCGGTCATGCTCCTGGCGACCGCCATCGCCCACGAGATCAACAATCCCCTTCAGGGTGCGCTGGCCTCCGTGAAAGCGCTTCGAGAGGGGATGGTGGCGGAGGACAAGCGGGAGGAATACTTCGACGCGGTGCACGACGGTCTTTCGCGCATCCGCGGCACGGTGCAGGGGCTCTTGAAGCAGGCACAGCGGACGGAGGCGTTGTGCGCCAATCTGACACCGCTTGTCGCCGTGGGCCCTCGTCTCCTGCTCCTGCTTGCCGCGGTGGAGGCCCATGACGGCGAATTCACCCTGCAGCGGGACGGCGACCGCGGCCTCCTTTTGACCCTCAGGCTGAACGCCGACGCACCGAACCCCGGAACGGAAAGCGGACCCCATGTTTGAGATTCTCCTTGTGGACGATGAGCCCGCCATTCGCCTCACCATCGGTGACGTGCTGACCCGGGCCGGCCACAAGGTCACCCTGGCGGCCGACGGCGAAAAGGCCCTGGAGCAGGTCAACGACCGCCTCTTCGATCTGGTGATCACCGATATCCGCCTGCCCAAGCTCAACGGCCTGGAACTCTTCCGCCGCATCCGCGGCCAGGCGCCCGAGACCGACGTCATCCTCATGACCGCCCACGGCGCGGTCGAGGATGCCGTGGCGGCACTGAAGGCGGGGGCGCACGACTATCTGCTCAAACCCTTCGACCTGGACGAGGTCATCATCCGGGTGGGCCGGCTGGCCGAGGCGCGGGCCCTGAAGAAGGAGTTGCTCTCGGCTCGGGTGGAACTGGCCCAGAAGGCCGGGGGCGCGAACCTCATCGGGCGTTCGCCGGCCATGGTGCACCTGCTGGATCGCATCGCGACCATCGCCCACAGCGAGGCCGCAGTGATGATCACCGGGGAGAGCGGCACGGGCAAGGAACTGGTCGCCCACCGCCTGCACGAACTCTCCCAGCGGGCGGGCAAGCCCTTCATCGCGGTCAATTGCGCCGCCTTTCCCGAGACGCTCCTGGAGGCCGAACTCTTCGGCTACGAGCGCGGAGCCTTCACCGGCGCCGTCAAGCGCCGCGAGGGGCGCTTCAAGGCGGCCGATGGCGGCACCCTCTTCCTCGACGAGGTGGCCGAGATCCCGCCTTTGGCGCAGGCCAAGCTCTTGCGGGTGCTGCAGGAGGGGAACTTCGAGCCGCTCGGGACCAACGCCACGGTCAAGGCCGACGTGCGTGTGATCTCGGCGACGCACCGCAACCTCAAGCTCAACATCGCGGAGGGGCGCTTCCGCGAGGACCTGTATTACCGGCTCAACGTGCTGACCATTCCCATTCCGCCCCTGCGGGATCGGCGCGGCGATCTGCCCATCCTGGTGGAGGCCTTCCTGCGGCGTTTCGCCCCGAAAGACCCGCCATCGCTCTCGCCGACGGCCTGGGCGGCGCTTTCGGAGTATGCCTTCCCCGGCAACGTCCGCGAGCTGGAGCACGCCATCGAGCACGCGGTGGTCCTTTCTCGCGGCAAGGAGATTGGCCTGGAACATTTGCCCGTGGACGTTGTCGGCGTGGTCCGGGACCGGGAGCAGCCCGGCGGGACCAGCTTGCGGTCCCTGGCGGTGGCGGCGCGGGAGTTCGAGCGGGAGTACCTTCTGCGGGCCCTTGGCCTGACCCAGGGGAAGAAGGGCCAGGCGGCAGAAGTGCTGGGCATCTCCCGAAAAAATCTGTGGGAGAAGCTCCGCGCCCACGGCATCCACGGGTCCGACGACGACGAGTGAGGGTGGGTCCTGCGGAGGGGGTCAGCAGGCGACCAGGACCAGGGCGTCGTCGTGGCCGCGGGAGAAGCCGCCAAGCAGGTGGTGGCACAGGACCAGGGGGTGCTGGCGCTGCCGCAGGAGTTCCGGGGGCAGACTGGCACGGTGCTTTATTCCATCGGTGAACATGAGCAAGGCTTCGCCCCGGGAGAAGCTGGCTCGCTCGATGGGCACGGGCTTCTTGCGCGGGTCCGGCCGGCCCAGCACCCGCGCGGTGCCGGTGAAAGGGTGGTCCCGTGAGGTACCGCAGATCCGGGTGGTGATGTCCCCGGCGCCTGCATGGGTCACTTCGCCGGCCGCGTTTTCCCCCCCATGCCCTACCTTCAGCGAGGCCACGGCCATGACGCAGCCCCGGGTGCCGGCGGTCTCTGCCTCGGCGCTGGCGAGGATCTCGGTCACGTCGCCGCGGGCCGCCTTTCGCAGGGCCGCAATTGCCCGATCCGCCGCCGCCCGTGCCGCGTCCCCGTGGCCCAGGCCGTCGGCCAGGCCGATGACCAGGCGCTGGTCGTCCAGGCGGATGAAGGCGCCGTGATCGCCGCTGATGATCTCCCCGGCCCGCGGCCCGCCCAGGAGCGCCACCTCGGGACGATGGGGCACGGCGGCGGCGAACTTGCGGGCCCACACGCAGGTCCCTTCCCGCCAGCGGACGTCAAGGTCCATCTCGTCCAAAAGGCGCCTGGCCCCGGACAGGCCGATTCCCAGGGAACCGCCCTGCGCGCTGAACGACTTGGCGCTTCCATGCAGCGCCCGGGTCGGATCCGCGATGCCATCGCCCCGATCGGCGGCGACGATCTCCAGGCCGGGCACGCCGTCGCGGGCGATCGATCGGACGGCCACGTGACCGCCCCGGGCGTGGGCCAACTGGTTGTGCGAGAGTTCGCTGATCACCGTGGCCAGGCTCTCGATGATCGGCCGGGGCAGGCCGTGCTGCGCCCCCAGGTCGCGCACCCAGGTGCGGGCCAGAGACACCGATGCGTCATCGAGGATCGGCAGGGAGGGTCCATCCCCGATCCACTGTTCTATTAGGGTAGGCAGAGTCGGCAGGCTCGGCAGGGTCATCAGTAGCGCCGCCACTTGAGGATGATCACCCGGGTGCCGCCGGGGCTCGATTCGATGGAGAAGCTATCGACCAGCCGCTTGCTCCCCGAGAGTCCCAGGCCCAGCGAGCCGGCAGTGCTGTAGCCGCCCCCGAGGGCGCGCTCGATGTTGGGGATGCCGGGGCCCTGGTCGTGGAACTCCACCCGCAGGCCCAGGCGGTCCCCCTTTGTGACCTCCTCGATGATCACGTTCCCACTTCCAGCATGGCGCCAGATGTTGCGGGACAGTTCCGAGGTCGCCGTGGTCAGCGCCGCCACCGCGAAGGGGTCGAAGCCTTTTTTCTGCGCCACCCCTTGTGCCTTGCGCCGGGCGATGATGACATCCTCCTCGCTTTTGATCTCGATCTGATGGCGACACAGGACGCTGATCATCATCAGCGTCAGCCATCCCGGCGCGGTCGCAAAAGGTGCTCTCCCAGGAGGATGAGCCCGTCTTCTACGTTCAGCGCGGTGCGTACCCCCTCCATCAGGTAGCCCATCCGGATGAGGACCGCAGCGACCGTCGGCTGCATCCCCACCAGCACGGTCTCGGTGCCCATGACCCGGGCCATCCTGGCCGTGTCCGCCAGGATGCGCGCCACGTAGCTGTCGACCATATCCAGGGCGGTGATGTCGACCACCAGGCGGCTGACGCCGGTGTGCTCGATCTTGGTCAGAAGATCGATCTGGAATGCCTCGGCGATGCTGTCCCGCAGCTCGACCTGGATGATTGCCAGCAGCGTCTGGCCGACCCGCAGGATGGGGATGGGCCCGTGTACCTGGGTCATTCAGTCCTCGGGACGATGCCCAGGCCCACGATCCCCAGCGCGATGGAGATGGCGTCGGCCAGCCGGCTGGTGGTACGCATGGTCGAGACGTCCACTCCGAGCTGCACGATGGTCCGCGCCACCTGGGCGCTGATGCCCGAAAGGAGGGTCTGCGCCCCCAGAAGGCGCACCGCCGCGGTGGTTTTTAGCAGATGGTCGGCCACCTTGGTGTCCACCACCGAGACCCCGGCGATGTCCAGGATGATCACCTTGGCTTGCTCCTCGATGACCCGCACCAGGACGGTCTCCATGATTTGCTCTGCGCGCAGGCTGTCGATGGCGCCGATGAGGGGCAAGAGCAGCACCCGGTCGTACATGCGGATGACCGGCGTGGACAGCTCCCGCAGCGCCATCTGGTGGCGCATGATGGTCTCGCTGTTGGACAGAACGTAGGCGTCCATGGCCAGGGAGATGTCGAAGTTGACCAGCTTCTCGACGCTCTCGTAGTTCTGCCGGACCAGCGGCAGGTCGTTGAATTCCCGCTCCATGTGCCCGAGGATCAGGCGCAGGTAACGGGAATAGGCCGCCAGATACCACTTGGGCGAAAGACCGATGCGGTCGTGGATCTCCCCGACCCGCAGCCGGTCGGCCACGTAGCGCAGATCGCACACCCCGGCGAAGAGGCCCATGAAATACTGCCGCTGCGACCGCTTCACTCGGCGCAGGGTGTTGTCGTCCGGGAAGAAGGCGCGGGTCACCTCGTGGGCCATCAGCAGTGCGTAGAAGTCCTCGACCACCTGGTCGGTGTACTTCTCGGCGAAAGCGCGTAGGGAGGCGAGGCGCCGCAGGTCTTCATCGGTGATTTCGAAGAGGGCGCGACGGATACGGAGTTCCTCCTCGTCGATTTTGAGCTTGGTCAGTGCGTCGGGGAAGTTCATTTCTCGTTCCTGGTTCCTTCGTGCGGAAACTCCGGCGGAGTCTACGCTTCCCGACCCCCGGGCGCAACGTGTGGGGCCCGGGGTCGGATGGGGACCGGGTAGAAGCACCTGACCATCGCGCCGCCTGCACGTCCCATCGGGTCCCGGCCTCCGCCATGCGTGTCTGGCTAGCCCGGGTCGCTGTCAATACCTGAAGCTTAGCGAAGAATCACGGTCTCTACGCGAAGAATCACGGTCTGCACGTGAAGCGACATGAGGGTGAAGTCGCTGGATGTCACTTCGTGTCACTGCCCCAGATCGATCCCCGCAGGGCGCCTGAAGATCGGGCGGGTGCGCCGCCTGCTCAAGTTCAATCTTCTCGTGACATTCCCCGCCGACCCGGGGATGTGAACTCAAAGGCTCGGCAGGGGACATGCGATGGCCGGCTACGGCGCCGGTGGCTTCTCTCCTTTGCGCAGCGCCCGTGGCTTGCCGGCGATGCCGAGCGTGGGCAGGGGGGAGTTCACCACTTCCTTCAGCAGGATTTTGCCGCGCGGCGCGTTGGCCAGATCCTGCGCCGCCTTCGCCTGTCCTCCCTCACCGCCGTTGGGGGGCCCGCCCCAGACGCCGTACTGCGGGGCCGAGCACGACACTGCGCCCGGCCAGTAGTGGCGGATGATGTAGCGCCCCTGGAAGTTGTTTACCCCGCCCGCCTGCATCTGCGCGCCCTTGTCGCCCAGCCCGCCCGCGCCGTCGGCCCGCCCCCCGTAGAGCGGCTGCGCCTCGTGGAAGATCAGGTCCTCCGAAAGCGTCGCCTGATCGTAGCGTGTGTGCAGCCGCGTCAGCACCCAGCTCGAATTCGAACCGTAGTAGCCGCCGCCGCCGGGAAAGCCGCGCCGTCCTTTGCGGATCGGGGTCGGGGTGGCGGTGTCGAGCACATCCGATCCCAGCGTCATCAGGTCGCCATCGTCCAGCGGCGGGGTGGGGCACGGGTCGCAGCCGCTGGTCTGCCAGGCGTACTCGGTGACCACGCCCTTGTTGTTGTTGCGCCGCAGGGTCTCGTCGAAGAGTTCGGCGTAGAAGCTGCCGAAATAGGTGCGGACCTTGTCCGCCACCTCGATGTTGGTGGGGATGAACAGGTTCGGGTAGTTGGCCACCTCGAAGCGCTTGTCCGGGTGCAGGATGTAGACGATCAGGTCCTGCTTGCCCGCGGCGTTCAAGAGCCCCAGTCGCACCGGCAGGCGCAGCTCGGGGGCGTCGAAGTAGAAGCGCAGGGGCGAGAGTACGACGGCACCGTGCTCGTCCTTCTTGACCTTCTTGATATCCACCTTGGCGACGAAGAACTTCATCTGGTCGCGGACATAAGGGGCCAGTGCCCCGGCAGCGCCTTTTGGGAGGTTGTAATGGTTTTGCGAAAGCCACGTCGAAAGCCCCGAGGAGTCCCGGGCCGAGAGGATCAGGATCTGGTACTCGCCGACCTCGAACTTGGCCTCGATCTTCACTCCCAGGCCGCCCTCCTTCTGCACCTCCTCGTCATTCGCCATCGCCCCCCGCATGCGCCGCGCCCCACCTTTCGCCTTGGACTCGATGGGCGGGGCGCAGGGGTCCTGCTCCCAGTACTCCACCAGGCGCGGCGCGGAGAGCTGGTCGATGTGGCGGAACACGTCGGCGGAAAGGGTCTTCACCTGCTCCTTCTGCAATACCGTGGGTACCGGCACGACCATGGCGAAGTCCTGGGGCGGTCCCTTGTAGTTATTGGACATCGTCATGACGGTGCGGTTGCCCTTGCGCAGGAGCGCCACCTGCGAGGCGTTGTTCACCAGCTCCGCGTCGGCCCCCGAAACGAAGAAGCCGCAGAAGGCGCGGGCCGGCACCGGGGAATGGAGCAAGAGCAGCCCCAGCCCGGCGAGCGCGGCGCGGGTGACCTGGGAAAAATACGGGTATTTCTGACGCATACGACCCACGGGGCCTCCTTGTCGGCCCAGGGAGGAGGGGAAAAACGGGGCCGTCCCTCCATCATAACCCACCACCGGTTGCTGCGCGCTGTCAAATGAACGGCGCTCCGCTTTGCTGCGCGCTGTCGATCCGCGTCAGCAGCCACCCGTTGTCGTACTCCTCGCGCTTGACCAGGATCGGCCAGCGTTCGTCATTGACGATCCACAGGGTGATCTCCTTGCCCTGGGCCACCACCACCGGGATCTTGCGGACCTTGCCATCGACGATGACCGGGCAGGCGTCGATGCCGACCACCTGCATTGGGTGCTCGCGATCGTCGACCCACTCGCCGACAACAGTGAAGGGGGCGCCGGAGCGGAGGGCGCGGAGGGTGTCGCGGCACAAAAGGAACGGGGGCAGATGATCGGTGAAGATCTTGCCCGGCGGCCTTGAATGGACGAACGGCGCCCCGCTTCGCTGCACGCCATCGTAAGTGCTGACCGAGCCCTGGCTGAAGCGCAGCATGGTCCGCGCCGATTCCAGGGCCTCCGTCGTCAGCCCCAGGATCGAATCGCCCAGGCCCTCGGCGCCAATCCATTCGAAGGAAAGGCGCTCGCCGGTGGCGCCGGTGTCCCGGATCAGGAAGGCCGAGCCGTCGGCATCATCGAAGTCCTCCATCTCGTAAACCAGGCGCTGACCGCGGCGCACCAGCGGTTCCCCCTTCCATGGGGGCAGGTCCGCGGCGGCGCGCGCCTTAGCGGACCTGGAAACAGGGTTCGAGTTCATGCGGGATCAGCCTGCCCGGCACCGCTGCGGCCTGTCAATGGACCGCCCAGCCATCCCTTGCTTTGGGCGATGTTACCTGGCGTAGCCCTGGGCCGGGCTACATGCAGATGCCGGCGTAGGTGGCTCCGCCGATCCCGTCCCAGTCGGTGCACTGGGTGCCCACCGGGCAGGCGGTGGCGGGGTTCTTGTACCTGGCCATCCCATCCGGGAAGGTCGGCTGCGTGCCCCTGAAGCAGTTCTGGCGGCACACCTTCATGAAGCAGGTCAGGTTGTCGCCGCATTCATTGATCGACGCGCAGGCATCGCCCGCCTTCTTCTGCATCTCTATCTTTGGAATGGCCACGCAGACCGCCCCCTTGAACGCGTCCGTCGGGTCCGCGCTGTTGAGGTTCTTGGCGAAGTCGAGGTACAAGCAACCATTGGGCTTGCCGCCGCTGTCCGCCGGGCAGTTGTTCGGGCCGATGCTGCACGGCAGGAAGCGGCACTGGCCGACGTCGTCCTTGCCGATGCGCAGGCAGGCGGCGTTGGGGTCGCCGTTGGTCAGCGTCGAGGTGAGCCGGCCCTCGAACATCGTGCACTGCGCCATTCGGGTGGGGTCGCACTCGCTGAAGGGCCCGGGAGGCAGGCACACTGAGATGACACTCTGCGTCGCGGCGTTCGCGACGGTCGTGATGCAAGCGTAGTGGCTCCGGCACGCGCCCTTCTTCGTGCAGCGCGTATAGCACAGGTTGTTGCCGCCATCCCCGAAGAGGTCGGCGCAGAGGCCGTTGTTGCCGCAGGTGTCCGCGGAGTGCGCCGGGTCGCAGCCGTTGTTGCTGCAGTAGTTGCCCTCCAGCGGAAAGGGGGTTTGCCCGAAGGTGAGCTGGGTCAGGCAGGCGGGATGAGGACCGGTGCAGCCGGTACAACTTATGTTCTCGGCGCTGCATGGGTCTCCGGCAGCGAGCGTGGGATCGCACGCCACCGTCCCCATGTCCCCCGCTCCCGGGTTGCCGCTGCTGCCGCATCCGAGCGTTACCAGGAGCAGGAGAAAGAGCGGGGCCGCGGCAGGCGGAACCCGTCGGGCAGGCGGTGCCCGTCGGGCAGGCGGTGCCCATTGGGCAGGCAGTGGCGAGGTGCTTGTACTTGACCATGCCGCCGAGAAACGTCTCATCGGCAGTACGGTAGCGCAGGTGGGTCGTGGGAGGAAGCGGCGTGCTTACTTCGGAATGCAGGCGCCCGGGAAGCTAGCGGTGCCGATCTGGGAGGAGTCGTTGCAGGTGGTGCCCGCCGGGCAGGCGGTCGCCGGGTTCTTGTACTTGGCCATCCCCCCCATGAAGGTCGGCTGCGTGCCCTGGTAGCAGCTCTGGCGGCACGTGCCCATCACGCACGACGCGTTGTCGACGCAGTCGTTGAGGTGCGTACACGCCGCGCCCACTGCTGCCTGCATGGCCGCAGGCGGGATTCCGAAGCAGAATGTGCCCTTGAGAGCATCGGTGGGACTGGCGCCGGAGCCCTGCACTTGCGCCGCCACCAGGTAGAAGCAGGATGCGGGCCCTCCTCCGAGAGGCGGACAGTTGCCCGGCCCGATGCTGCATGGGATCAGTTGGCAGCGCCCGACGTTGTCCACGCCGTTGCGGATGCAGCCGGCATACTGATCGCCGTTGGTGATCGTCGACGTCATCGCACCCCCGATGGTGGTGCACTGCATGGCCCGGGTCGGATCGCAGTCCCCGAGTTCGCTCGGGAGGCACACATGCACGGAGGTCGGCGTCATGGTGACGGTCCTGGCGGGATCGTTTGACGTCGTGAAGCAAGAGTAATTCGTTCGGCACTTTCCCTTGGTGCATTGCTCGTAGCACTGGAACGTGCCGCTGCCGTCCAGGTCGGCGCACTTGCCGGAGTCGCCGCAGGTGTCAAGGGATTTGGTCGGGTCGCAACTGGTGTTGCTACAGTAGTTCTGGTCGAGGGAAATCGGGTTCGACATCCCGAGGGTGATATCGGTCAGGCAGACGGGGTGCGTGCCGGTACAGCCGGTACACTTCTTGTTCTTGTTGCTGCACGGGTCTCCGACGGAGAGCATGGGGTTGCACGCCGGCAGCATGTCGGGGGCGACCGTGCGCATATCTCCCACGCCCCCATCCCCATTGCCGCTGTTGCCGCATCCGAGCGCCTGGACGAGGAGGAGCAGGACCCCAAGGGACAAAACTTTCGATTGCATGCAGGACCTCCGCAGAAAAAGGGCTAGTTTTGCGCATCGTATGGCGCCGCCTGGGCGAGCGCAAGTATGCGGTATTTTGGCCGGGGGACATGCTAAGGTCAAAGGGCATGTCGGCCAAGCCAGAGCCACTATCCCCACCGTCGCCCAAGCCACCGTCGTCGTCGCCGTCGTCCTTTGGGGCGAACCTCGATCCAGCCGACCGGCACGCCGGACCCGTCACCGTGGCCATCGATGCCATGGGCGGGGACTTCGCCCCGGACGAGTTGATCCGCGCCGCCGCCGAACTCTCGCTGGAGCCGACCGGCCCGACGAAGCAGCGCGTGCACCTGATCCTCGTCGGGGACGCCGCGCGAATCAACCCCCTCCTCCTCTCGCTGCGGCACGACGCCGAGCGCCTCTCTGTGCACCACGCCCGGGAGGCCGTGACCATGGACGAGTCGCCCCGGGAGGCCCTCGACCGCAAGCCCGACGCCAGCATCGCCGTCGCCGCCCGCCTGTGCGCCGAGGGCCACGCACAGGCGCTGGTCTCGGCGGGGAACACCGGCGCCTCGGTGCTGGCCTGCCAGCGTCACTGGCGACGCCTGGCGGGCGTGCGGCGCTGCGCCCTGGCCGCGGTCTACCCCACCGAGCTGCGTCGCGGCGAGAAGGACGACCCCTTCTCCCTGATCCTCGACGTCGGGGCCACCCTTGACGTGACCGCCGACGACCTGTGCAGCTTCGCCCTGATGGGGGCGGCCTACGCCTCGCGCATCGCCCGCAATCCCCGCCCCCGGGTGGCCCTCTTGTCCAACGGCGCCGAGGCCGGCAAGGGCCCCCGCGAGATCGTCGAGGCCCACGCCCGCCTGCGGCAGCACCCGGACCTGAACTTCGTCGGCAACGTCGAGGGTGTGGACATCCCCAAGGGGACTGCCGACGTCATTGTCTGCGGCGGCTTCGTCGGCAACGTCGTGCTCAAGATGCTGGAGGGGGTCTCCGAGACGGTGGTGCGCCTGGCCAGCTACGCCTACAAGGAGAAGCTCCTGTGGCGGGCCGGGCTGACCATGCTTTCGGGGGGCATCAGCCGGCTCAAGCAGCTTACCGATTGGGAACAATATGGCGGGGCGCCCCTGCTCGGTTTCGACCACCTGTTCATCAAGGCCCACGGCCGCAGCAAGGGCCCGGCGCTGAAGAACGCCATCAAGGTGGCAGCCCGGGGGATCTCCACCGACCTGCTTGCCGACATCGAGCGGGCCCTTGCATCGTTGCCGCCGGCCCCCGCCCCCGCCCAGGAGGGCGGCTGATGGCCGACGCCGATCCGGTCAAGCCCCGGGTCTCGCGGATCTACCGCTGGGACCTGGACAAGACCTACCTGCGCACCGACTTCGACACCCTGCGGGCGCTGCTGAAGACCGCCATGGAGGGGGCGGCGGAGAAGCAGACGGTGCCCGGGGCGGCCACCCTGATGCGCGAGCTGCGCGGGGTGCAGTCGCCCGACGGCGGTGTGGCGCGCATCTGCTTCATCTCCGGGTCGCCGCGGCAGATGCGCAAGGTCTTGACCGAGAAGCTGCGCCTGGACGGGGTGGCCTTTGACGAGTTCATCTTGAAACCCAACCTGCGCAACATGCTGACCGGGCGCTTCCGGGCCATGCGCGAGCAGGTCGGCTACAAGCTGCCGGCGCTGCTCTCCGGGCGGGCCGGCGTCTCCCCGGAGACCCGCGAGGTGTGCTTCGGAGACGACGCGGAGGCGGACGGCTTCATCTATTCGCTCTACGCGGACGTCCTTTCTGGGGGGGTCGACACCGGGCTGCTCACCGAGATCCTCGATGAGGCCGGGGTCTACGCCGACGACGCGGCCCGCACCGTGACCCTGGCCCAGGCGCTGCCGCGCAGCGAGGCGGTGGACCGCATCTTCATCCTGCTCGACCGGCGCTCGCCGCCGCGGCGCTTTGACCGCTACGGGGCACGGCTGGTGCCCATCTACAACTACTTCCAGGCGAGCTTGATCTTGTACCAGGACCTCCTTTTGGACGCCGGAGCGGTGATGCGGGTGGCGCTGGAGATGGTGGACAAGCACGGCTACTCGCTGGACGCCCTGCGCAACTCGATGCAGGATCTCCTGCGCCGGGGGCGCGTGCGGCCGGAGTCGCTTCAGGCCCTGGGGGACGCAGTGATTACCAAGGCCGGCCGGGGGGATGGACCGGGCACGGACCTCCTGCCGGCGCTTGGCGAGTTGCCCGGGGCCCGGGAACTGATCCGCTCCTTCGCGGAGCGGCTGCGCGACCTGGGACCGCTGCCGGAGATGCCGCCGACAGTGGAGGTCGGGCCGACCCGGATCGACTATTTGCAAGCCATGGAAGAGGACCTGCCGAAGCGGAAGCCACGGCGGAAGGCCTCTTCCCCCACGCAGTAGTGAGGAGGAGGGGGCGGGGCGAACTGCGATCAGTGGCGGTCGCGTGGGTCCTTTGCCGCAGGGGCGGGGGCCGCGGGTGCCTTGCCTGGGCGAAGGGGCTTCATCGTCAACGGGTCCCGCAGCGGCAGCTCGATCAGGGGGCTTTTGGACAGCGAGGCGAACCCCACCGGGTGTCGCGGGTCCGGGTTCAGCAGGTCGTCCTTCTTCCCCACTACCAGCATCGTCACCACCGTCGGGTCCAGCCATTTCTTGGCCACCCTTTCGACGTCGTCCCGCTTCACCGCCAGCAGGCGCTCGCGGTAGCGCTGGAAATAGTCCGGGTCCTTCTGATAGCGGCCGGTGAATTCCTCCGCGGCCAGGGTGGCGACCACCTGGGCTTTGGTGGCGAAGCGCCGTGGCAGGGTCTCGGTGAGCTGCTTGCCCGCCGTGCCCAGCTCCTCCGCGGTGACGCCGCCCTCGCGAAGTTTCTGGATCTCCTCCAGTACGATCGACGCGGCGTAGCCGCAGGTGCGCAGCTTGGACTGGAAATGGGCGATGAACGGCTCGGCGTAGTAGATCCCCGCGCCGAAGCTCGACCCCGCGGAGTAGGCCAGCCCCTCTTCGGAGCGCACGCGGTTGGTGATGCGGCTGGTAAAACCGCCCCCGCCCAAGATGTGATTCATGACCACAATGGCATAGTAGTCCGGGTCGTCCCGCTGCATGCCGGGCAGAAGGATCGACACCCGCCCCTGGGTCACGTCGGACTTGTTCACCAAAAACACGCCGGGCGGCATCTTCTTCGTGGGGGCCGGGACCTTGGCGGTATTCGCCTGCCCCTTCAAAGGCCACTGGGAGAAGAGCGCATCCAGCTTGCGGATCAGCGTGTCGCGGTCGAAGTCCCCGGAGACGGCGATGATGAAGTTCTGCGGGATGAAGTTTTTCTGGTGAAACGCGATCAGGTCGGCGCGCTTTATGCCGTCGATGGACGCCTGGGTGTCGAATTGGTTGGAGAAGTGATCTTCCCCGAACGCCAGGACGTCGCGCTCGCGCTGCTCGATGGCCCCGGACTCATCGTTGCGCTTCTTCATCTCGTTCAAAAGCTGGTCCTTGCGCAGGGCCAGCTTGTTCTCCTGGAAGCGCGGGGCGAAAAGGGCGTCGCGGAGGATGACCAACCCCTCGTCAAGGTCCTTGGACAAAAGGTTCAGCGACACCTGCCCGTTGGTCTCGCCGATGCTGCTGCCGAGCTGCGCTGCCAGGAACGCCAGGCGCTCGTCCAGCGCCTCGGCGGTGTAGGGGTGCTTGCCGTCCACCCCGCCGCGGGTCAGAAGGTAGCCCGTCAGGCCCGCCAGGCCGATGTGATCCTTCGGCTCGACGTAGTCCCCGGTGCGCACGTAGATCTGGATGTTGACCAGCGGCAGCTCGTGATCGACGGCCAGGTAGGCCGGCACCTGGGAGGTTGGCAGCAGCACCCGAAAATCCCTGGCGTGGGGCGGAACATAGATGAAGGGCTTGAACGTCAGCTTGTCCGGGTGGGGTGCGATCTGCGCGAGGGCCGGGGCGGCCGCGAACAAGGCCGAAAGCAACGCCCAGACGATGGGTTTGGCAAAACTCATCTTACGCCCCTTTCCTGGTGTAAATGGCGACCGCCCGGTTGTCGCGGACCAGATATTTCTTGGCCACCCGCTGGATGTCCGCGGGGGTGACCGCCTGGATGTGCTTCTCGCCCTGGTTGATCTCGCGCCAGTCGCCCAGGCCGTCGTTGACCATGAGCTGGATGAGGATCGGCATGTTGCTGCTCAACCGGCGGAACGAAGAGGCGGCGAAGTTGTTCTTCACCTTCTGCAATTCTGCCTCCGGCACGGGCTTCTCCGCGAGGCGGCCGATCTCGGCGTAAAGCGCCTTCTCGACCTCTTCGGGGTGCTTGCCGTCCTTGCACTCCCCCGACGCCTCGAAAAGGCCGGCGTACTTGCGCGACTCCTGGTTGGCCCCGGCCTGCGTGGCGATGCCGGGGACGATCAGCGCCTTGTACAGGCGCCCGGTGCGTCCGTTCAGAAGCTGCTCCAGCACGTCCAGGGCATAGGAGTCCTTGTGCTGGAAACCCACCGTGTGCCACATGATCTCGACCCGGGGGTTGGTGGGGGCCTCGGCGTAGAAGCGGCGCTCGCCGTCCTTCTTCGGCTCCAGCACCGTCATCTCCGGCGGCGGGACCTTGCCCCGGGGGATGCGGCCCAGGTAGCGCCGGGCGAAGGCCAGGGCCTCCTTGGGATCGAAGTCGCCCACCAGCACCGCGGTCAGGTTGTTGGGCGCGTAAAAGAGGCTGAAATAATCATCCGCCTGGGCCTTGGTGATCTGCGGGATGTCCGACGGCCAGCCGACCACCGGCCAGCCATAGGGATGGGCATCCCAGAACAGCGCCGAGAACGCCTCCTCGAACTTGCCGGTGGGGGTGGACTCCGTGCGCAGGCGGCGCTCCTCGAAGACCACGTCGCGCTCGGAGTAGAACTCGCGGAACACCGGGTGCAGCAGGCGGTCGCTCTCCATCCAGAACCACAGCTCCAGCTTGTTCTTCGGGATGGCGACGAAGTAGGCCGTCAGGTCCTCGCTGGTGAAGGCATTCATCCCCGAGGCGCCGTTCTTGCTGTAAAGGCGGTCGAATTCGTTTTTCAGCAAGATGTCCCGCTGCGCCTTGACCTGCTTGGCGAACTGGGCCTCCAGATCCTTCATTTTTGGGGAGAAGCTTTCGGGCTGGGTGATGTCGTCGATCTCGCCCCGTCGCAGGCGCGCGCGCAGGGCGGCTTCCTCCTTGCGCATCTCGCCCTTGATGCGCTCCTGCTCGGCGATGATCTGCTGGTCCTTCTTAGCGTCCTTGGTGCCGATGGCCGGCGTCCCCTTGAACATCATGTGCTCGAAGAGGTGGCTGATGCCGGTGATCCCCGGGCGCTCGTTGGCGCTGCCGACGTGGGCCACCCAGCCGCCGGCCACCGTGGGTTCGTCGTGGCGCGGCAAAAGCAAAAGGCGCATGCCGTTTTGCAGGGTGTGCTCCTCGGCCTTCACCTCCTGGGCGCCGGCGTCGCGACATAGGGAGCCGAACGTCGCGGAAAGGCAGATGAAAAGGGCGAGTGGGGCGGCGGTCCCGCCCGGTCTGCGCCGGGGATGCAAATCAGGGGAGGGGGTCATCTGAGCCATGGGCACCTCGGAAGGGGAAAGGACTATAGCGCATGAGGGGAACGGCGTCATCTGGCCCCGGCCTGATCAGGAAGAATTGGGGCTCTTCCGGATCCAGCTCTTGATGCGTCCCTCACGCACGATTTCGGCAAGCTGAGTTGCATAGACCATCCCCACCGTCTTCGTTTTGCTTGGATGTTCTGCCCGCGGAAAAATAAATTGATGCATACGTCTATTTTTTCTTGCGCCTGTTCCTATCTCATCTTAGGATGAAATGTTTTTCTTGTGGCGAACGAGCATTTCATGCTAGACCAGTCCCAACAAAATTTTGAAAGAACACTCCTCGACAAGGTCCGCGACCTGTCCCCTGACAGGGCTGAAGAAGTCCTGCGCTTCATCGACTTCCTGCGCCAGCATGATGAAGAGAAGCGTCTGAATCGGGCTGTCGCCAGGATCTCCGAGTCATCTTTCGAAAAGGTCTGGGACAACCCTGATGACGCCATCTACGACACCCTTTGACTTCGGCGATCTCGTCCTCGTTCCCTTCCCGTTTACCGACCAGACCACCAGCAAAAAGCGGCCCGCGATTGTCATCAGTTCCGTCGCCTACAACCGCGAGCGCCCCGATCTTATTTTTGTAGCCGTCACCAGCCAGATTCGTTCCCCGGGGGACTTCGGGCAGATCATTATCGCTGACTGGAAAGGTGCGGGTCTGCCCTTGCCGTCCGCCATCAAGCCGCTTGTCGCCACGATCGAGAAGGGCTTGGTCGTACGCAAGCTCGGCCGCCTTGCCGAACCGGACCGCCGCGCCCTTCAAGAAGCCCTGCGCCTCATCCTGGGCTGAGTGCTCATCGTCGCGATGATGGCCTGGCCAGGCAGGTGATTCGGTCCTGGGTCAGGGCTTGGGGAGGATGGTGGTGAGGTAGTTCTTGTGGATCTCGAAGAAGCCGGAGGGCCGGTCCCGGTAGTCGTCGATCTCGGCCCTCTCGGCGAAGGGACGGTAGGCCCCGGCGTCCATCAGCTCCCGATCGTTGTCCCCGTCGTTGTGACTCCCCTCGATCCCCACTGCCATCCCCAGGCTGTGGCCCGAGATCCAGCAAGTGCTGCTTGACCTTGGGCGTGACAGCTGCTGTCTCGATCACATCGCTGTAGGTGACCAGGACAATCAAAGGACCTTTTTTTGACAACGCGCCGTCTCTTCCAAGAGACAGCATGGAAGGCTCAGGGGGACTTCCAGGTCCGCCTCGCCGAGGTCGGACATCTACAAACCAGATCCGGATCACGAAGCCCCTCGCTTCATGAACAGGTACAGCGTCCGCGGGTAGCCGACCTCGGTCCCGTAGGGCCAGCCATCCAGCGGCTGCCAGCCGATCTCGCGGAAGGTGCTGGCCAGCGCCAGCGTGTCGTGGCGCTTCAGCCGGCAGATGCTGAACTCCCGCTCCTGCCCGCCGGCCACATGCACCCGCGCTCGTGCCTCCACCGCGTAGCTTCCCGGAATGCTGCTTTGAGACAGATTCAGCTCCATG
>JBBRLA010000024.1:0-26209 GCA_038231615.1 Polyangia bacterium | reverse complement strand
GGAAAGACCGCGTGGCCGCGCCGACCGAGCTATGGTATTCCTACTCACAGGAGACCCATCACGATGCGCTTGCGTTCTGTCCTGTCGCTCCTAGGTGCGGGCGTGCTGCCTTCTTTGTTGAATGTCTGGTTCCACACCGCCTCCCCGGGGTTTTTCCCCGAGGCGATGGCCAAAAAGAGGCCCGGGGCGCAGGTCCAGCAAGAGGCCGGGGAGCAGACCAACCGGGCCGTCAGCGAGCTGGCGGGCAAGTTCAAGTGGGGGATGAGCCCCGCCGAGACGATGGACGTCATCGAGAAGGACATCCGCACCCGCTATGAGCCCAAGGTCCGCGGCGAACCCGACCCCTTCAAGCAGGACACCATCCGCAAGGAGATGATCGAGAGCGTCAACCAGATGCGGGCCTCGTACATCAAGTTCGACGGCCAGCGGACGGGCTGGGACGTGTCCATCATCGACCGGGAGTTCGGCCACCGGAACGGCGAATCGATGCTGGTGCTGTGGGACCTTTCCCAGGCCAACCAGCGGCGCTTCCTCTTCTTCTGGAACGAAAAGCTCTACAAGCAGTTCATCGCCCTGCCGGCGGACAAGTTCAAGGGCAAGACCTTCGACGAGTTCTCCGAGGTCATCCAGTCGCGCTACGGCAAGGCGCAGATCACCTTCGCCAAGATGCAGACCCAGGACGAGATGGCCCTGGACTACCTGGAATGGCCGCCCGCGGGGGAATTCGTCCTGCGCGCCTACGACCAATCCAGCTTTTACGGCAACTTCTGTCTGGCGGTGCTGCAAAAGTCGGTGTACCCGCTGGTCGACAAGGAGCGCTCGGTCCACAGCCCGTCGCGGGGCCACCGGGTCAACACCAAGATCATCGACACCGTCAGCACCCAGGACTCCCCCGGGGACCCCAACGCCGACATCGTCGACGAGGTCCTGGGCAGGCATGAGATGCGGACCACCCAGCCGGCGGTGCCCGCAGTGGTCAAGAAGAAGAAGTAGGCGCCTTTAAGCATGCGGGTGAATAAAGCGAGGCGCTCGCCCGTCCGTTTCGTGTGCGCCAGGAGCCGCAGTTTTCGAGGTGCGCTTTGAACCCCTTGCCGGTGAGTGCTACAACCAGTGACGTGACCGAGTGCACGCACTGCCGTCGGCAATATCCGGGCGAGGTCCACTTTTGCCCGGTGGACGGGTTTGCCGCGGTGCCAGTGGGGGACCCGTACCTGGGCCGGCAGCTCATGGGGCAGTTCCAGCTGGTCGCCGCCTGCGGCAGGGGGGCCACCGGCACCGTGTACCGGGCGATGCAGTCCTCGATGGACCGGCAGGTGGCGGTCAAGGTCCTTTCGTCGGAGCTTCTGACGGACCCGTCCATCATCAAGCGCTTCGTACGCGAGGCCCGCGCCGGGGCGCGCCTGTCCCACCCCAACATCGCCACCGTGCACCTGGTCGGCCAGACCGACGAGGGCGTGCCCTACATCGTGATGGAGTACATCGAGGGGCCGCCGCTCTCGGCGTTGCTGGAGGCCGACGCGCCCCTGCCGGCGGAGCGCATCCTGCACATCGGCGAGCAGATCGCCTCCGCCCTGTGCGAGGCCCACGACCACGGCATCATCCACCGGGACCTGAAGCCGGAGAACATCCTTCTGACCGAGCGCCGGGGCGAAGGCGACGTGGTCAAGGTGGTCGACTTCGGCATCGCCAAGATCGTCGCCGACGGGATGCCTGCGGACAGCCAGGTGTCGCGGCTGGGGACAATCTTCGGCACGCCCCACTACATAGCGCCGGAGCAGGCCTCGGGCACGGAGATCGACGGGCGGGCGGATCTTTACTCGCTGGGCTGCATTTTGTTCCAGATGGCCACCGGGCGCGTCCCCTTCGAGGGGACCGCGGGCATCCAGGTGCTCTTGCGGCACCTTCGGGAGGCTCCGCCGCACCCCCGTGCGCTGAACCCACTGCTCCCCGAGCCGCTGGCGGTGCTGATTCTGCAACTCCTGGCCAAGGAGCGAGCCGATCGTCCGCCGGGTGCGGATCGGGTTTTGCGGGAGATGCAGGCCATCAGCGAGCAGCTTCGCCACCTGCCGCAGCCGGCGAGCCTGACCACCACCGAGGCGCTGCTCGCGCTGGACGGCGCGGTGCCGGCGGAGATCCCGGCGGGCCGGGCGACGGTGGCACTGAGCGGCGATCGCGATCTGGACCTGGCGGCGGTGATCCCCTGGTGGCGTCGGCACGTGGGTGCCCTGGCCGGCGGGGTGTGCGCGGCGGTGGTCGCCGGGCTGCTGGTGGGGACCCTCTCGGCCAGGGGCTGCGATGGCAGCCGCGCGACAGCCAGCACCTGGCGTCGGGCCCTTTGGGGCGCTGGTCGGGCCGCTGATCCGGGAAACGGGCATCCAGGGGTCCATCCGCCCGCGCCTGCGACCGCGATGCCAGAGACCGCGTGGGTGCCAGGCCAGGCGACGGGTCCGAAGAGCGCCGGCCGCCACGACCCGCCGCATCACCAGCCTCAGACCGTGCACGCTGGGAGGCCGCGGCCGGTTCATCATCGCCACCCCGATGGCGAATCGGGCGACGACCTCGACGATGACCTGCCGGAGACGGTGTTTCCACTGAACGGCCCGCCCCATTCGGTGGAACCGCTGCACCGGCCAGCCCCCGAAGCCGAGACCCACGCCCCGGCCAGCCCGCCGACGCGATCGACTGAGGGTCATCCTGCCGCGCCGGTCATGGTGGTTCCTGTCGCGCCGCCGGCCCCGGTTCAGCCTGCCCCGGTGGCGCCGCCGTCGGGAGATCAGGTCCCACCGGCCCTGGCGCAGCCGGTGCAGCCGCCCGCGGCGATGCCGCCTGTCGCGGAGCCTCCGCACCCGCCTGTCGATCGCGAAGCGCCGCGGTCCACCGACGAAGATGACCGACCGACCGACCCCTACGAGCGCCTCAAGTAGCGCCGTGGCGAAGGATTGTCGCTCAGGGCTCAGGTTCCGCTGAAGGTCGCGGTGCGCCGCTCGATGAAGGCCGCGACCCCCTCCCGGGCGTCGTCGGTCTTCGAGAGGATCGACTGAGACAGCGACTCCCATTCGAGCATCCCGGCCAGGTCGGACGTGTGCGAGCGGTGCAGCCCCTTTTTGGTCATGGCCTGTGCCAGCGGCGGCCCCGACGCCAGCTGTTCCGCCAGCGCCAGCGCCGAGGGCATGAGCTGCTCCCCCGAGACCACCCGGCTGGTCAGGCCGATGACCTCGGCCCGGGCTGCGTCGATCATCTCGGCGGTCATCAACATCTCCATCGCCCGGGCCGGGCCGACCACCCGGGGCAAAAGCCAGAGCATGCCGAAGTCGCCGCTCAGTCCGACCCGGTGAAAGAGCGCCCCGAAGCGCGCCGAGGTGGAGCAGATGCGCAGGACGCAGGCCAGCGCCAGCGAGAGGCCAGCGCCGACGCAGACCCCGGGGATGGCGGCTATCACCGGGCGGTCCAGCTCGTAAAGCGCCTGGATGACCAGGGAATCTGCGTGCAGCCGCGCCTGCCGCTCGCTCGAGGGCAGCTCCAGGCGGGCCGGCATCGAGTGCAGGTCACCGCCGGAGGAAAATGCCTCCCCGGCGCCAGTCAGCACCACCACCCGCACCGTGTCGTCGGCGGCCAGGAAGCTCAGGTGCCTTCCGAGGGCGTGCCACTCCGCCGGGCCCAGGGCGTTGCGCGTGTTCGGGCGGTCCAGGGTCAGCACCGCGATTCCCTTGTCGCCGATGCGCTCGTAGTGGACCGAAGGAGAGGGCAGAGTGGGCGTCGTGGTCATCAAGGTTCCATGAGGGGGATGGGCAGCCGGGCTGTTGGGCTGCCCGGGGCGGCTGGCGAGAGTAATAGCACAGGCCGCGCCCCGCTGGAGAAGGGACCGGGAAAATCCAGTTCGGTCAGCAGCACCTTTCCCGGGCCGACCGCCCGCGCCGCGGTCTGACCGGGTGGGACGGGGGCCCTGCCTGGCAAGAGGAGGCGGAGATCCGCCACAGGTGCGGCGATCGGCCGGTGTCCCGGGTTGACCAGCCGAAGGCGGAGCCAGAAATTGCCCGATTCGGGGGACCGGTGGCTGGCCTCGATGGAAAGGCGCAGGCCGTTCCACTCGGGGGTTGCCGGTGCGGGGGCCATCAATACCGAAGCCATCGAGGTCCGAGCCTGTTCCGCCGCCGGTCCCCCTTCGATCGCCCCGCCCGCGATCCAGGTCCCGGCCAGGGCCAGCGCCCCTGAGAGGCCCGCGAGCACCCAGGGGGTCGTGCGTCTCGGACGAGGCTGGGACGCAGAGGTTCGCCCGGGTCCCGGGTGACCGGGACGATCCAGGGAAGGCGGGGGCCCTGCGAGGGCGGGCGCTTCCGGCTGGCTCACATCCTCCGGCGGGTCGGCGAAGTCGAACCGCTCGGGCGTCTCCGGGTCCAGCAGCTCGAAGGCCGCATCTCGCGGGCACAGCTCGCCGACCAGCGCCCCGATCGCCTGCCGCCGCGAAAGGGGCGCGTCCTGTTTCAGGAGCCAGGCCAAAAGGCCATCCAGCAGCACCGGCAGCGACAGGCGCCGCATCGGGTCGGGGCACAGCGTCCCTTCCAGCAGCGGCAGCAGGCCCTCATCGCTACGTGCCGTCGGCGGGAGCAAATCCGAGAGCAGGCGCCCGAGGGCGTACACATCCGCCGCGGCCCCCGCCAACCGCGGCCCATGCCGCAACTCAGGGGCCAGCGCCCGATCCGCGACCCCCGATGCCCCGCGGTCCTCCGATCGCGAAGCGCCGTGGGCGCCGCGGTCCATAGCGAAGGCGAGCAACTGCACCTCGCCGCCCCAGCCGACGAAAAGGGCGGTCGGGCCGATCGCCCCATGACTCGCCAGCAGGCCCCCTCCGTCCCCCAGGGCCAGGTGCCGGTGCACCGAAAGCAGCCCTCGCCCGGCCTCGGCGATGACCGCCACCGACCACCACGGCGGGAGCCCCCCATGCCCGCGGGCCGCCCGCACCACCGTCAGCAACTCGACGCCCAGAGGGGCCTCGCTGATGGCATAGGCGCCCGGCTCCGCCTGCCCCACCTGGAGCAGCCGCAACAGGTTGACGTGGCAGATCCCCAGCCACCGCCGCGCCTGCGACAGGCGCACCTCCCGATCGGCATCCGTGCCGGAGAACCACTCGACCCATACCTGCCGATCCGGAAGGCCGTCGGTCCCTCGCAACACCGCCCGGCGCCGTCCCCGGGACGGGGCGATCCCCGAGGAAGGACCTCCACCACCCATCGGGGCGACCGGAAAAAGCGGGAAGATCCCCGACGGCGGGTCTGAGAAGCCATCGGCCCCGACGTGCAGAGACAGGTGAACCGGCAAGGGCACAGGGCAAGTATAGCCAAGAATAACCCGATGCGATGGGGGCTTCTCGCCGCGGGGTCGCGGCAGTAGCATCAGGCATGGTCCAAACACGCCTGACTTCGTTGACGCTCGCCGCCGCGCTGCTGAGCTGCGTTGCCGCCTGTGATGTCGATCTCGGCCCGCGCACCGTCCAGAACGGCGGCAGCTTTGGCTCCATCGTCTTCCGCGAGGCCTGCCAGCGGGTGACCTACAGCACCGAACTGGAAGCCCATGCCGCCAATACCAGCCGCCTTGTCGACGCCTCGGGGGTCACCGTCCGCGCCCTGTGCGCAGGCGAGGTGCCCCCAGCCGACACCGCCGCCCCGGCCGTGCGCGCCCTCTTCGGCGAGCACGACGATCTGGTCAGCGGGGTCGATGGCGCCCTGCCCAACGACTCGATGCTTTCCAGCCTGGATGGCTACCTTCAGGCGCTGACGCCGCTGGAGGATGACGGCACCGTCGACCAGATCATCACGCGCACCGCGGCCCTTCTGGCCTCCTTCAGCGCCGACCCCGACCTGATCGGCGGCCTCACCCGGCTGAATCATTCGACCGGCATCCGCGCCCCCGACACCGCCGGCGGGGTGATCCGCGCCGTGGCCCGCGCCCCGGGCCTGGACAACCTGATCGGCGCCAGCATCCCCTTGCTGCTTTCGGGCGGGGCCGCCCGGGACCCCTTCGTGGCCCTGCTCCACGGCGGGGGCTTCGAGTTGCGCCACATCCGCGCCGACGCCGATCCCCAAAGCCCCGAGCGCACCTCGAGGCTCTTGGTCAACCTGGTCCTTTCCCACCGTGACGACCTGAAGACCAACCTGCCGCTGCCCATGGCCCTGCGCGACTTCCGCGGCCTGCCCCTTTTCACCGACATCGCCCCGCCCTACGTGAAGGACCCCGCCACCGGCCTGGCGCGTGCCGACGCCGACGGCCGCTTCACGGATGCTGCCGGCGCCCTCATCCCCTACGTGGCCCCCCTGCCCGAGCCGGGCCAGAAGGATGCCATCAGCCGCGACAGCCAGGGCCGCGTCCTGCGACAGGACGGCAAGCTCTTGTACCAGTACCCCGACCTGGATGGCTCGCTGCTGATGGCGCTTTTGACCGATGGCAACCGCCTCTTCGCCACCAAGAAGGCCGGGACCGATCGGGAACTGGACATCCCTTTCGGCTTGCTCCGCGGCGCTTCGTTGCTCCTGGGTTCTCGCGACCCGGCCGCCACCAAAACCAAGGACAACGAGACCCTGACCTACACGGGCTTCAACGCCAAGGACGCGACCCTTCTTGACCTGGCCCACGGGGCACTCGCTGTGTTGCGCTTCCGCACCGGCGGCGCACCGGGCAAGGAGATCGGGGATCTTTTGCAGAGCACCCAGACCCTTTTGGGCACCCCGGCGAACGAAGGGCCCCTCTCGCGCTCCCTGGGCGCGCTGCTGGCCGCCGCGGACCAGGCCAAGAAGCCGATCTACGACAACGCCAAGCTCCCCGCCGACTCGACCCTCTACGACGACCTGGCGCCCATCCTGGCCCGGGTCTTCGCCGTGCCAGGGCTGGCAGAGGACATCGTAGCGGCGCTAAAGGACGCCCATGGCAAGGCGCTGGGACCGATGACGGCGCAGCTCATGAATGACCGCGACGATTTCTTCATGAAGCAGCCCCAGACCGCGGAGGATCTTTCCAACGGCTTCATCGTCCCGACGGGCGTCATCGGGGCCTTTGGCAACCCGCCCAACCGCACCCAGCCCGACAGCGACGCCACCCTGGACTGGCGCAATCAGAAGACCAGCGACCCGGCCAACAACCGCTCGGTGTTGCAGCGCCTGCTGCACATGCTTGCGGACAGCAACGGACGGCGGCCCCTGTGCAACGGCCGCTTTGCCTCGATTTTCGGTGGCTTCGTGATCTTCCCCGGCGAGTGCGACATGTTCCAACTCGACAACCTGGCGCGCTTCTTTCTCCTGAGCATCGCCACCCCGGCCCTGCGGATGGATCCTGCCACCTTCGCCCCGCAGGCGGCGAGCTTTCGTGCCGCCATCCAGAATGGCTTTGACTGCCGGTGCCGGCCCGGAGACCCCGACCCCAAGAAGCGCTGCACCGACCCTGGCGCCGGGATGAAGTGCTCGGCGCTGCTGAACAACGTCACGGACAACGGCCCCGGCGACGACTTCCTTGAGGGGCTGATCCGCATCAAGGGGTTCTATCGCTACCCCGACCCGCAGCCTGGGGGCCGGGTGCTCTTCCTCGATCTGGGCAACGCCACCTCCATCCCGGCCTTCGCGCCGCAGTCGGCCAAGGACGTGATGTTCAACCACATCCAGAACGCCGATCTGTCTCTGTCGGTCGACCCCGCCGACCCGGATGATCGCAAGTACGCCCCG
The DNA here is from genome assembly GCA_038231615.1 of Polyangia bacterium. Taxonomy (GTDB): domain Bacteria; phylum Myxococcota_A; class Polyangia; order Palsa-1104; family JAEUJZ01; genus JBBRLA01. The sequence continues at coordinate 18,503 of JBBRLA010000024.1, read as the reverse complement.
GATGACGCGCAGGGGAAACATCTGTATATCAATGATCACAATGGCGTCCTCTTCGCCCTGGAGTCCGTGCGCGGCCCCGCGGCCTACTCCGATGGCACCGCCAACCCATTCCCCGGCGATACTTTCTACGACGCCCTGCGGCCCCTGGTGGACGCCTTCGCCAAGCATGCCGAGTGCTTCGTCCGCGACAACCTGGGCGTCTGCACCAGCGGCCAGAACGCCACCCAGATCCTGGCCGACGCGATGGGCATCTTGCACCGCCACTGGCCCAGCGCTCGCTCGCGGATCTTCGGCCGCAGCTTCGCCGACAGCTACGGCCCGCTGGTGCAGCCCGATGGCGCCCAGAGCTACGAGCCGCTGGCCGCCCAGGTCATGGCCGGCGACCTGCTTCCCGCCACCGCCGACCTGTCCCCCATCCTCACCGGGCTGACCCTTGACGGACAGGCGGGCAGCGACAAGGCCCTGCCGCTCTTGGTCAAGGCCCTGCGCTTCGTCTTCGATCCTTCCATGGCCCCGGCGGGGCTGTACCCGCGCAACCAGCCGCCCACCACCCAGGCCCTGCGCAACAACGGGAAACCGGCCTACGACGACCCGACGCTGACCCAGGTGCTGGGTGCCTCCCAGGCGGGCAAGTGGTCGATTTATTATGTGCTCGCCGATGCGCTCAAGAAGAATCGGGTCCTCTTCGACGCGCCGGAGAACCAGGCTGCCAAGGACCGCTGGAACCAGGCGGTCAGCGATGCCATCGACACCTTCCTGGCGGTCAAGGTCACCGACATGATGGGGAAGAAGACCTATCAGTTCGACAACCCGCGCATCCGCCCGGTGTCGGTGCTGCTCCTGGACTTTTTGCGCACCCGCGTAGCGGCCCATGCCGCTGACCTGCCCGGTTTCAGCGGCACCCTGGAACAGGACACCCAGGATGCCCTGACCGGGCCGCTCGCCGCCGCCTTGGTCGATCTGGGGGTCCGGCTTGAGGCGGATGACAACGCCAGGCGGGCGACCTACACCCTGCTCCAGCAGGTCCTGGACCCGGCACAGAAGGATGCCTTGCGGGCGATGGTGGCGGCGGCGGCCGACGGCACGCAGGTCCTTTTGGACGATGCCGATCTGGTGCCCCTGGGCAAGGGCCTTTCGCTGGCGCTGGATCCCGACAAGGGGCCGGTGGACCCGGTGCTGACCCTGACCGCCAAGGGCAGGGCCCTGGAAAAGAAGAGCCAGGACATCGTCATCCAGCCCTTCTTGCCGGCGCTGCTGGGCAACTTCTACACCATCGGCCCGGATGGGGCCTACCCGATGTTCCGCATCTCCGACGCCATCGCCGAGGTCAACCGGGCCACCCCGGGGCAGCCCGGCAGCTTCGTCAGAGAGGACTACCGGGTGCTGCTGGACAACGTCGCAAATTTCCTCTCGGACCAGGAGCGCGGACTGTCCCGCTTCATCACCATCATCCGCAATCGATAGAAGAAGCACCTGGCCGGGCAGATTTTGGCGTACCTCCTCGCTCCGTCGGTCACGTACAGTAGTACGCTCCCTCGGTCGCTGCGGGGGTGCGCCAAAATCTGCTCCGGCCATGTGCTTCTTCCAGGATGTAAACTGTCATTAACGCAAGGGGGCGCCGCTCAGGCGGAATGAGCCGCTGACGTTGCGAACGGAGGGACATGTAAACTGTCATCAACGCAAGGGGGCACCGCTGGGGCCAAAGAGGGATATACTGTCAGCAGGTCGTACATTCGGAGCAGTACCCATGACCCGTTCTCAGCGCCTCGCGGTCCCTGGCCTTCCGATCGCCTGTCTGACCCTGTCCCTTTTGGGCGCCTGCGACGTCGATCTCGGCCCCCGCATCGCCCCCGACCCGCGCAGCTTCGGCGAGATCGTCTACCGCGAGACCTGCCAGCGGGTGACCTTCAGCGCCGATCTGTCCCGGTTGAAGGCCGACCCGTCTCGCCCTCTGGACGCCTCGGGCGTCACTTATCGCGCTTTTTGCGATGCTACCGGCCTGCCCCCTTCGGACGCCCCCCGGGTCACCTCCGCCCTGGCCGCCGAACGTCCGGCCATCATCGACAGCGTGAACGCCGCCGCCCCCGACGCACTCCTCGACCCACTGAATACCTACATCCAGGCCATCCTTCCGTTGCACGACGATGGCACCATCGGCGCCGTGGATGCCAGCAACGCCGCGCTCCTGGGCGGACTGAGCCACGACGATGCCGCCCTCACCGCCCTGTTCCACCTGGGCTGGCGCGACGGGTTTCGCCCGCGCCCCCTGGCCGCCGGCCTGCCCCGGGCGCTTTTGGCCGACCCCGGCCTGGACGCGGCCCTTGGGGGATTCTTGCCCCTTGTGTCACCCTCCACGCCGGGCGCCACCGATGCCCCCGGCCGCGCCGAACTGCGGGCCGTCCTTTCCGCCCTGCGGGATAAGCTGCACGGTGCCACCCCCTTACAAAACCCCGCCGACCCCGAACGCACCCTGGCCATCGCCCTGCGCTTCCTGCTGTCCACCGACCCCGCCCTGGCCACCCTCTCCCCGGGGCAGGAATATCCGGGGGTGCTGCGCGATCCCCGAGGCGTGGCGCAGCTCAACCTGGCTGGCGCGTTCCCCGCACCCTATCTGGACCTGGACGGCGATGGCCTGGCCGACATCGACCCCGCCCGCGGCTTTTTGGGCAAGAACGGCCCGCTGCCCAACGTTACCCCCTTCCCGCCGCTTGACCCGAACCTGACCGATCGGGCCGCGGCCCGCGATGCCCAGGGCCGGGCCTTGCAAAAGCCCGGCGGCGACCTCCTTTATCGCTACGCCAATCTGGACCAGACCCTCCTCGCCGGCCTGCTCCGCGACGGCAAGGCGCTCCTTGACCCGGACCAGGACATCCCGCTGCCCATCCTTGCGGGCGCCGGGTACCTTCTGGGGCCGCGCGCGGTCGGCGGCGGTTATGTCGGCGACAAAGCGCCGCTCTTGGATTTGATCCATGCCTTGGTCCAGGTCCTCGGCTATTCCGACGTGGGCGATGCCTCCGGCAGCGATGCCCGGCGCCTGCTTTCCGCGGTGCGCACCCTGATGCAGAAGGACGAGTCGGTCCTCTCGCGCAACCTTTCCGCCATGCTCCAGGCCCTGGACGAGGGCAAGAAGCCGCAATACGACGCCGCCAACCTCGACGACACCGTGACCCTCTTCGATGATCTAGCCCCGGTGCTGGTGCGCCTGTTCCGCACCCCCGGTCTGCTCAATGACGTGGTGGCCGTCCTGCAAGATCCCGCCGTGGCCGACCTGAAGGAGATTGCCCCGGCCCTGATGAACGAGACCGGCTTCTTCTACATGAACCAAAACGAGTTCGACTCCGGCAAGGCGAACGCGGTCATCGGCACCCCGGGCAAGCTGGCCCGCCGGGATGCCATTGACTCCGACGTGAACAAGGACACCACGGACCCGCTGAACAACCGCTCGGTCTTGCAGCGCACGTTGCATCTGGTCCACGACGCCAACAACCTGACCTTCTGCAACAAGAAGGACACCCAGCTCGAACTCAACCTGCTCTTCATCCCCTTCAAGTTCAGCTACCCGAACGCCTGCCAGCTCTTCCAGATCGACGACCTGGCGCTCTTCTATCTTCTGAGCGTGGCCGACGAGAGCGTGAAGAACAACAAGGACACCTTCGCCTGGCAGCAATCGTACTTCCCCAACGCCCTGAAGGACACCGGGTTCATCAACTTCGTCTTCAAGCTGGCCAACCTGTTCGGGGCCGGCGACCTGGCCCTTGAAAAGATCACCGGCATCCCCGGCTTCGGGAACTTTCCCACCCCACAGGCTGCGGCCCGCATGCTCTTCATGGACCCGAACAACCCCAACCGCGCCCCTTTCCTGAACCAGACCATCGACAGCAGCCCGTGCAAAAACCACACGCCCGGCACCCTGTGCTGCAACCAGGACCACTCGTGGCGCGACAACCACGACGGGGTGCTCTTCGCCCTGGAGCGCATCCGGGCCAAAAGCGGCGCCACCTTCTTCACCGCCTTCAAGCCCATCGTCAACGCCTTCGCCAGGCACGCCGAGTGCACCGCCTACGCCAATGGCGACTGCACCAGCAAGCGCAACGGCGCCAAGATCCTGGTCGACCTGCTGGCCGTCCTGCACCGCCACTGGTCCAGCAAGGACTCGCGTTTCTTCGGCAAGCCCTACGAGCCCCAGAACCAGGGCAGCGGCGTGGTCCACTACGAGCCCCTGGTCTCCAGCATCCTGGCCAACACCGACGTGTTCCCCGCCACCCTGGCCCTGGCCCCGACTCTGACCTCGCGGGTGGTGGACGATGGCTCGAACCTCCCGGTGATCACCGTCCTTGGCAACTTCCTGCGCTGGTACTTCGATCCCGAGGCCCCGCGCATCCTGGGAGCGCTGACCTATCGCGACGGCACCGCCACCTCCAGGCGCAACGACGGCAACCCGGCCTTTCGCACCACCGCCGATCCCTTCATCAAGGACGTGCTCCCGGCCAGCCTGGCCGGCAAGGTCACCCCCTACTATCTGGTGGCCGATGCCTTCAAGGCCAAGCGCGCGCGCCTTTTGGAGGACCCGGCGACCCGTGCCGGGTGGCGCTCGGCGATGAGCAACACCGCGGACCTGTTCCTGCGGGCCGACGCCCGCCCAGGGATGTCGATTTATCATTTCAAGAACCCGCGCTTCCAGCCCGTGTCGGTGGCCCTGCTCGGGATGCTCAGCGGGCGCCTCACGGCCCACGGCAAGGCCGGCGATCTGGGGCCGTGGGTGCGCACCGGGCTCGTGGCCAATCTACGCGAAAGCATGACCGGCCCGCTCTTCGGCGCCAGCGCGGATCTGGCGGCCAAGCTGGCGACCGGGGCCAACAACGACGCGCGCAAGGGGCTCCAGGCGCTCCTTTCCCATCTGGTCAATCCTGACGTGACCCCGACCTTCCAGTCGGTGGTGACGATCAGCGCCGACCTCCTGCAACTGCTTCTGGACGACGCCGACGTGGTGCCGCTCTTGCGCGCCCTTTCCCCGGCACTGGACCCCGAGGGCCCGGGAGGCGGCGCCGCCGACGCCATGCTGGGTCTTGTGCGCCGCGGCAGGGAGCGCGACCCCGAAAAGGTCCTCCTGACGCTGCTTGGGAACCTGTACCAGGCCGACCCCGACACCGGGCTTTACCCCCTGTTCCGCCTGACCGACGCGGTGGCCGAGATCGACCGCCCCACCGCCGGCCAGCCCGGCGTGCGCGGCACCGCCCTGTCCGTCGATGACTACCGCGCGCTTTTGGCTAGCACGGCCACCTTCCTCGGCGATCACCAGCGCGGGCTCGCGCGCTTCCTGGACATCGTGGCGACGCGGAACGGGGAATGATGCGCTCGCCTTGCGCCGGCCGCTCGCTAGAAGATAACGAACAATACAGGAAGAAGCACATGGCCGGAGCAGATTTTGGCGCTCCCCACGGCTTCGCATTCGCTCAGCCGCGTGGGCCCATTCCGCAGCGACTGAGGGAGCGACCTACTGGTCGTGACCGAGGAAGCGTGGGGGCACCCCCATGACCTCGCGAATGCGAGGACATGGGGGAGAGGTACGCCAAAAGATGCCCGGTCCAGGTGCTTCTGTTTAATGATGACATCCCCCCTCAACTTGAGATAAACATCATCATGCGCCTTTCCTTGCCCGTCGGCTTCCTTGCGGCTGGAATTTCCCTGGCCTTGGGTGTCTTGGTCTCCATCGTGGCACCCCGCGAAGCCCGCGGTGCCGGCATGTTCGTCACCCCGCACGGTGCCCGGCCCCTGGCCCTGGGCGGCGCCTTCACCGCTGGCGCCGACGACCTGAACGCCATTTACTACAACCCCGCCGGCGTCGCCGCCATGGACTTCGGCAGCACCGGCTGGTCCGGGCTCCTGGATGGCGGCTTCGTCCTGCAAAATGTCACCTACACCCGCGAGGACAGCGGCGTCATCCGCCCCCCGGTAACCGCCGACGAGGGCGTGCTCTTCGGGGCGCCCCTGGTGATCCCGCAGCTCGGCTTCGCCAGGAAGTTTTTGCGCAGCTGGGGCTCCATGTCCTTCGGCTTCGGCCTGTGGGTCCCCTACACCGGCCTGCCCCGCTACCCCGAGCCGAGCTACGCCACCCAGGCCGACCGGGACAACGTCCCCAACGTCGCTCCACAACGCTACGGCCTGATCGGCCTGCACGACGGCAACATCAGCCATGCCACGGTGCTGGCGGTGCTAAACCCGGTGGCCGCCTTCAGCCTCCTTGGCGACCGCCTCCAGCTCGGCTTCGGGCCCCAGCTCATGGTGGTCTACTTCCGTTCCCGCCTGCTGCTTTCGAGCTGCCCCGAGGTGATGTGCCGCCCCGAGCAGGTGGACTTCGACACCTTGGTGGTGGCGCAGGCCTTCGCCATCACCCCGTCGTTCAACCTGGGCGCCATCTACCGCTTCGCCCCCTGGCTGCGCGGCGGACTGGCCTTCCAGTTCCCATTCTTCATCCGCAGCACCAGCGGCACCGTGGACACTCGCCTGCCGATCAACGAATTCTTCAACGGCGCGACCGTGCAGGGACGCGACGCCAGCCTGGCCCTGAACCTGCCGCCGATCCTGCGCCTGGGCGTGCAGTTCCGGCCCTTCGACCAGAAGCTGCGCATCGAGCTGGGCTACACCCTGGAGGCCTGGAGCCTCCAGCAAGACATCACCTTCACGCCCCAGAACATCGCCATCATCCATACCAAGGGCATCGGCACCTACCACCTGGGGACCATCGCGCTCGACCGGGAATTGCAGGACACCCACACCCTGCACCTGGGCATCGAGTGGGACGTGTGGAAGCACCTGACGGCACGTCTGGGCGGGATGTTCGAGACCAACGCCGTCCCCAACAAGACCCTCACTGTGCTGACGCCGGATAACCTGAAGGGCATGCTCTCGGTGGGCGTGGCGGTCCCGTTCCACTTTGCCAAAAACGACTGGCGCTTCGACCTGTCCTACGGGCACATCTTCCAGCCGGATCGCACGGTGGCATCGACGGACAGCCAAGTCTATCCATCAAACCCCATCCGTCCGCAGGTGCAACCCCCGGGCGTGGGCGGCATCGGCGGGGGCCTGTACCAGGTTAGCTACGACCTGATCGCCGTGGGGTTCTCGGCGATCCGGTAGGACCGGAAAATCGCTTGCTAACCGGACGGACGTGATGAAAGATCATGGAGAGAGCTGCCACCCGACCCCGTTGGCTCGATCAGGGGCCGGCGGGGGCGAAGACGTGGTCCATGGGTAGGCGCAGGCCGGGGACATAGGGGTCCAGTTCCCCAGGTTCGAAGCGGCAGAGGTTGACGGCATGCCAGAAGGTGCCCTGCAGGTCCCCGTCCATCTTGTAGCGACCATCGGGCAGGTAGGCCACCCATCCGGTGGGGGTCGCGAAGAGGGTGACTAAACAACGGCCGGTGGCGCTGTCCCACATGGCCCGCTGCCACTCCATCACCGGCCCCCGCATCTTCTTCACCAGGGACTCGCCGGTACTGACCACCGCGTCGGCCGCGGCGCTGACATTGTCGTGGTCCAGCAGCGCCTGCGCCTGCTTCAGGGCAGCCCCAGCCTGGTCGAGCAGGATGCGCACCTCGGGCGGGACGGACCAGGATGTCTCGATCGTCTGCCGCATCGCCTTCAACGAGGTCTGCGCCGCGCCGCGTCTCCAGATCCGCCAACGCGGTTCGGAGCACCTCGTCCTGGGTCGTGATTGCACCGGGCAGGCCGGTCCAATCGGACTTTCTCTTCTCGGCCTCGATCAACGAGTCGATCGCCTTCAGCTTCGTACTCAGACTCAGGTTTCGCCCTTTTGATCGATACCTGAAAAAGTGGACAGGTCAGGTTTCTCGTCAGATGGTTCGTTTTGCGAAGACAAGCCGTCGTGGAGAAACCATGACCCACCAGATACTTGGCACATTACTGGAGTTCTTGGAAGTCCTGCGCCCGGCGCTGACGCGTCCGGGCTTCGATAACATGCTGGTGATCTTCACCGGCTGGGTACTCACCACAGGCCCGCACGCTGTCACACAGGCCTTGGTGGTGACCTCGGTGGCGGGCCGACGGCATCACGAGGCCTTCCATCGCTTCTTTTCGCGCGGTACCTGGGATCCTGATGACATGGGGCGCCTGTTGCTGGGCTGTGTCATGTCCCTGGTCCCCGAGCAGAGCCCCCTGCGTCTGGTCATCGACGATACCCTGGCCCCCAAAAAAGGTCCGTATGTCTTTGGCATCGGCAGCCATCTGGATGCGGTCCGCTCCACTCGGAGCTGCCGCATCTTCAGCTTTGGGCACTGCTGGGTGATGCTGGCTGTGCTGGTTGCCGTCCCCTTTTCAAAACGTACCTTCGCCCTGCCACTAATGTTTCGACTCTATCGGACCAAGAGCAGTTGCGACCTGCGACATAGAACCTACCAGAAGAAGACCGAGTTGGCCCGCCAGATGCTGGACATCCTACTGGGCTGGGTCGGTCCCCAGCGCGTTGAATTGGCCACCGATGGGTGCGGCGGGGGGAGGAGGCCGCGGAGGAGGATGTGATGCTGGCTGCTCGGGAGCCGGGGCTGGGGGGGTGAGGCGATGAAGGGCGGGCCCAAGAGCAATCCGACGATGAAAGAGGTCCGTCCGGGCCCTTGTGCTAGGATTGTGATAGGTTTTCATCATGCCAAAAGAGCTGACGATCATTTTCGAGAAAGGCGACAACGGGTGGTGGCTGGCTTCCATCCCCGAGGTGCCAGGTGCCCTCTCTCAGGGGCAAACCCGAGAAGAGGCCCGCGAGATGGTGCTCGATGCGATGCAGGAGTTGATGCTCGCCCGCAGAGATCTGGCGCTCAACGAGCGCAGCGGCACCGCGCAAGTCGAATCGATTCCCCTCGCCGGCTGAACCGCACCGGCCTTCCCCCAACTTCTGCGTTTTTAGCGACCGGCCGGCTCGGGAACTTCAAGTTCCCTGCAAATGGCGTGGGCCAATCGGCCATCCACTTCGTTGTGCCTCGGCACTGCCGCTGTCTTGCGCGATTTGGGATTGGCGTAGATCGTGTGGCGCCCTCCTTCTCGGAGGAGCTTGCAGCCGTGGCTTTCGAGGTGCCTGATAGGGCGGTTCGTTTCATTCAAGGGCGTCATAATCCCTCGAATACGCATTTGTCAACGTGAAAAAATATTTAACTTGATTGTAGTCCGAGAACCCTGTCGCGTGTGGAAAAAAATGGACGTTAGACGTGATTATTTTTATCCTACCGTCGGAGACGAGTTCCCTCCAGAACACCCCATGCCGGCTACTTGCAGACCCCGCCCACGCACGACTGGCCGTTCTTGCACACGGCGCCGTTCTTGTCCCCGCAGACGCACACGTTGTTCTTGCACGCCGTGCCCGGCGCCGCCGCGCAGTCGCCGCTGGAGTTGCAGCCGCACAGGTTCATCAGGCACACCTTCCCCTGCGCCACCCCGGCGCAGTCCGCCGCCATCGCGCAAGCGTGAGTGCCTTGGGACTGGGCAGCGGTGCGCTCCGGTCTCCGCTCTAAGATACCGGGCAGATGGTCACAGTGAGGTTCTCCACCTCGACGCGCAGACGGACAGTGCCAATAAAGGAGGAGCGGGAGACGTCCAGGAGCTGCTTCTTGGCCGCGGACAGAGTCCGCACAAGCGTCGCTCCCTTGACCGCAGCGCAGCGGTGTGGCGGGCGGCGCGATCTGAACATGCCATAAGAATACACTGATGGAGTCGTACTTCTCTGCAGACGGCAATTTGATCGTCACGAGCAGCTATGATGGGACGACGCGAATCTGGCAGGCTGACACTGGAGTTCTGGTGCGGACACTTGAGGGGCATAAGGGGCGGTCAACGCGAGCAAGTACTCCCCCGAAGGCCAAAAGATCGCCACGGTGAGCGAGGACTTTACCGCACTTGCAGGGCGCGGTCCTGCCCGATGTGCCCTACCGCCAGTGCGTGCTGACCGTGCCGGTATGGTTGCGCTTTGCTATGGCCTCGACGAGGAAGAGAATGGCAATGGGGAGGCTCAGTCTAATCCTTGATCGGGTAACAAACTTGCTGCGTATCTATGTGCCCAAGAGCGGAATAAAGGATCCACAGCCCAGCCGTTGTCTGCTGCCGAGACCCTCATACTGAACTCGCAGCGAATCCGCTTCGCTAAGGTCCCTCAAGTTGACGCCAAAACCAACGATCTTCCGACTGCTGATGGTCAAAATGCGACGACGCCCCAGAGTCAGGGTGGCCTGGGGCGACCACTCAACCCGCATCGTCCTTGCGCTGCTGACGGCGGCTCCGGAGATGCGCGCGCATCTCTTCGGTGGTCATGCAGGGACCGGTCTTCTCGCTGTCGATGCCGGCCTGGATCTTGGCCCGGACAAACTCCTTGTAGCCCAGATCCTCGAATTCATCAGGAGTGAGCACCACGGCGGTGGCCTCGCCGTTCTGCGTGATGACCAGCGGGCGGCGTGTCTCATGCATCCTGCGGATCATTTGCGAGGCGTGGGTCTTGAACTTGGCGATGGGAATGATGTCTTCAGCCACGTTGATCTTGCGAGACATGGGATTGCGCTCCCTGCTGTTGGTCGCTTACCTGGTTCAAATTACGACCAGAGAGACGGAGGCGCAAGGTCAAATATACCTTGCCCACCACCTGATACTGCTTGCCGGTTAAGTCTAGCATCTGTATGCGCATCTTTATGCGTACTACCATCATCTTGGATGACCAGCTCTTTCAGCAGGTCCGGCAGAAGGCCGCACAGACAGGACAGACCCTGAGCGACATCATCAACAACGCGTTGCGTCAGGCCCTGCATGTCCCGGCAACGCCGCCGCCCGCTCCTTTCCGCATGGTGATCTTCGGTGGCGGCGGTAAGGAGCAGCACGAACCTTCCGACTTCGCGCGCATCCTCGAAGAGGATGATCAGGCATTGGCGGGACGCTGAACGATGCAAATGCCCGACGTGAATGTGCTCTTGTACGCCCACCGCGAGGACGAGGCCGTTCACACTTTCTACCACCGCTTTGTCGAAGATCTGGTGAACAGCCCCGAGCCCTTCGGGCTCTCTGTTCTGGTGGTGGTCGGCTTCGTCCGCATCGTGACCCATCCCAAGATCTACAAGGTCCCGACCCCACTGGGCCTGGCGCTGGCCAGCATGGAGGCCCTTGCGGACCACCCCGGCTGCCGGGTGCTTTCGCCGGGGCCCCGCCATCTGGGACTCTTTACAACTCTATGTCGGGCCAGCCATGTGAGCGGAAAGTCCGTCGCCGACGCGCAACACGCCGCGCTCGCGATCGAGCATGGATGCACCTTTGTGACCCGCGACGCGGACTTTGCCACCTTCGCGGGCCACGGGCTGCGCTGGCAACATTTGACTCTCTAAACCCTTCGCCCGGCAGGCAGGTGCTATGATGGGGCGGCCTCTTGGGCCCGGGAAATCACCGCGATGCCTTGAGATTCTTCTCACGCTCAGCTACCATGGCAATCATGGCTCTTTCCGATCTTGCCGACGCACATGTCCTGATCACTGGAGGTGCGGGCTTCATCGGCTCCCATCTGGTTGAACGACTGGCCACCCGGAACCGCGTTCGCGTGCTCGACATTCTGCGCCGCGACGCCCTGCGCCCGGTCGGCCTGCATGAGCACCCCAATGTCGAGCTGGTCGTGGGCGACGTGATGGACGCCGAAGTGGTGCGCAAGGCCATGGACGGCATCGACATCGTCATCCACCTGGCGTCGATCGCCGGGGTCGATACGGTGCTCAGGATGCCGTCGCAGACCATGCGGATTTCCCTGCTCGGGACGGCCAACGTGCTGGAGATCGCCCACGCGGGGGGCCGGTGTAAGCGTTTCGTCGACTTCTCGACCAGCGAAGTCTTCGGCCGGTTCGCCTATCAGGTCACCGAGTTCGACGTGACCACCCTGGGCGCCGTGGGCGAGGCCCGGTGGACCTACGCGGTAGCCAAGCTGGCCACCGAGCACCTGGCCATGACCTACCACAAGCAGTTCGACTTTCCAGCGGTCACCATCCGTCCCTTCAACATCTACGGCCCCCGGCAGGTGGGCGAGGGGGCGGTCCACCACTTCATCGTGCGGGCGCTGCGGGGAGAACCGCTGCACATCCACAACGACGGGGCGCAGATCCGATCGTGGTGCTACATCGACGACATCGTCGATGCTACGATACTGACACTGGTGGATGATCGGGCGGTGGGCCAAGCCTTCAACATCGGCAATCCGCGATCTACCGTGACCGTCTACAACCTGGCCCGGGAGATCCGGCGCCTCTCGTCCTCCAACTCTCCAATCGAGTTCATCAAGTGGGACCACGCGGACGTGGAACTCCGCGTGCCCTCGGTGGGCAAGGCGCTGGAGCTTTTGGACTGGCGGCCCCGCTATGATCTGGAGGAGGGGCTGCTTCGGACCATCTACTGGTACCGCGGCGCCCAGCGGATCGCCACATCGGGGCCCGTTTCTCACTGATGCCGGACGCGCGCGCAAAAGACCTGATTCAACTCGGCAAGCCGAGCATCACGGACGAAGAGGTGAAGGCCGCCGAGCGGGTGCTGCGCTCGGGCTGGCTGGTCGCCGGCCCCGAGGGGCGGGCCTTCGAGGAAGAGCTGGCCGCCGCCAGTGGAAAACGGCACGCGGCCGTGCTAAGCTCGGGGACAGCGGCCTTGCATCTGGCCCTTGCGGCATTGTTCCCGAAGGGCGCGGAGGCGGAGCGGGGGCCCCTCCTGGTGCCGGCATTCACGTTCCCGGCGACCGCGAACGTGGCGCGTTTTGTTGGGGTTCCGGTGTGCCTGGTGGATGTCGATGCGCAGACGTTCTGCGCCAGGGAAGACCGGGTCCGTCGCTGGGTCAGCGAAAAGGGCGGCGCGGCGATGGTGGTGCACCAGTTCGGCTATCCGGCGCCGCTGCCCCCGGACGATGGGCACGGGGTGGTCATCTCGGACGCCGCCTGCGCCGTGGGTGCCAAGGCGGCCATGGCGGGCCGATGCGCCTGCCTGTCCTTCCACCCCCGAAAGATCCTCACCACCGGGGAAGGGGGCGCCGTCCTGAGCGACGACGGCGCGCTGATCGAGGAGATCCGCGCCCTGCGGGCCCACGGGCTGCGCGCCCGTCCCGAGCAGGAGGTGATGGAACTGTCCGCTCCCGGCCTCAACTACCGGCTTTCCGAGTTCGCGGCGGCGATCGGCAGGGTGCAGCTTCGGCGGCTCCCGTTCCTGATCGAGGCCCACCGGGAGCGGGCGATGCGCTACCGGGAGCGGTTGCTGCCCCGGCTGCCGATGCAGGCGGATGCCCCGGGACGGGTGTGGCAGACAGTCGCAGTGGTGCTTCCCGAGGGGACCGATCGGCAGGCGCTGCGTCGGGTGCTGCGAGAGGGAGGCATCGAGACCCAGATCGCCTCCTATGGACTGCACCGGCTGGCGGCCTTCCGGGACGCATTGATTTATAGTGGTAGCGATGGCGATGGCGCCTCGCAGAAGGAACATGACGGCGAGGTCGGTTTGCCCGTGGCCGAGATGCTGCATGCGCGGGCGCTGGCGTTGCCCCTGCATGTGCAGATGACGCTGTCGCAGGTCGATCAGGTGTGCGACGCGCTGCTGACGCAGCTCGATCGCGAGGCGCCGCGGTCCATCGATGCACACCAGACTTCACGTTAGCCAGGCGTTCGCCATTTCCCATTGGCATTCTACTCATCCCGGGAGGAATCAGTATGAGCGCCGTGCTCCAGACACGCGATTTGGCCAAGACCTTTGTCATCTGGGAAAAAGGACTGGTCCGCAAAAAGATCCGTGCCGTCGAATCGATCAGCCTGTCGGTCGAGAAGAATGAGATCTTCGGGTTCATCGGACCGAACGGCGCCGGAAAGACGACCACCATCAAGATGCTGATGGGGTTGATATTTCCTTCGTCCGGCCACGCAGAACTGCTCGGAAAGAAGATCCCGGACAACGAGGCCAAGCGCCGGATCGGCTTCCTGCCAGAAAACCCGTACTTCTATGATTACCTGACTGGCCGCGAACTCCTCGACCTCATCGGCCAACTCTTCGGCCTCTCCCGCCAGGAGCGGCGGCGGCGCATCGATGTCCTGCTGGAGAAGGTCGGGCTTCAGCGCGCAGGCAGCATGGCGTTGCGCAAGTACAGCAAGGGCATGCTCCAGCGCGTGGGCTTGGCACAGGCGCTGATCAACGACCCCGAACTGGTCATCCTCGATGAACCGATGTCCGGCCTGGACCCGATCGGCAGGAAGGAGATCCGCGATCTCATCGTGCAGCTCAAGCAGGATGGCAAGACGGTGTTTTTCTCCACGCACATCCTCTCCGATGTCGAACTCATCTGCGACCGGGTGGCGATCGTTGTCGGCGGCCGTCTGCGGGACGTGGGACCGCTCGATCAGCTCCTCAACCCCAAGCTGCTGCACACCGAGGTGGTCCTTGCGCAGGGCGGGTCGCGGCGGGAGGTCCGGCTGGGGCCGGAGGAGGACGTTGGAACGTTCCTGCAAGGCTCGCTATCGGAGCGTCAGTCGATCATCTCGGTGACGCCGCGCCGCGAGTCCCTGGAGGATCTCTTTGTCCGCGAGGTGGAGTCGGGCGACCCCGGGATGGGGGCACAACACCGCAAGGAGATGCGGCCATGAATCGGGTCTTCGCCATCGCTCAGAACACCTTCCGGGAGGCCGTGCGCAACAAGATCCTGTATGCCCTTTTGGTCTTTGGCATCGGGGTCATTCTCTTCGCGCTGCCGCTGGGCCAGCTTTCCCTGACCGAGCAGGCCCGGGTCACGCGCGACGTCGGCTTGGCCGGCATTGAGCTTTTCGGCATCCTCATCGCGATCTTCATCGGCGTGAACCTGGTCCACAAGGAGATCGACCGCAAGACCATCTATGCCCTGATCCCCAAGCCCCTGCACCGCTACGAATTCATCATTGGCAAGTACTTCGGCATCCTGGCCACGCTGGCGCTGATGGTGCTCATCATGGCGGCGATGCTGCTCCTGGTGCTGGTGGTGCAGGACGCCCCGGTGGAGGGCACGTTGATCCGGGCCATCACCATGCTCTTCATCGAGCTGATGGTGGTGACGGCGGTGGCCGTGCTCTTCTCGTCGTTCTCGTCGCCGTTTCTTTCCGGGCTCTTCACCCTGGTCATCTGCGTCATCGGCATGTCGTCCGAGTCGCTGCGGCAGGTCATCAAGCGGCTCCCGGAACCGGCGCAGGCGGTGGCCCAGGGCCTGATGCACGTCCTGCCCGATCTGCACATGTTCTACATCTCGGGGTCGATGCTCAACAACCGCTGGATCTCGGTACACCAGGGGGACTATGTGGACTGGTCCTACGTGGCGCTGGCCGGCGGGTATGGCACGGGCTACGCCGCCTGCGCGCTTCTGCTGTCTATCCTGATCTTTTCACGGCGGGACTTCATCTGAGCATCCCGTGGCGGCCCGCGGATCGTTCCCCATGGCAAAAAGGCTTCTATTTTGGTCCGCGTTCCTCCTGCTCTGCCTGGGCATCGTCACCGTGCGGGTGGTGTTCTCGTCCCGTGGCCTGCTGCGGTCTGCAAAGGAGGCGCGGGCGGCAGGCGAGATCGACCGCTCCATGCGCGACTTCGGGCGGTCGGCCAGGATGTACACGCCGGGCAACCCCTACGCGGACCAGGCACTCAAGGGTCTCCTTCGCCTGGCGGAGGAGGCCATGGGGCGCGGCGAGAAGGAACGCGCCCGTCGCTGCCTGCAAGAGGCCCGCAGCGCGATCCTGTCGACCCGGAGCTTTTACACCCCGCACGCCGATCTGCTGGCCGAGATCGAAGCGCGCCTTGCGGTTGTTCCTCCAGGCTGGCCCGCATCCCCCGCCGAGGCGCCAGGACCTCTTACCAGCCTGGTCATCCTTCTGGGCGCGGGGATGTTCATCGGCGCCGCCGTGATGATGATCCTTCAGGGTCGAGATGTCGCGGGGCAATGGGTCCGACGAAGAATGGCGCTGTTTTCTTTGCTCGGCGCCCTCGGGTTCGGGTTCTTCCTGCTAGGCTTGTGGCGGGCCTGAACCAGGAAGCACGTGCGCTACCTGGAATGCTTGAAGAGCCGCACGATGGTCTGGAAGACGTTGAACTCCCGGTGGCCCGCCAGCAGGTCCAGCTCTTTCTCGTCGAACCACATTCCTCCGCAGTGATAGCACTTGTCGATGGTGACCCCGCGGAAGAGGGTCTGGTGCAGGTCGAAGCCGCACTTGGGGCACTTCATATAGTGGAGCTGCTTCAGCCGCTCCTGTTCCGCCACCGCCGTCTGCCGGGCAATCTCCAGCGTTTCCCGCTCTCGCCTGGCGGATTCCTCCCGCGCGAAGTACTCCTCTTCCGCCTCTGATGGCTTGTTCATGCTCATGGCTTGTGGTGGCCTCCTCCGGCCTGCCCCAGATCTATCATGAAGTGGCCCCGGTTGCCTCTCGCAACCTTACTCCGGGGGGGCCGGCGCTGATCCCAGATCAGGGGGCTTTGCTGGGGGCGACCGCTCCGGCGGGACCGATGGGGTGGGGAGTTCCGCCTCCAGCCGCGCGATGTTGTTGTGGGCCAGGGACGCCTGGGGGCCGTCGGGGTCCTTCTCCAGGTAGGTCCGGTACCACTCCAGCGCCTTGCGCGAATCACCTTGCAGCTTGTAGGCCTCGGCCAGCCCGATGAGGGCCGGTGGGTAATCCGCGCGGCGTCGGAGCGCGTTCCGATAGTGCTCCACCGCCGCCTGATAATGTTCGGTGTCCAGGGAGCAGGCGCCAAGGCCCACATGAACGTCGGGAGAATCGTCGAACTGCAAAAGGAGCTGCTGATAAATACGCTGCGCGTCTCGGGGCCGCTCGTTGTCCAGCAGACGCTGTGCCTGGCCGAGGCGCCCTTGCAGGTCTCGCGGCCCGGTCTCCCCCGGCTCGCGACCTCCTGGGGTCTCCACTGAGGATGCCGGGCCCTTGTCACCCGCCGCCGCCCTGGGCGCGGGCGGTTCCTGGGTCGTCGGTTCCTGAGTCGTCGGCTCCGGTGGCGCCGATCCCAGGTCCGCCGCCGCCGCTATGAGCGCACGCAGGGCCCGCTGTGCGCGCACATGGTTCACATTGTGCTTGATCACGTCGCCAAAGAGCCGCTGCGCCGCCTCGGTATGTCTCGTCCGCGCTTCCAACTCCCCGAGAAGCATCATCGCTCGCAAGAGGACCGGCTGCCCCAGGGGCGGATCGGCCAGGGCCTGGGCCAGAAAACCCCGCGCCTCCTCTTCCCGCTGCTCGCTAAGCAGGAGGAGTGCCCGGACATAGAGCAACTCCCCATCGGGAGCCGCGGTCTGGGCGGCATTTTGCAGGGCCGCCTCGACCTGCTCCGTTGGCGCCCCGCTTTCCAGCAGCACCAGAGCCACGGCGCGGTTGGTCTCCATGGTCGCCGGACCCAGCACGGTCGCCTGCTCGACGTAGGTCCGCGCGCTCTTTACGTGGTGCTGGGCCTCCTGTTGCAGGCGCGGCGCCACCGCTTGCTCTGCCGTGCCGGCGTCATCGCGCAGGTAGCGCGCCCAGATGGCGTGCAGTTCAGCCAGGGCGGCGACAGGGTAGGGGCTGCTTTCGTCGGCCCCGACGGCTTTCATGAACTGGTCGTGCGCCCGTTGGAAATCCTCGTCGGTGTCGAGGAGGAAGAACCGCCGCCCCTGGTCGTAGGCCGCGGTGCCCTGACGTGGACCCTTGTGGGTCTGCGCGCTCCCGACAGACCGATGCTGCGCCAGATGGTATACCCCGCCGAAGGCCGCGGCGCCGACCAAGAGGGCCGCGCCGACCAGCCACATCCGTCTTCCCTCTTTCCGTCGGTAGCCGAACCCCGTGCCCTCCAGCTCGTCGGCCAGTGCCTCCTCCGCGCCCGCGTTGAGGAAGCGGCGTTCGGCCGGGTCCGCCTCCAGGGGGTCGGCCCGCACCAGCATCGGCTTCAGCGATCGTGGCACCGGATCGGCCCGTAAGATGGCCTCGGCGATCTCCGGGAAAAGCGCCCGCAGCGGCTTCTCCCCTGGGGGGCTGCTCAGCTCCTCCATGGGGGGGGACTCGGTGCTCGGGGCGGGCCACGGCAGCGCGGGCATTCCGACGGGCACCCCGGCTGTCTTCTTCGGCCCCGGCACCGCCGGCCTCGCGGAAGGGTCATTCACCCCGGGCAGAGCGAGCAGCACCCGGGGAGACTCGGCCGGCTTCGCCTCCCTCACTTCCCGGGGCAGCGGCGGTGGCACTTTGATGGTTCGTGCCAGATCCGCCTGCTGGAAGCGCGCCGGGCCGCCCGAAGAATGGATGTGCTGCGGGATGGCCCCGGAAGGTCGGTCGGTGATCTTCTGGGGAACGGCGGCGGCATGCGCCGGGGCCGGAGCGGGTGCCGTGATCGCTGACGCCTCAAGCGCCTGCTGCGGCTTGGAGGAGAGGGACTCCATGGCCATCCCTTCGCTGGCCAACGAAGGCGCCTTGAACAGGGGAGGCCCCACGCTCTCCGCCGAGACCCGGGGTTGCTGATCGGGGGTCACCCCGGGC
>JBBRLA010000023.1:0-26402 GCA_038231615.1 Polyangia bacterium | reverse complement strand
CTGGGCGTGGGGTGCTTTATGCACCTGCGTCGCAACTTTTTGAAAGCTTATGAGGCCAAGGACCTGCGCGCGGCGCTGCTGCTGGAGCAGATCCGACAGCTCTACCGGATCGAGCAGGAGTCCAAGGAGGCGGGCGAGGGGTCACAGCATAGCTACCAGCGGCGGCAGCGGGAGACCGTGCCGATCCTGGACCAGATGGAAACCTGGATCCAGCAGCAGCGGGCCACCGAGCCCCCGACCTCCTACCTGGGCAAGGCGCTGATCTACGCGCACAGTCACTGGGACCTTTTGCGGGTGGTGACTAGCGATGGCGCGCTGGAGCTGGACAACGGCGATGTGGAACGGGCGATGCGAGGTCCGGTGATGGGAAGGCGCAACTGGCTCTTTGCCGGCTCCGACGAGGGGGCCGAGCGAGCGGCGATCATCCTGACCGTGCTGGAAACGGCCGCCCGGCAAGGGGTTGACCTGCAACCTGCAACAATGTAAGCGCTCAATGACCGTCTTGCGCTCCGGCGTCAGCACGAGATAGGGCAGATCGGCAGCGATCATCGCGTGCTCGTCGATCAGGCCGAAGAGCTTGTTCGTGTCCAGCGCCAGCGCCTGACAGATGTTGGGTTCGCGCGCACTCAAGCGAGGCGGCTACAAAAGCTGGACCTCTGGGGCGATTGCTGAGCCCGAGATCGGTCGGACCAGCAGGGTCCGGGGCGCGCCAGGTTACGGTACGCTGTTTGCGCAGCGGAACCCACGGCCCACATTGCTGTTGTCGAGGGGAATCGAGCTGCGATTGTCTGACCGGTATACAGTGTTGGTATTGTCGTAACTGCTGCCCCCTCGAAGAGAGCAAGTCGAAGTACATTCAGATTGGACAAATGGAACTTTGAACTCTGTGTCCAGCCATTGCGTTGCGTCTCCAGCCAAGTCTGCCAGGCCGCCGCAGTCTCGAGCTCCATTCAAACTTTTGAAGTATAATCCAACGGGACAAGGGCTATTTTTTTGTGGACATAATTGGGCACCAACTCCACCTTGCGGATCGTCATTCCCCCACGGATATATGCTGCGTCCTTCCCCTGCTGCATAGGACCATTCCGCTTCGGTAGGCACCCGTCGTTGGGTCCATTGGCAGAAGTCTTTGGCCTGCTGAAATCCCATGCAATCAAGAGGATTATTTTCTTTGC
This sequence comes from Polyangia bacterium, assembly GCA_038231615.1. Taxonomy (GTDB): domain Bacteria; phylum Myxococcota_A; class Polyangia; order Palsa-1104; family JAEUJZ01; genus JBBRLA01. Next base: position 25,227 of record JBBRLA010000023.1, on the reverse strand, counting down.
CGCCCACTGCATCGGTCCACTGACAGGCGGCATTTACTGGAAATGGCTTGGTGCAAACGCCAGCCGTAACACAATCTCGATATGCCCCGACAGTTATAAGAAATACATCCATAAAAAAGTCCTTCACCGTCGTCGTCACATTGCCAACCTGCCCCTTTCCGCCCATAATAAGCACCTGCGGTCGGTTCATTCCCCCACCGCCTCCGGGGACGTAGCTCGGACATGCCCTCAGATCGGGTTGCCCAAGCAAGTCCGGTTCAAGCCGGAGCAGGTCCATCGTCCCTTCTACAGTCTGGTCCGGGAGCCCCATACCCTGGTCCGCTCCCATATTGGGATTTGGTCCACTCGGGAAACTGCAACTCGCACACGCCAGCGTCATGAAAGTCCACACAAGTCTCATCGCCTGACTCCTTTCAATAACTAATTGCCAGTCGGACGGCTGGCTCGTCTCTCGCGGTGGCCTCGTAGCGCCGCTCTCCCGGCCACGTCAACATTAAGGTCACCGAAGAGGACGTGTGGGTCACGATGGACCTTGGCCACCTGCGGCACTTCAACGGGGGCGGTTGGCGGACGGAGGCGTTTAGCGTCGGCGGATTCCTCTCATCACTGTGCGCTGTGGATGGAACCATTTGGGCCTGCGGGGCTGGCGGGGTGGTGCTCCAGCACCGCCCCGACGACGGCGGGAACAAAGAGTAGTGGTCGAACCACCCGGCATGCCAACCTGGGGCGGGGCTGGCGTGCCGGGCATCCACTGGATTTCCATCTGAATACCACGGTCGGATCTTCAGTCCGAAGGTCTACCGGAGGAGTGCAGACCATGGACGCACGACAAGAACGCGGACGCCTTCTTGCGCAGGATAAGCGGGTCAAGCATGTCGAAGGGGTGATGTGGTTTGTCCCGTCGCAGACGCAGAACGCAGGCGGCTACCTCGTGAACATCCTAGCCGTGTCCTGTACCTGCGCAGACTACGAGCTGCGCCGCACAAAATGTAAGCACCAGTGGGCCGTCGAGTTCGTGCGCACCGTCACGACCGATGCCGATGGCGCCCAGGTTGTCACCGAGACGGTGAAGGTCAAGCGGACGACCTACAAGCAGGACTGGCCCAAGTACAACGCCGCCCAGTGCGACGAGAAGGCCGTGGTGCAGGTGCTCCTGCGCGGCCTGTGCGATGGCATCGTCTCGCCGCCTCACCCCGGACGCGGCCCCAAGCCGATCCCCCTCTCTGATGCCGTCTACGGAATGGTGATGAAGGTCTACACCACCGTATCGGGCCGTCGAGCGACCACGGACATTCGTGAGTGCTCCAAGGCGGGGCTCCTGAGCAGGGCACCCCACTACAACCTCTTGTTCAGGTACATCGAAAAGCCGGAGTTGACGCCCCTTCTGAAGACGCTCATCGAGGAGAGCGCCGCGCCCCTGTCTTGTGTAGAGACGAAATTCGCCGTCGATTCGACCGGCTTTGGCACGGCGGTTTACCGTCGCTGGTTTGACCACAAGTACGGGCGCGAGATGAAAGAGCATGGCTGGATCAAGGCACACGCCATGGTCGGCACCACCACCAACATCGTCACCGCTGTCACCGTCACCGACAGCGACTCGAGTGACTCGCCGGAGATGCCGGGCCTCATCACCACGACGCACAAGAAGTTCGACATCAAGGACGTCTCCGGCGACAAGGCGTATCTCTCACACGCCAACTTGGCCGCGGTGGAGGCCGTTGGCGCGAGCCCCTACATTCCCTTCAAGTCCAACAGCAAGAGCGACGGTCCGGCGGCGTGGAAGCGCATGTGGGGCCTGTTCATGTACCAGCAAGAGGAGTTCTTGAAGCACTATCACCTGCGGTCCAACGTCGAGAGCACCTTCTCGGCGATCAAGCGCGTGTTCGGCGGCGCGGTGCGCTCCAAGAGCGGAGGCTGATTGCGCAAAATCGGCGTCTCTTGCAAGAAAAATTGCCCCGAGTGTCGATCCGGCCCGGTCCCGTTCGACTACTACATGTATCCGCAAGAGAGCGGACGTAGCGAAAGAGGAGCAGACATGTGCCCCGCTTGCATGGCTACTGTTGCGCTGATGGTCGTCAAGGCGACTTCGGCGGGCGGTGTGACCGCCCTGGTGATCAAGAAGCTTCATGTCAGGACCGGCGCGAAGGATGCGCGATTGCCGATAAACACGAACGGAGGACGTCATGGATCGACCAAGAATCGTATCGAAGGCTGAGTGGATCGTCGCGCGAAAAGAGATCCTCGCCAGGGAGAAGGAGGCCAGCCGTCAGCGAGACGCGCTCGCCGTGGAGCGTCGCAAGCTGCCGATGGTGAAGATCGACAAGGAGTATGTCTTCGATGGGCCGGAGGGCCGCACGGACCTCCTCGGCCTGTTCCAGCACCGCCGGCAGCTCATCGTCTATCATTTTATGTTCGACCCGAATTGGGAGGAGGGCTGCAAGAGCTGCTCGCACATGGCCGATAACTTCGTCGGCAGCATCGTCCATCTGGCCGCGCGCGACACCTCCTTCGCGGTCGTCTCCCGCGCCCCTCAGGCGAAGATCGAGGCGTTCAAGGGTCGCATGGGGTGGACCTTTCCCTGGTTCTCGTCCCTCGACAGCGACTTCAACTACGATTTCCACGTCTCGCTGGACGAAGACCGAGGCAGCGCCGAATACAACTATGAGAACTCGACGAAGCTCTTGCAGGCCGGGAAGATCTGGTACACCAAGGGTGAATTGCCGGCGATGAGCGTCTTTCTGCGGGAAGACGACGAGATCTTCCATACCTACTCGACCTACCAGCGGGGCCTCGACCTGTTCCTCAATACCTACAACTTCCTCGACGTGACGCCGCTCGGCCGGCAGGAGGAGGGGGCGCGCATCCAGGGGTGGATTCGCCACCACGACCGGTACGAAGCCGCCCCGCGCTAACCACCTGCGCGAGCAGTCTCAGGCGGTCACCGGGGCCAAGCAGATCCTCCAGCGGGTTCGCTTGATCGCCGAGAACCAGGACCTTTTGTCAGGCGTGGATCACGACCTGCGCGTGGTGAACATGTACTCGGCCTTCCTCGATCTTTTTCATGAACAACGACGTCAGCTCCAGGCCCGGAAGACCGGGGGCGCCTTCCAGGCGAAAGTGCGCAAGAACATCGCGGATATCCTGAAGAAGGAGGCCAACGCCTCGCTGCTCTCGCTCTTCGCCGACGTGCTGCGGGGTGGGGCGTAGGCGATCGGCTACCTCCCCTGTAGGCCCGGGTGGTGGCGCAGGCCCAGGAGCAGCCCCTGCCAGTGGGGGTCCGAGAAGGTGCTGGTGTGGACCGTCGGCCGTTCCCAGGTGGTGGCATGTATGAAGCGATCCTCGCCCAAATAGAGGCCCACGTGGGTCACCTTGGGCACGGTGCCGGCGCCCCGATGGCCAAGCCCAAAGAAGACCAGGTCCCCGGGCAAAAGCGCCGCTGCCTCCACCGGGCGGACCTCGGGCCAGTCATGTTGCAGGTCCGCGTCCCTGGGCGGCACCACCCCGCAGGCCGCGTAGGCGTTCAGCACCAGTCCCGAGCAGTCCACCCCGTAGGTCGAGCGCCCGCCCCACAGGTAGGGCGTGCCCTCGTGACGCAGGGCATGGCCGGTCACACATGCGGCGGTGAACATCCCCTTGTCGGAGGTCACGTCGCCGCGCTGCACAAAGGCCTGACGGCCATCGGGCAGGGCCACTTGCAGCCAGCGGGCGTCCCGCTCCTTCACCAGGCGCAGCCGCGCCCCCAATGGCGCCACCACCAGGGGGTTGCGCGGTTCCACATCCGGCTGCCCGTAGACGTTGGCGAAGCGCGCCGACACGAAGAGCGCCTGGCCCTCGCCGTAGGCCGGCGCCCCCGGGGGCAGTGGCAAAAGGGCCGTCACCGGCACCCAGCCCCGGTAGGCAGCTTGGGTCTCGACCTGCACGAAACCGGTCCCGCCCTGTCCCAGCACCTTGACCGTGTCGCCCAGAAGGGCCTGGTCCGCCAGGGAGGAGGCCGCGTCCGGCCTTTTGTACAGATCCGCCACCGCGTCGGCCACCACCCCGCGCCCCGCGCGCAAGAGCGCCAGCGTGCGGGCTTGGGCGTTCAACTGCTCGCCGAAAGGGGCCGGCCCGCCCCGCGTCGGCATGCGCCCCGGCCCCCGCGAGAGCCCGCGGAGGGTCACTACGACCAGCAAGGTCAGACATACGACGGCGACGAATGAGTTGCGCATTGCCTCGTAGAATAGGACCCTTGTTGCCGCTCCGCAACCGCGGGGCCCGGAGCATCGGCCGGATATAGCCGGTTACCAGGCCGGTTGTTGCCTGCTATAGATAGAGAGCGAAGGGAAACATGGAGATCTCCAGGAGCCAGTTCATCCGCCACGGACTCGTCGCCGCCGCCGGGGTCGGCACCGGCCTCCTTGCCGCCGCCCGCAAAGGCAGGGCCGATCCCGTGGCGGGCGCAGGGCAGGGCGCAGCAGGGCAGGGCGCAGCAGGGCGGGGCGGCGCCAGCCTGCGCTTCACCCAGGTCGAGCTGCACCTGCGCCATGCCTGGGCCCTCTCGCGCAACACCTCGACGGTGAAGCGCAATTATCTGGTCGAGCTGACCTGCGATGGCATCACCGGCATCGGCGAGGCCGCGCCCAACGTGCGCTTCCACGAGACCCCCGAGTCCGTCGCCGAGGCCCTGTTGAAGGCCCGCGACATCGTCGCCGGGGTCCATCCCGGCCACCGCGTCGAACTCTCCCGTCGCCTTCTGGCCCGGCTGCCCCACGCCTACTCCGCCCGCTGCGCCGTGGACATCGCCGCCTGGGACTGGCAAACCCAGGCCCTCGGCGTGCCGCTTCACCGCTGGCTGGGCCTGGACCCGGCGGCGGCACCGCTGACCTCCTTCAGCATCTCCATCGCCGGCAAGGACGAGCTGGAACAGAAGGTGAAGGAGGCCGCCCCATACCCGCTGCTCAAGGTGAAGCTCGGCGGCAAGAACGGCATCTCCGACCAGGAGATCATCGAGATCATCCACCGCGCCGCCCCGGGCAAACGCCTGCGGGTGGACCCCAACGAGGGCTGGACCCCCGGGGAGGCCCGACAGAAGCTGGCCTGGTTGGCCGGCCTGCGCCTGTCGTCTTCGCGCAGCAAGAACGCCGTCCCGCTGATCGAGCTGTGCGAGCAGCCCCTGCCCGCGGCGGACCTTCCCGCCCTGCGCGACCTGTACCGCGACCGCGCGCCCTTCTCCGGGCTGCCCCTGCTGCTTGACGAGAGCGTGCTTTCCCCCGAAGACATTCCGGGCCTTGCCGGGGCGTGCGACGGCATCGTCATCAAGCTGCAGAAGGCCGGCGGCATCACCGGGGCGCTGGACCAGATCGCGGTGGCCCGGGCGCTGGGGTTCAAGGTCATGCTCGGGTGCATGATCGAGACCGCCGTGGGCATCACCGCCGCCGCCCATCTGGCGCCGCTCTGCGACTACATCGATCTCGACGGCAACCTGCTCATCGACAACGACCCATACCGGGGCGTGCAGGTGGAGGCCGGGAAGCTGCGCCTGCCGGAGGGCCCGGGCCTGGGGGTCAGCCGGGTGTGAGGGACGAAGATCGTCTGACGACGACACTCTGGCGCGGCCATGCTATGTACTTGTCATGCAGACCGAGCAAGACCTGATCTTTGACGTGACCACCGCCGGGTTCCCGGAGCAAGTCCTCATCCGCTCGTCCAAGGTGCCGGTGGTGGTGGACTTCTGGGCCGCCTGGTGCGCGCCGTGCCGGGCCCTCGGGCCGGTGCTGGAGAAGGCCATCGCAGATCGGGGCGGCGCGGTGGTCCTGGCCAAGGTGGACACTGAACAGGAGGCCGGGCTGGCCAAGCACTACCGCATCAGCGGCATCCCCGCGGTCAAGGCCTTTCGCGGCGGGCAGGTGGTCGATGAGTTCACCGGCGCCCGGGATGCGCGCTTCGTGGGGGCCTTCCTCGACCGGCTGGTGCCGACGGTACAGGAGCAGCAGATGGACCAGGCCCTGCGCCTTTTGAACCGCGGCGATGCCATCGGTGCCGAGGCGGTGCTGCGCCCGCTGGTCGATTCGGCGGCGGCCTCGCGGGAGCAGGCCGACGTGGTGCGCATCGCCCTGTGCGAGGCCTTGCTGGCACAGGGGCCGGCGCGCTACCCCGAGGTGGGGCCGCTGCTCGACGCCATCGACCCGCGCACCCGACAGGAGGAGCGGGTGGAGGCGCTGCGGCAGCGCCTGGCTTTCTTCCAGGCAGGGGCCGACCTGGGCCAGGCCGCGGCCCGTGACCGCCTGGCGAGCGATCCGAAGGACCCCGAGGCCCGCTACGCGCTGGCGTCGGTCCTGGCGGAGCGCGGTGCCTACGGCGAGGCGCTGGAAGAGCTGCTTACCCTGGTGAGCAGGAACCGCCGCCACCGGGACGACGGCGCCCGGCAGGCCATGCTGCTCCTTTTCGGCATGCTCGGGCCGGACCACGACCTGTCGCAGGAGTACCGGCGGCGGCTGCAAGTGGTGCTCTGAGCGAACCCGCGCCCGGCGCGGTCGCACAATTCGCCCCTGTCGCTCCCCTGTGGCATGCTCTTCCGGATGCCCCGCAAGCGACACGACGAAAGCGCCGCCCCGGAACAGCCGGAGGCCGATCGTCCCCACGCCCAGGCCCCTTCTCCCAGCAGCTCCCCCGGGCCCAGCCCCGGCCGCGCCCCGGAGACCTCGCCCAACCGCGGCGCTTTCGAGGACGTCTTCGACGCCGCCCTGCGCCCGCGCAACTTCGACGAGTACATCGGCCAGAAGAAGGTCGTCGGCAACCTGAAGGTCTTCGTCGAGGCTGCCCGCCGCCGCGGCGAGGCCCTGGACCACGTGCTTTTCTGCGGCCCTCCGGGCCTGGGCAAGACCACGCTGGCGTATCTGATCTCCGGCGCCCTGGGCGTTGGCATCCGCCCCATCGGCGCCCCGGCCATCGAGCACAAGGGCACCTTGGCCAGCTACCTGACCGGCTTGGCCGAGCGCGACGTCCTCTTCATCGACGAGATCCACCGCCTCCAACCGATTGTCGAGGAGTACCTGTACCCGGCGATGGAGGACTACCGCATCGAGATCCCCGTGGGCGACGGCCCCTCGGCGCAGCTCATTCACATGACGCTGCCGCGCTTTACTCTCGTCGGCGCCACCACCCGCACCGGGCTGCTCACCTCGCCCTTGCGCGACCGCTTCGGCATCGTGCTGCGCCTCGAATACTACACCCCCGAGGAGCTGGCCGAGATCGTGCGCCGATCCGCCCGTCGTCTGGACGTCGGCTGCACCGAGGAGGCGTGCATCGAGATCGGCCGCCGGGCCCGGGGCACCCCGCGCATCGCCAACCGCCTGCTCCGCCGCGTCCGCGACTTCGCCGAGGTCGAGGGCGACGGCCGCGTCACCGGTACGCTGGCCGCCACCTCCCTGACGCGCCTGGGGGTGGACGAGCTGGGGCTGGACGACATGGATCGTCTCTTCCTGCGCTCGATCATCGAACGCTTCGACGGCGGCCCGGTGGGCATCGAGTCCCTGGCCGCCGCGGTCTCCGAGGAACGCGACACGCTGGAGGATGTCTACGAACCGTTCCTCATCCAGGAAGGTTTTGTCATGCGCAGCCCCCGGGGCCGCATGGCCACCCGCCGGGCCTACGAGCACCTGGGCCTGCCGATGAAGAATGTCCCGCCGCCGGATCCGCAGCAGCGGCTCTTCTGAAGAGACCGCCGGCCGCCATCGCGGCGACCGACGGGCGGTACGGTACAAGGCGTCCTACAGATCTACCACCAGCATGCCGTTCGGGCCGGCGAACTGGAGGTCCGGCGAAAGGGCCAGGCTTTGCACCGGGGCCACGCCGCCGTCGGTATCCTGGCCGGTCAACTTGAGCACGTCGATGAACGGCACCACCGGAATCGTCCCGCCGCTGGCGAAGTCGAAGGCCCGCAGGCGGTACAGGTGCTGCCCCGAGGAGTCCAGGGCCACATCCAGGGAGGCGATCCCCCCCGGCGTGACGTGGGTGCTCTTTTGCTGCAGGCGCCCGGCATGATCGACCGAGTAAAGGACGATCGCCGAGAGCGCCGGCACCGAAGCGAAGAGGCGCTGCCCGTCGTTGCTAATGGAGAGCCAGCAGGGATCGACGAGATTGGCATCCAAGACGGTGCTGATGATCTGGGTGTGCCCATTCCTGCCGCCCAGCCGGTAGGAGGCCAGGCCCGGCGTGGTGGTGGCGAGGCTGACGAAGAACTCGTGGGGGCGGATGGGGCTGAAGATGGCGCCCAGCGGGCCGGCCTGGTTGGCGACCGGATCGGAATGGGAGAGCAGGCCGTTGTGGTCCACCACGAAGGTGTCGACGATGTTGCCGAACCCGCGCGAAGCGATGAGCCGGGTGCCCTCCTCGTTGAAGAGGATCTCGGTGGGGATGTCGCCCGGGGACAGGGGGAACGTGGAGTTTTGCAACGGCCGGAGGGTGCCGTCCTCCTTCACGCGGAACCCGCTGTATCCCCCGGCGATCGGGGGGGCGATCCTACCCCGGTTGGCGACGTAGAGCAGGTCGTCGGAGATCGTCAGGCTGACGGGCTGGACGCCCTGGGACGGGGTGGTGCCGACCAGACGCAGGGAGCCGTCTCGCTCGATGAAGAACGTCGAGATGTTGTCGCTGCCGGCGTTCACCACGTAGAGGTGCCGGTCGCTGGCGACCAGGGAGTGGGAGGTGGTCGCGGCGATCGAGACGTCCCCGGTGCCCCCGGTCGGGTAGCGCCCCTTGAGGGTCAGGGTGCCGGTGTGGGGATCGCGGACGAAGGCCTCGATCGCGTTGGGGCCGGGGAAGTTGTCGACGATGTAGACCGCGCTCTTGACCTTTTCCTTGGGGGCGTCCGCCAGGGCGGCCGACCCGAAGAGGGTCCCTGCGAGGAAGATTCCGGTGAGCAAACTACCGATCCGAATCATGAAGTCTCCAATCTCGGCTCTGTTGGTTATGGGATTGATTGGACAAGCGGCGCCTGGACCATCCAGTGCCACAGGCTGTGCGTGCGAGAAGCGAGCGGCCCTGGACCCCGGGATTGGGTACAGGGCGGTGAGACAGAATAGCCTGGCCCCAAGTATAAACCAATCTCGAGGATTCACAAAAAACGCGCGCAAATCGGCAGAAGAAGGACGGATCTTTCATCCGTCCCCCTTCTGGCTGGGCCCGTAGCAGGGGTTGGTTAACCTGGGTTTACCTGGTTTCACCTGGTTTTTGGGGGCGGTCGCTTACCACACCCGGCAAGTCTTGGCCGGTGCCATGGGCTGCCCCTTCTGGCAACTGAAGGCCTGCTGGAACTCCGGCATGTTCGACACCACGCCGTTCACCCGGTACTGCGGCGGGGAATGGGGGTCCGACGTGGCCAGGAGGCGCATGAGTTCGGGGGTGAAGTTGGCGCACCACGACTGCCCGTAGGCAACGAAGAATCGCTGTTCTGACGTCAGCCCGCCCGCCGCAGCGCCCTTTTTGCCGGCCTTTTCGTCGCCCTTGTTGCCGGTGGTCTTCTTCATCGCCATGAGGGCGATCCGCAGGCCGCCGTTGTCGGCGGTGTTCTCGCCCAGCGTCAGGCTGCCGTTGAGCTTGATATCGCCCGTCGCCAAGTAGCCCGAATACTGGTCCGCCACGCACTGCGCCCGCGTCTCGAAGGCCGTGGCGTCCTGCTTGCTCCACCAGTCGCGCAGGTCCCCCTTCTTGTCGAACTTGCGTCCCTCGTCATCGAAGCCATGGGTCAGTTCGTGCCCGATCACCGCGCCGATGGCGCCATAGTTTATCGCGTCGTCCATGGACTTGTCGAAGAACGGCGGCTGAAGGATGCCCGCCGGGAAGTTGATCGTGTTGAGCTGCGGGTCGTAGTACGCGTTCACTGTCGGCGGGGTCATGGTCCATTCCCCGCGATCCACGGGCTTGCCGATCTTGTCGAGCTGCCGCCGCAATTCGAAGGCGCTGCTGCGCTGCGCGTTGCCCAGCGCATCGCCCCGGGCAATGCTCACCGCGGAGTAGTCCCTGAAGTGATTGGGGAAGCCGATCTTGTCCTCGATCGCCGTGAGCTTCGCCTGGGCCTCTTTCTTCGTCGCCGCGGTCATCCAGTCGAGCTGCCGGATGTCCGCCGAAAGCGCCTGCTCCAGCGCCCGCACCATGGCCAGCATCCGCCGCTTGCCCTCATCGCCGAAGGTGCGATCGACATAGGCCTGCCCGAGTGCCTCGCCCAGGTCCCGATCGGCCATGCCCACGCAACGCTTCCACCGCGGGCGCTGCTCCTTCTGCCCGGCCAGGGTCTTGCCGTAAAAGGCGAAGGTCTCGTCGCGCAGCGCCTTGGGCAAGAGCGCCGCCGAGGCAGACAGCAGGTGCCAGCGCAGGTAGGCCTGCCACTCGCCGATCGGCCGCCGCACGATCTCCGCCTCCAGCGCCTTGAAGAAGTCCGGCGTCAGCACCAGATAATGCTGCGGTGCGGGAGCGCCGATCTCCTTCAGGTAGCGGGCCCAGTCGAAGCTCGGTGACAGCGCCTGCAATTCATTTTGGCGCAGCTTGTGGTTCAGGTTCGCCGGGTCGCGGCGCTTGACGATGTCCATCGCCCCCTTGGCCAGGGCCGTCTCGACGGACAGGACGGTGGCGGCGTCCTTCTGCGCCTGCGCCGCCGGCTCACCCAAAAGGCCCAGCATCCGCTGCACGTGGTCCTGGTATTGCTTCCGCAGTTCGACCGACTTCTTGTCGGTCTTCAAATAGTAGTCCCGGTCGGGCAACCCCAGCCCGCCCTGGTCGGCGGCGGCCACCACCCGGCTGGCATCGCCGAAGTCCTGCTGCGAGCCAAAGCCGAAGAGGGCGGTGGTGGCCCCCGAGTCCCCCGCGGGGGCCGCGGCGAAGGTGAGCTGGTGCAGGTGCGAGACGGCGACGGCAAGCTGTGCCTTGTCCTTCAGCGCGGCGATGCGGTCAAGCTCGTCCTTGAGCGCCGCCGTGCCCTTCTCCTCAATACCCTTCTCGTCCATGCACGAGGCGTAGTAGTCGCCGATCTTCTTGTCGACTTTCCCTGGGTCCACGGAGGCATGCTCCAGGATCTCGCGCAGTACCTGGCGGTTCCACTCGGCGAGCTGCGATCCATGGCCCCAGGCCGCCTGGTCGGGCGGGATGGGGTTTTCGGCCAGCCACTTGCCGCAGGCGTAGCGGTAAAAGTCGTCGCAGGGCTGTACCGAGCGGTCCACCGCGTTCACGTCCAGGCTGACGGCCGCCGCTGCACGGACGACGCCGGGCACGGGGACTGGCGCCCGCTTGGCGATCGCGACCGCCAGGGGCAGCGGACACAGGAAAAGCAAGAGCCAGCCGCGGCGCTGCCAGCGGCGTCGGATCGACGGGGTAGGTCCATTCATGCATCGCCTCGCAAGTTTTAGGGTTCTCCTACAGTGGCACCAGAGGTTGCTCAGTTTCATGAAGGATTCAAGAACAATCCACGGCCCGCCCCGCTGGCGTCACGGGATGCGCCCGTTCGATCGCCCGTCAACCGGCCCATCTGGGCCGATTTCGCCCGCCGGACGGCCCCGCCGATCCGCCCGGTTTGGCCCGCTGGACTGTGCCGCTTGAAGAGGTAGACTGTTCTCATGTACACTGCGCTTCGCCCCGTGAGGCCTCTGGGGATCGCGCTCTTACTCGGGCTGGCCTTGCTGGTCTGGTTGCCGCCGGGCCCGGCCGTCGCCATGCGTTCCACCTCGACCTTCCCCACCCCCGAGCGCATCGCCCGGGAGGAGGCCCTGGCCGAGGAGCAGATCTGCGCCCTGGTGAAGGCCGAGCGCATTCGTGCCGGCGTGCCGGCCCTTTCGTGGGACGCTCGCTTGTGGCAGGCCGCTCGGGCCCACAGCCTGGACATGCGCGACCATCAGTTCATCGGGCACGTCTCTGCCCTCTTCGGTGACTCCCCCACGCGGGTGCACCGGGCCGGCATCGCCACCTCGGTGCTGCTGGAGAACGTGGCGCGGGCCTACTCGGTTGCCGAGACCCACTTTGCCCTGATGCAGAGCCCGGGGCACAAGGCCAATATCTTGAACCCCCTGGCCACCGAGCTGGGCATCGGCGTGCGCATCAACCTGCTGGAGGACGGCGACCGGGAACTCTACATAACCCAGATTTTCCTGCGCCCGCCGGAGGTCTTCGATCCGACGCGCACCGTGGGCGAGGTGCTGCGCCGGGTGCAGCAGCAGCGGCAGGCACAGGGGTGGCTGCCCCTGCAAGGGGACGAGCAGCTCGCGGCCTACGCCAGGCGGACGGCGCGGGCGGTCAGCGAGGGGCGGCTCGATCGGTCCCGGGTGGGGGAGCTTTTGCGCACCGACCTGCCGCGTCTGGGGCGCTACCGCAGCCTGCGGATCGTAGTGCTGCGCACCGTCGAGGCGCGCCTGGTGCGGGAGGTCGCCGCCCTGGACACTCCGGTGGTGACCTCCATCGGCATCGGCGGGGCGCAGGAGGTGTCGCCGGACCCCTTGCAGCAGGGGCGCATCGACGTGGTGCTGGTGCTGGCCGAGCCGGCGTTCCTGAACGCCCTGGGCGGCGACCCGCAGGGAAAGGGCGAAGGCTACCAGTATTGATGGATAGGGCTGGGTCTGGCCACAAGTCTTGCTAGACTGACCCGATGCTCGCAATCCTTTCGGAAAAGACCCGCGCCGATCTGGGCTGGGACGTGCTGCTCGCGCACCTGGCACAGCGCTGCCACACCGACCGTGGCGCCGACCTGGCCCGGAAGCTTTTGCCCATCGAATCGCTGGCTGACGTCCACGCCATGCAGGGGGAGGTCGCCGAGGCCCGTGGTCTTGCCGACAGCGGCGATGGGATTTCCCTGGGTGGCGTGCGCGACCTGCGGGTGGCCCTGTCCCGGGCGGAGAAGGGCGGGTTGCTCCTTCCCGACGAGCTATGCGATGTGTCGCGCACCCTGTCCGCGGGTGCCCGGCTGCGCCGTCACCTGGCCGCGCGGGCCGAACGGGCGCCGCGCCTTCTGGGCCGGGCCGCGCTCATCGCCGAGCTGCCCGAGGTCTCCGGTCCCATCGACGACGCCTTCGACGAGAGCGGCCAGCTCCGCGACAACGCCTCGCCGGCCCTGCGGGGCCTGCGTCGCCGCGCCCAGGACCTGCACGCCGAGCTGTCCCAGCGGGCCGACGGCATCCTCGATCAGGGGCACATCTCGCCGCACCTCCAGGACCGCTTCGTCACCCAGCGCGAAGGGCGCTACGTCGTGCCGGTGCGGGCGGATGCTCGCTCCAAGGTCCGCGGCATCGTCCATGGACAAAGCAGCTCCGGGGCCACGGTCTTCGTCGAGCCCGAAGAGATCATCGACCTGAACAATCGCCTGAAGCTGGCGCAGATCGAGGTCGCCGACGAGGAGCGGCGCATCCTTTTGGACCTTTCCCAGCGGGTGCAGCACGCGGCCTCGCGCATCGGGCAGAACCTGGACGTGCTGGCGGTGCTGGACCTGATCGATGGGGCGGCGCGCTTCTCCACCGACCTGCGGGCCACGCCGGTGCCGCTTCATCCGCCGGGGGAAAAGGGCATCGACCTGCGCAACGCGCGGCACCCGCTCTTGCAGCTCGGGGGGGGGCAGGTGGTGCCCAACGACGTGCGGGTGCCGGCCGCGGGGACGCTGGTGGTGTCGGGGCCCAACGCCGGCGGCAAGACGGTGGCGCTGAAGCTGGCGGGGCTCTGCGCGCTGATGGCCCGATCGGGGCTGCACTGCCCGGTGCAGGAGGGTTCGTCGATGCCCGCCTTCGACGAGGTGCTCACCGATGTGGGCGACGACCAGAGCCTGGAGCGGAGCCTGTCGAGTTTCTCGGCCCACGTGCTGAACCTGTGCGCGTTCCTTTCCCGATCCAGCCCGGGGACGCTGGTGCTGCTGGACGAGATCACCGGCGGCACCGACCCGGAGCAGGGGGCGGCGCTGGCGCAGGCGGTGCTGGAGGCGATGGCCGAGTCGGGCGCCACGGTGATCGTCACCACCCACTACGACCGGCTGAAGGCGCTGGCGCCGCAGGACCCGCGTTTCGTCAACGCCAGCGTCGGCTATGATTTGGAACATCTGCAACCCACCTACCGCCTGCACCTGGGGGTGCCGGGGGCCTCGGGCGCGGTGCTGGTGGCGCGGCGGCTGGGGCTGCCCGGGCGCATCACCGAACGGGCCACGGCGTTGTTGGGCAGCGACAAGACCGGGGTGGAGGAGCTTTTGCGGGTGCTTTCCCGGGAGCGGGAATCGCTGCTCTCGCTTCAGCGAGAGGCGGCGGCGGATCGGGAGCGGGCCCGGGTGCAAGACGAGCAGGCCCAGTCGATGCGTGAGCAGGCGCGGGCGGAACTTTCCAAGGCGCGGCGGCACGCCCACGACGACGCCATCGCGGCGTTGCGCGGGGCGCGCAGCGAACTGGAGGACGCCAAGGCGCAGTTGAAGAAGAGCCAGCAAGAGGCCGAGGGGAAGGCGTCGCCCGAGGGGCTGGTGCAGGCGCGGCAGCGGATCGACCGGCTGGCGAAAGACATCGCCCAGGCGGCGCCGCAGCCGGCGGGTCCGGCGGGGCGACCGGCCCGCCCGGAAGAGATCGTCATCGGGGCGCGGGTGCTGGTGCCGCGCCTGGGCGGAATCGGCACGGTGATGTCCGACAGGATGCGCGACAAGGTGGTGGTGCAGGTGGGCGCGTTGAAGCTCAACGTGGAGATTGCCGAACTGCGCATCCCCGAGGGCGGCATGGTGCGGGCGGCGGCCCGGCAGGAGCGAGCGGTGGCGGCCCGGGGCGGGCGGCGCGAGGAGCTTTCGTCCGCCATGGCCCCCGCGTCATCGTCGGCGGGCGAACCGGCGGGGCGCGGGCCGCCCAGGACGGCGGCGGGGACCCTGGACCTGCGGGGCGAGCGGGTGGACGTGGCGCTGTCCCGCTCAGAGAAGTTCATGGATGACGCGCTGCGGGACGGACAGCCGGCAATCTTCATCTTGCACGGGCACGGCACCGGGGCGTTGCGGGGGGCGATCCGCGATCACTTCCGCGGGTACCCCGGCGTGTCGGCGATGTACCCCGCCGCCTCTGCCGACGGCGGGGACGGCGTTACGGTGATCGAGCTGAGTTGAGTTTTACCATGAGCGAAAAAAAGGACCCTACAGGGGCCGTGATCCAGGTCTTCGGGATGAAGAAGTGCCCCGAGACGCGCAAGGCGCTGCGCTTCTTCAAGGAGCGTGGCGTGCGCATCCAGGAGATCGACGTGAAGGAGAAGGGCCCCTCGCCTGGAGAACTGCGGACGATGGCGGCCCGGCTCGGCTGGCTGGCGTTGATCGACCGGGAGGGGGCGCGCTTTCGCGACAAGGGCCACAAAAGGGCGCTTCTGACCGACCCCGACATCGAGCGGCTGCTTCTTTCCGACGCGGAACTTTTGCGTACGCCGATCGTGCGGCGGGGCAAGGAAGTCTTTGCCGGGCCTCAGATGGAAGGCTGGAAGTCGCTCCTTTAGAATCACAGGTAGGTCACCAGCTTGGCCACGATCTGCGTGGCGATCTCGACGACGGTGGCCACATAGGTTAGAATCTCCTGCACGCGCTCCATGCGCTCCGTCGCCTTCGCCAGGTCGTCGATCACCCCCTTCAGCTTGTCGACATCGCCGCCGAAGTCGAACTTGCCGGCGCGCAGGCGCTCCATTTGCTCGTGGGTGAAGGCCTCCTCCAGGCGGTCGCGCACCTGTCGCAGCTCGTCGTAGTGCTTCTGCCAGATGGGGCGCACCGGCTGCAGGAGCAAGATCGATCGCTGCACCTGCACCTGCGCGTCCGCCAACTGGGCCACCGCGTCGGCGTGCGGGTCGTGGGGACGATCAGCCGCATCCTCCATCGAGTCGGCAGGGTCATCGCTCATGGGTTCTCTCTCTGCCTGAGGCTGTTGAAATCATCATAGATATATTGCAGCTCCATGGTCAGGTCCCAGGTGGCCAGGCGCACCGCGCGAAACGCTTCCTTCGCCGGGACGCGGCTGTTGGCTGCATCGACCATGTGCTCGTGCGAGGCACGGAGGCTTTTCAGGATCGCCCGATAAACCTGCGCGGTGGCCTGGAGCTTCGCGATTTCGTCCTCGTTGTGCAGGGCCATATGATAGTAGCTCAGCACGTCGAAGCGCCTGCCGGAGGCGCCCCGGGGTAGGGCCTGGGTGGCCCGTTCAGCCTCGGCCATCAGCGCCCGGGAGGCATTCACGTACTCGGCGACCCCATCGGCGTAGGTGTCCTTGACCGTCTCCAGCTTGGCCAGGATGTGCTTCACCGGCAGCGCCGCGGCGCGGATTGCCTTGCGGATGTCGGCCTCGCTGCGCACCGATAGGCCGATGCGCAGGAGCTTGCTGATGGAGTCCGCCCCCTCCAGGGAAATCGACCCGAGTTCCGGCTCGGTCGGGCGCACCTGGAGGGCGGCCCGGTTCAGGGCCAGGCCCACCTGCTGGAAGCTGTCGTGGTAGTCCACGCCCTCGGTCTCCGCCAGGGAGCGCAGGGCGGAGCCGTAGGCCAGAAGGACCTGGTGCAGAAGCTGATAGCTCTTGACCTTCTCGCCAAGGGCGGTGCAGCGGGCGTTAATGTTCTGGGTGTGGGAGAAGCCGGCGGTGAAGCGATCCTGGAAGGGCACCAGCTGCCGATCGTCGGGGTCCTCGATGCGGGCGCGCAGGTAGAAAAGGTCGGCGTGGTGTCGGCACACCGAGGTGATCCCGCGGAGCATCGGGGACAGATCGGAGCTGGGGCTGGTCAGGGTGCCGCTGAAGTCCCTGGCCAGGTTGGCGAAGTAGGGCGCGGTGCAGCCGCTTTCGCCCACCACCAGCCCGAAAAGGACCGGCAAAATCCCCAGTGGGAACCGGGTGATGAAGTGGAACCAACCCGGTTGGCCCAGGTTCTCAGAAGGCGTGGCCACGGATGCGCGGAGCATTCCTGAATTGTAGAAGATGGCGGCGCCCGCGTCACCTTTGCCCACCGCGCCCTTGCCTACACCCCGACACATGGACGCACTCGCGCCGCGCACACCCGGTACCGTGTACCGAACGATAACATCGGAAAAATCGGAAGGATCGCTGTCCGGTTTGGGACCGGCCCAGGCAATTTTTTGCGGTCTTTCGCAGCGAAAAAGACCCCCGTCGCGCTTTCCCACATGCCGTGATCCTGGTGCCGATTTTCTCTTTTCCGTCGCTGGCTTCGGCAACGCGGGGAGCGCGGCCGGTTTCTTTCGCGGGTTCCTCCAAAGACAGCCTTTGCAGGTGCCGGGGGCATCGCTCTTGCTTATCCAAAATATTGACCTGTCGCTCGCCCGGGGTGACAATTTTGTGTCATACTGATTGGGAGAACATGCGCATCGGGGAACCCTACCTCGCCCCCACCGTGGAAATCGTCGACAAGACCGACCTGGAGGTCTTCGCCGGGTCGCGGCGGGTGGTCATCCTTCTGCTCGGCTCGACGTCGCCGCGGGCGTTTCTCTTGCCGGTGGTGCACCACTTCGCCAAGCGCCTGGGTCAAAAGGTGCGCTTCGGCTACATCATGACGGAGGGGCTGCACGATCGGGCCAGCCTGCTGCCGCAGCTGGGCCAGGTCTTCACCCGCGAGCGGCGGCGGCCTCGGGCGGCGCGGCGCGGCTACTACCTGTTCTTCGAGGGGCAGGTCATCGGCTTTCACCGCGGGCTGAACGATCCCGTCTTCGCGCCCCTGGTGGCCTCGATGATGGAGGCCATCCCCTCGCAGAAGCCGAACAGCGAGACGCTGCGGCTCTTCCAGCGGGTGGTCCAGGAGATTGCCCTTTCGGTGATCGGCCAGTTTTCCCCGCTGCTTTTTGGCGGCCCCGGACCGGCGCTTGGCGCAGATGCCCCGCCCGTCAAGCGCACCAACCCGTACGAGATCCTCGGCCTGCAGGAATCCGCCTCGGACGCGGAGGTGAAGCGCGCCTACCGCTCGAAGCTGCGGGAGTCCCACCCCGACCTGGTGGCGACCCTATCGGAGGAGATCCGGCAGCGGGCGCAGGAGCGATCCCAGCGGATCATCCGCGCCTATCGCCAGATCAGCCAGAGCCGCCATCCCCAGCCCCCGCAAGGGTAGCCAGCCCGGCGGTGATAGGATCCATGAGTTTGGCAAAGAAAGACCCTCATCTGGAGATCAACGGTGCCGGCCTGGGCGTGACTCTCGGGGACTGGCAGATCGGGGCCGTGCCCGTCGCCTCGACCGACGATCGCCACGACATGGAATCGGAGCGGCGGCGGATCGAGCGCAAGGAGGATGACGAGCACGAGGCCCGGCGGCGCGGAGAGAAATTCCCGGATCCGCTGGGGGCCTTCCTGCGTCACGTGGTGTCCCCGGATCCGGGCCCCACTGCCGGCCCCGGCGCGGATCCGATCATCGACTCCATCCACGCCCAGATCGCCGAAAAGGACGACCCGCGCGGCGCCTGATCGGAGGTCAGAAGATCGCCTTGCGAATGGCGGCAAGGGGCGCCTCCTCGTGGAGGCGCACGGTGATCGCCCCGGTGGGCTCGATGCCCAGGCGCCGATAATATCCTTCCAGCGGGGCCTTGCTTCGCGAGCGCAGGAATCGCTGGACGATCGGCTGTCCGGCGGCGCGATCCAGGGCGGCGATGATCTGGGTCTCCGAGAGCGGGTCTTTGCGTCCCTCGCGCAAAAGCGCCCGCAGCACGTCGTCCAGACCTTGCTTGTTGCCGCTGTGCTCGCGGATGCTGACGTCGGTCATGAACGCCAGGCAGGCGCCGCCCCAGTAGGCCCGGGTGTAGTGGTGCAGCTCATGTAGCCGGCGGCTCTCCTCGCCCAGGGTCTTGCCATCGGGGTTGGGGTCGCAGAAGCGGCGGAACCCGTCGTACAGATCGCCCCACATCCGATCCACCGGCTGCATCCCGCGTCCGCGCAGGACGTCCTGATAATAGGTGGTGAACCCTTCGGTGAACCAGGGAATTTTCTCCTGCACCGGCGCGTTGCCCAGGTGGAACAGTTCGTGGGTCGCCATCCAGTCGTCTTCGAAGCCCTGGCCCGCGGCGTCGGCTCCGAAGAAGAGCACCGCCGAGGCGATCCGTTTGTGCAGGATGCTGCCGAATACCCCGGGGGTGTCGTTGCCGGGCACCGGTGCCAGAAGGATCTCGGGGCGGATGCCGGGCAGCTCGCCGTAGAACTCCGCCACGGCGGTCAGCGCCCGCGACACCCAGCGGCGCAGTTCGTCATCGCTCGCCCGGTGTTCGCAGGAAAGTGATGTCAGCACCGCCGTGCCGCTCTTGATCTTCAGCTCGCCCAACGGGCACAGCCGGCCCACCGCCAAATAGTTGCCTGCGTCATACTGCTCGGAGTCGTACTGGAAGCGCAGGCCCGGCCCCGGGAGCCGCTCCCACGGGGTCGCCGCCAGCACTCCCTTGGGCAGGCGGAATTCTACGCGGATTGGCGCATGGGGCGGCAGGGGCTCGGGGCGCAGGAAGACCGAGCCGTCGTTAAAAATGTAGTTGTCGCCGATGCGGGTGCCGTAATCGGGGTCGCCGGTGTCCCGGGCCAGCGCGCCGAGGTCGTAGTGGTAGCGCAGGCGGACCCGGCCTCCCGGGGCCTCGGGGCGGACGGACCAGCACATCTCGTCGCGCGAGAGCTTGCGTTCGAGGTCGCGACCGTCCGGGCCGGCCCGCACCTGGCGGATCTCACTGACGTAGCGTTCGGCGCCGTCCATGTCGGCGCAAAACTGCGACTCCGCGGGAAGGCCGCGGGCGGTGACCTCCACCTCGGCCAGGCCGACGGACAGGTCGGCAAGAGTGAGGATGTAGTCCCAGGCCGGGCCGGTCCCAGGAGCCGAAACCGGGACCCAAGCGGACGGCGCGGCCTTTGCCCGACCTGGAGCCAGGCCGATGAGGATCAAAAGGCAAACCAGCGAAACAGAAGCACCTGGACCGGGCATCTTTTGGCGTACCTCCTCGCTTCCTCGGTCACGTACAGTAGTACGCTCCCTCGGTCGCTGCGGGGGTGCGCCAAAATCTGCTCCGGCCATGTGCTTCTTGCCCAAATGCATCCTGCTCAAATGCATCCTGCTCAAATGCTTTCTGAAATGACTTTTCATCAACGTGACGCTGTAGAGATGGCTGTTGGGTGGTTCATGGGATGATGGGATCAAGGATGCCAGAGACCAGGCGGTTGCGCCACGCCTGACAGCGCCGAAAGACGCGGCTCGATGCAAGCCGGCGGTGCTGTGAGTGTTGAAGGGGGCTGAAGGGCGATTCGTGATTCCAGACCTCCTGACATCCCGTCGACAGACATCGGTCCAGGCCGGCATTTCGATGAATGATTTCCTGGGCCGTGCGGCGCCCCTCCCGAGGAGCGGGCCCGCTTCTGGCTGCGTTAATCATTCATCGGGCATCTGGGGGGGTCAGGAGGTCTGGATTCGCGGTTTGATCGCTGGCTACGGCGCTTGCGGCAGGGCCGCCAGCGTTGGCGTCAGCGATGGATAATCTGTGAAGCCGACGGCCTGCCCGGCGTCGATGAGCGGCTTGATCTCGGAGTCAAACTCCGGCCGCTTGACGAAGATGTGTTGCGCCGGCACCTGGTTTTGCTGGTACGCTTGGATGTCTGACTGGCGGTTGCCGATGCCCACCTGGATCGTGAGCTGCTCCTTCGTCATGTCCATCATCGCGCCGGCCTTGTAATCCACCGTGGGCTGGCCCGGCGCCGTCAGCAGCGCCGCCGCCAGATGCAGCGGACCGACGGGGAACCCATGGGCCTTCAGCCACGATCGCGTATCCTGGGTGAACCGCCGCCCTCGCGATGTCAGGTACACCATCCGGTAGCGGCCTTTTTGCAGCGCGCTCAGCGCCTGCGGCGCCCCGTCCCAGGCAGCGACCGGGTTGCCGGTGACCAGCGAGTCCGGATAGGCACTCTCGCTGGTGGTCAGCGTCCCGTCCACATCGCTCACCGCCAGCGTTCCGCCGGGGGTCGCCAAAAGCGCGATCATGTCGGTGCCGCTGCGATCGCCGATCACCGAGAGGAAGAGCGGACGCTGTCCGACCGGCAGGCGTTGCGCCCCGGAAAGCGGCAGGTCGAAGAGCCCCTCGCCGTCCGTCAGGGCCTGCCCGATCAGCTTCCATCCGGTGTCCAGGCAGGCGAAGACCTCGACCGCCTCGTCTTCCAGGGCCTTGTCCTCCACCCCGTAAGTGATCTCCCCCTTAATATGTTGCACCGCGGTCGCCGTGGTGGCGATGAGGTCGATGCCGCGATGCAAGGGGTGCCCCAGCACCGTGACCAGCGGGCTGGCCACGATGTGCCGCCAGGCCCCCTTGGGCCCGACCGGCACCGGGCCGTCACAGGTCACGTAGGGCACCGGGTCCCCTGCCGCGCCCTGATCGGCCCCGAGGTCTTCGCCGCCGCCGGTATCGGTAGACAGGTCGTCACCCGGCCCAGGTCCCTGATCGGCCCCGAGGTCTTCGCCACCGCTGGTACCGTTGTCGGAACAGCCCGCCATGCCCAGGGTCAACCCGACGGACAAAAGGCCCAGGAGAGCGATGCGGAAGGGAACCCTGAAAAAGCCAGTCATGAGGACTCCTTTGAATACCAGCGCCTGCATTATCCCACAAAATTCGCCGCAGGAGGGCGCCGCACCACGGCAGCCAAGCGGAAATCGAAATTCGTTAACGCTCCTCGGATCTTATGCGATGATAAAAAGGACTCTGTTATTTTCGATCGACTCAGGGGTACTACCTGTCGGCCTAGCGGCCGGTGGGGGCAAGGTGAATGATGAGCAAGATCAAGGGCAAGACCCCAGGCCAGATCATCCCCAACGCTAAAGTCAATGTCATGGGCGCCCCCGAGGTCGGCGCCTCGATCAACAACATGCCGGGACCGACTGGGGGTGGAATCAACCGGCGCGGTGCCCTGCAGCAGATCGGCCTGGGGATCGGCGCCATGGCCATCGGATGCACCTCGACCGGGACCGATCCCGACGGCGGGGCGGACGCGGCGCGGGACGGCGCCTTGCCCGGTGTCGATCTGGGGCGGCCCGACCTGAGCCCGGACCTGGGCCCCGAGCCTGTGCTCAGCCGAGAAGAACTCCTGGGCAGCGTGGATCACATCATCGTCCTGATGATGGAGAACCGCTCCTTCGACCACTACCTGGGCAACCTCAAGCACGATCTGCTCTACCCCGCGGCGGCCGTGGTTGACGGCCTCACACTCAACGAGACCAACCTCGACCCGCAGGGCAAGCCGGTCAAGGTCTTTCGCAGCAACAGTTTCACCTCGGCCGACCCGCCCCACGAGTGGAACGACTGCCGCAAGCAGTGGGACGGCGGCAAGAACGACGGCTTCGTCCTATCCCACGCCGGCCCCGAGCAGAACGAGGTCATGGGCTATCACGACCGCACCCAGCTCCCATTCTACTATTCTCTGGCCGATCGCTTCACCGTCTTCGACCGCTACTTCGCCTCCGTGCTGGGCCCGACCTGGCCCAATCGCTACTACCTGCACGCCTGCACCGCCAACGGCGCGATGGCCGGCCCGCCGCCCTTGCTGAAGGAGCCCACCACCCTGTGGGAACTGATGAAGAAAAAGGGCTTCAGCGCCACCAATTACGCCGCGGGCCAGGTCGCCTGGTTCACCGGCGCCTTCCCGATCAAGCGCCTGACGCAGAACCCCGTGGCCGACATCTCCGCCTTCTTCAAGGACGCCAAGAACGGCACCCTGCCCAACTTCGCGGTCATCGATCCCGACTTCGAGATGACCGACGACCACCCGCCTCACGACATCCAGCTTGGCGAGGCGTTCATCTCCAGCGTCGTGCATGCCATTGCCCAGAGCCCCCAGTGGTCGCGCATCCTGCTGCTTTTGACCTACGACGAGCACGGCGGCTTCTTCGATCACGTGCCGCCGCCCACTACCACCGACGACAATCCCGACTATCGGCAGCTCGGCTTCCGCGTGCCGGCCATCGCCATCGGCCCCACCGTGCGGCGGGGCAAGATCAACCATGACCGCTTCGACCATGTCTCGGTGGCGGCGACCCTGGCCCTTCGATTTGGCATCGGCAGCCTCAACGCCCGCATGGATGCCACCGCCGACCTGTCTTCCTGCATCGACCCGCGCCTGGTCGGCCATCCGACGCCGCCGCCGCAACTTCTGGACCTGCCCCAGGTGGTCCTTTCGCGGCAGGCAGTGGACCTGGCAGTGGCGCAGGCCCATGCCACACAGCCGGAACTCTACGCCATGGTGAAAAGCGGCCAGATCCCCCGGCGGTTCGTGGACCCGCGCAGCACCGCCGAGCGCACCGCCTTATGGCTGGCGGAAGCCGAGCGCCTGGGGGCAGTCCGTGTCATCGACTGACGCGGGTTCTCCGGGCGCGTCCGGGCTCAACGCAAGCGGATGACGCTGTGATGAACCCTTCAAACGTGCTACCATGGAGCGATGCGGATTTTTCGTGCAGCGCTTTTTCCCTCCCTGTCCCTGTGCCTGGTCGTGGTCTATGCCCTGGCCTGCGGCGGGGGCCCCGAGGCGCCCGATGGCGGCCTGCACGGGGATGGTTTCACCGGGGGCATGGACGCATCGGGGATGCCTGACGGCGGCACGTCCTGCGGCAGCGTGACGACCGCCGACCACTGCGGCGCCTGTGACAACGCCTGCCCCGGCCTGGGCCGGGACACTGGCGATGCCGTCTGCGCCGACCCTGGAAGCAAGCGCTGCGACCTCACCTGCCGGGGCGAGAACTACGACGTGGACCGGGACCCGGGCAACGGCTGCGAGCAGCTTCACACCGGGCCCGGCCACACCCGGTCGACCGCGACTGATCGCGGCAGCAAGAGCTGCTCCGATCTGACCAGCAAGGATGCCGTCACCGCGAGCCTCTTTTCCGATTCGCGCTTGCACACAAATCCCTCCGTGGAGGACTTCAGCGGCACCCTGGGGACCGCCCCGGACTACTTCAAGGTCCAGGCGACCGGCGGCATCGGCTGCGTGAATGACTATTCCGTCACCTTCGAGACCCACGGCGGCGGCGCCACTGAGTGCTACCGCTGCACCCTCATCACCGACAAGACCACCGACAGCGTCACCATCAGCGGCGCCGGGTCCAAGGCGATCTCCGGCGGCGCCGGATCATACAGCGGCGACACGCCCATCTACTTCAAGGTCGAGAAGACCTGCCCCCTGCCGGTGCAGGAGGCGGTGGCCTACAAGATCAGCTATCACCTGTAGAATCTAGAGCGATGAGCGCTGGGGACTGTTCGGGGACTGGACTTCCGAACGCGCCCGGCAGTGCAACTCTTGCACTGCCTCTTTTTTGGGCGACCTGGAAGTGCCTGGCATTCCAGAGCGTAACATTTTTTCTCACTATTAAAGGGGCTGGTGGCTTAGCGGGAAGTTTGAAATAATCAAATTTTCCAGGTTTACAATGGGTTTAAAGAGTGGCATCCTTCGTGAAAATGCCCCCCTTGCCCCTACTGGAGTGGGTGGGTTCACTCCCTATTTTCTGAACCAGAGAGAGATTGATGCACGCGACATTCACTTCTTCGACTTCGAATTCGGCGGCAGCGGGTGCGGCCAGGGCGACCGAGATCATCGGTGAGTGGCCGTCGCCGGGCAAGCTTTCGCGGGCCATCGAGAAGGCCGGCGGCAGGCGCTTCCTGGCGACGCGACCCTGGGAAGACGCGGCCCGGCTGGCGGAGATGCGCACCCGGGCCAAGACCCTGGGGCCGCTGCGCCCCGCCGAGGCCGAGGAGTACGTGACGCTGCTGGTCGGCTTGGAGCAGTCGGCCAAGCGGATCTTCAACCACGTCCGGCAGGACTGGATGCTGGGCATGTATCTGCTGCTTTCCTATCTTGGCGCCCACTGGCTGCGCGACCCCGAGCACGCCGACAAGACCTTCATGCAGTACGCCCGGTGGGCCTCCCGGGAGATCTTCGATCAGCGCAATTCCGCCCAGACGCTGGAGCGGCGGATGCTGCTGGCCGTGGGCTACGAGTGCGCGGAGGCCGAGGAACTGACCCGAGCCGGCGCCGAGATGACCTCGCTCTCGTTCATTTCCGGTCTGGACCCGCGGCTGCGGGAGCGCCTGCTGGAACTGGCCCGAAACAATCCGGTGGATCTGGTACTGAAGGCAGGCGCCGCGGCGCAGAAGGCGCTGGACCTGGCCGAGCAACGCAGCGCGGAATCGGAGGCCGACGCCGCTATCGAGGCAGTGCAGCGGGCCTTTGATAAGAAGAAGAAGGAGCGAAATGATCGCCGCAAGCACGGCGTGCGGGCAGTGGGGCCGGCGGCACCGGGCAG
>JBBRLA010000022.1:0-26851 GCA_038231615.1 Polyangia bacterium | reverse complement strand
CCGGTCACGATCGCTGCTTTACCACGAATGTCCATGAGTTCCTCCTTGCACAAGAGAGTGTAGGGCGGGCCCACCCAGAAGCTGGCATCCGTGCCAAGGGAATGGCAAAATGCCAACCCATGGGCATCGATGATGAACTGGCCGCTCGCCTTTCGCGCAACATCCGGCAGCTCCGCGACGCGCGGGGAATGACGCAGCAGCAGATGGCGAAGTTCTCCGGGCTGCCCCGGGCGACCTGGGCCAACCTGGAGTCGGGGGCCGCGAACCCGACTCTATCGGTGCTGCACAAGGTGGCGCTGGCCCTGCAGATACCGCTGGAGGAACTGATCTCGGCGCCGCGAGCGGCGTGCAAGCTTTACCCGCGGGACAGCTTGCCGCTGCGGTCGCGGGGGCAGGTTGCGGTGCGCAAGCTGCTGCCCGACCCCATCGCGGGGATGGCCATCGACAGAATGGACTTCCCGCCGCGCTCGCAGATGACCGGCGTACCCCACACTCCGGGGACGCGGGAGTACCTGACCTGCGAGACCGGGTCCATCCTATTGGTGGCGGCTGGGGAGAAGTGGACCCTCAGAGCCGGGGACGTAGTGGTCTTTCGCGGGGACCAGCGCCACTCGTATCAGAACCCCGGCGGCGAGCGGGCGGTGGGCTATAGCGTGGTAGTGCTGGCCCCGGTGGTGTGACCCGGAAACATCCAGGCCGAGCACCGCGGTGAGGCGCGGACGCGCGCTAAAAGTGGATGTTTCCAGTGAGCCACAGGACCAGCACCACCAGAAGGATGAGGCCAGCCGGCGAAAAGCCGGCGTAGCCGTAGCGTGAATAGCCCCAGCCCCCGCCGCCCAGGGAGAGCACCAGAAGGACAAGCAGGATCACCAACATCTCACGACCTCCGCATTGCAAGCTGATACCGCAACATTGCCGGGGCCAGCGCGGCCCGGTTCGTTGCGTCGTGATCCAAACGTAAGACGCGAAGGGGACCGGTCAATAAGAATCACGCCACCCCGGCGGGCGAATTTGCTGCTGAGTGGGCGAGGAGTCGGCTAGAATTCGGCCCCGAAAAGAGGAGATGCCATGAACCTGAGTGACCTGAAGATCATCGTGACCGGGGCGGGCGGCGGCATGGGCGCGTACTTCGCGCAGCGGCTCAGCCAGGCGGGGGCGCAGGTGGCCGCCGGGGACGTCAACGAGAAAGGCCTGGCGGAGTTGCCACAGCAAGTGCACCGCCGCCGCCTGGACGTGGCCAGCGAGCAGGACTGCACCGAGTTTGTGGCATGGGCCCACGGCGCCATGGGCGGGCTGAACGGTTTGGTGAACAACGCCGGCATCCTTCGCGACGGGCTGCTGGTCAAGAAGGACCGGACCACCGGCGCGGTGGTGAAGCTTTCGACGGCGGACTGGAACGCGGTCATCGGGGTGAACCTGACCGGCGCCACATTGATGGTGCGCGAGACGATCGCCAAGATGGTCGAGACCGGCTCGCGGCCGGGCGTGGTGGTGAACATGTCGTCGGTGGCCCGACACGGCAACCGCGGGCAGTCAAACTACGTGGCGGCGAAGGCGGCGCTGGCGGCCAACACGGTCACCTGGTCGCGGGAGTTCGCCGCCTTTGGCGTGCGAGTGGGCGCCATCGCCCCGGGGATGATCGAGACGCCGATGACGCAGGGGATGAACCAGAAGGCGCGCGATGCGCTGGTGGCCGCGGTGCCGGTCGGTCGGGTGGGGCAGCCGGAGGACATCTGGCTGGCGGTGAAGTTCGTGCTGGAGTGCGACTACTTCAACGGCCGCACCATCGACGTGGATGGTGGCCTGAACATGTAGCGGGTCGGTCCCTTTGCCTGGCCGCGGCGGGGGTCGCGGCGGGGCGGCGGGTGACGGCGGACAGCGTCCGGGTGTCGGACAGCGTCCGGGTGTCGGACAAGCATTGGGGCCGGTCCACGGTGGTGAGGGGGCCGACGGCCTGCCGTTGGGCAGAAGGAACCGGCGAAGGGGGCGCTCAAGTTGTGGCACGGTCGTTGCTACCTATCTGTCGCAAGACTGAACCGAGAGGTGCCAGGTGAGCCAGCAACGAATTGGATGCTATCAACTCGAAAAGAAGATCGGGCAGGGCAGCATGGGCGCGGTCTTTGCGGCGACGGACGGGCACGGCGGTCGGGTGGCAATCAAGGTGCTGCGGCGGGAACTGGCGGAGCGGCAGCAAGTGGTGGCCCGGTTCCTCAACGAGGCGCGGATCGCCAGGCTGGTGACACACCCCGGGCTGGTGAATGGGATCTCCTCGGGGCGTTTGCCTGACGGGCGGCCGTACCTGGTGATGGAATACCTGCGCGGGGACTTATTGCGCGATCTGCTTGCCCGGTCGCCAGCGCCGGGCAGGCCGCGCCTGCTGCGGCTGGGCCTGCAACTGGCCGAAGCGCTGGCCGCGGCCCATGCCTGCGGGGTGGCCCACCGGGATCTCAAGCCGGAGAATGTCATCGTCGTCCGCGACCTGTCGGCGCCCGGCGGGGAACAGGCACGCATCCTCGATTTCGGGCTGGCGAAGGCGGCCGGGGATGACCCCGGGGATGGAGAAGATGAAGTGACCTGTATCGAGACGCAGATCGGGACCTGCATGGGCACGCCGACGTACATGGCGCCGGAGCAGTGCCGCGGCCTCGGCGGGGTGACGACGCAGGCGGACGTGTATGCACTGGGGGTGATCTTATACCGCATGCTCGCCGGGCGGCCTCCGTTTATGTCGGACTCCCCGATGGAGGTGATGGCGCAGCACCTGTGCCAGACCCCCCAGGGGCTGTGGTCGATCGACCGGGGCATCCCGACGGACCTGTCGGCGCTGGTACAGGCCCTGCTCGTCAAGGACCCGGCAAGCCGCCCGACCATGGGCGAAGTGGCGAAGCGCCTTCTCCCTTTCGTGGAACGGGCCGCGCCAGCGGGTCAGGCGCAACGTGTGCCAGCGGCGCAGCCGGTGCACCCAACGACGATCCAGACGTGCCGGGCGGCCCATTCGATGGTGCCCAGCTTCGCTGCGCACCGTGCATCCATGACGCGTCAGGCGCCGCCATCTTCCTCGCCGCGCCCGGCGCTGGCCAGCCGCCCCACCGAAATGTTCTTCAGGGCGGATCCGGTCATCGCCGCACCTTGGATCGAGCGGCAGCGGCAAGGCAGGACGGCGCCGCTCCTGGCCACCGGGATCGCCCTGGGTGCCCTTTTTGTCCTGGCCGCCCTGGCCGACTGTAGGTCCGCCTCGCCGGCTCAGTTGGCCAGGGCCTTCTTGATGGTGACGCCATCGACCAGCCCGGCGCAGCCGAAGAGCGCCGGCAGCACCTTTTCTGGGGGATGCGCCTTGCGCAACTCAGCGACCAGCTCCGTGCCGGCGCGATAGGCGGGCAGGTACATCCGCCCAAGCAGCGGGTGCCGCCCCCATGCCCCGGAGAGCTTGTCCGCCCGCTCCTCCGAGAGCAAAAAGTCCCGTTGGATAATCGCCGCCACCTCCTTCTGCGCCAACCCCTCCTTCCAGGTCAGGTAGCTCGACTGGTTCTTCGCGTCGTCCTGCAAGAGCGCCAACAGCACACCGATCTTCAGGTCGGGATCGGCCAGCTCGGCGATGTCCCGTACCCCGTGGGCCATCAGGATCGCGTTGTTGGCGATGCCCTCGAAGAGCACCGCCGCGCGGGTGTTCATCGTCAGCACCGACGCCTCGAAGCCCACCTGCCGGCGCACAAAGAGATCCTGCAAGTACGCGAAGGTGGTGACGTGCCCGGGCACCACCTCGTGGCTGACAAGCTGCTGGAACTCGGGGACAGAGATCTCCAGCGCGGCGTTGATCTCATAAGTCGATTCGTATTCCGGGGTGCCATCGGGGCGCCGGGCCCGCCCCAGGTAATTCATCGAGCCGGAGAACCACGCGTTCTCGATGGCCAGGAACCGCACGTTGGCCCGGGGCACCCGGTACAGCGCCGCGGGCAGGTAGGGCAGCACGTTCTTCACCGTCAGCGCGTCGAACTCCGCGATGAAGGCGGCCCCCAGCGCGGCGATCGACCGCGACGGCACCCTGCGCTCCAGGCGCCAGCGGCCCGCGGCCTCCGCCAGGTCCCCGGCGTAGCCCGTGTGGCGCAGCAGATCCGCCAACAGGGCCCGCTTCTCCTCGGGGCGCGACGGTCCCGGGGCGGCTCCGGTCAGCGTGCGGACGCAGCGATCGTAGGGCACCGCCGGCCCTTTTCCCTGGATCTCCATCGCCAGGTCCCACATCACCTCGAAGCATTCCGCAAGGCCCGTCAGATACTCGCCCCGCAGGCCGCCCAGGCGGGGAGCCTCTTCGGCAATCCCGGCGATGGCGCCGTGCACGTCCACCGCGCTCAGATACGCCTCGACGTGCCGCCGCGCCTCCGGCTTCTCCGCGACGCCGCCGCCCGCGCGGACCGGGCCGGCGCTGGGGTGGGTGTAGGCCAGAGGCAGCGGTTCGTCGGAGAACCAGCTATCGGCGATGAAGCGGCCGGTGCCGGAGGGGTTCATCACGTCGCCCCCCCAGAGGGTGTCGATGCCGAGGATGGCGGTGGCGACCAGGTGGTCAAGACTGCGTGGTTCGGACATGTCAGTTCCTCAAAAAGGGTGGGCCAAAGGGGCGAAAGCGAAGGGCACGCCGGAGACGGGGCGAAACATAGAATCCTCCCGTCCCTACCGCAAGGGGCTATAAGATCCCGCTCCCGTTTCGCAGCGCATGGTGGCACCATGCGCACAAGGTCGCCACGGTAGCGGAAGCTCAGCCTGCCGAGGCCGACCCCCAGGGACAATACGAAGGAGCCGACCCCATGCCGTGGAAACCGATCTCCCTGTCGCTGCTGGCCCTCTTGCTGGCGATGCCCGCAGGACAGGCCGCGACGGCCCCCGTCAAGAAGCCCCGCGACGGCACTGAATCGTACATCAAGGTCGAGGTGAAGGGCATCCTCAAGACCGGACAGATGGCCATCGGCGCCGAGACCACCGGCACCAGCATCAGCGCCCGCGGCCTGAGCTGGGAACTCGACTTCGGGGACAACCCCAGGCTGCAAAAATTGGCTGAGAAGCACAACGATCAGACGGTGGTGGTCACCGGCACCCTGGACGTCAAGCAGGGCGTCGAGGTGCATCATCGCGAGGTCGTGGCGGTCACCGGGCTGAAGGTCGACTGACCTCCATGACCCCCGGCCTGCAGCCGGCGATCCCCCCCGGCCCACAGCCGGCGATCCCCCCCGGCCCGCAGCCGGCGATTCTCCCCGGCCTGCAGCCGGCGATCCCCGGCCCTGGCTTTCAGCGACGCATCGGCGCTTTCGATGCCTTCACGCTGGTGGTCGGCTCGATGGTTGGTTCGGGCATCTTCCTGGTGTCCGCCGAGTCCGGGCGCCTCCTCGGCTCGCCGGCCCGGCTGCTCCTGTGCTGGGCGGTAGCCGGCGTGCTGACCCTCATCGGGGCCTCGGCCTGCGCCGAGTTGGCGGCGATGCTTCCCGAGGCCGGCGGCCCCTACGTCTTCCTACGCGAGGCCTTTGGGCCGCTGCTTTCGTTCCTCTACGGGTGGACCCTTACCCTGGTGATCCAGACCGGGACCATCGCCGCGGTGGCCACCGCCTTCGCCAAGTTCGCCGGGGTCTTCGCGCCCGCCGTCTCCTCCTCGACGATCCTCCTGCGGGCCGGCCCCTTCAGCCTGTCCGCGGTGCAGGCGGTTGCCGTGCTGGTGGTGCTGGCGCTGACCGCGACCAACGCCGCGGGCCTGCGAACGGGCACGCGCGTGCAGAACATCTTGACCGTGGTGAAGGTCGCCGCCTTCGGACTGCTCATTGTCGTGTGCCTGCTGGTGCGCCTTTCCGATCGCCAAATAGAGGCCAGCGCCCTGTCCCACTTCTTCGCCAAGTCACCCGGCGCCCCGGAGGGGCTGGCCCTGTGCCTGGGGTTTTCCCTGGCCATGGTCGGGCCGCTCTTTTCCCAGTCCGCGTGGAACAACGTGACCTTTGCCGGCGGCGAGGTCCGCGACCCCGGGCGCACCCTGCCGCGGGCGCTGCTCTGGGGCTGCCTGCTGGTTTCGCTGCTCTATGTCCTGGCCAACGTGGGCTACGAACGGGTGCTCTCCTTCCCGGCGCTTTTGGCGGCCCCGGAGCAGCGGGTCGCCGCCGCCGCCGCACAGGTCGTCTGGCCCGCCGGGGGCGCGCGCTTCATGGCCGCGGCGATCCTTCTGTCCACCTTGGGCTGCGCCAACGGGCTGATCCTCTCGGGCGCCCGGGTCATCTACGCCCTCTCCGCCGATCATCAGCTCCCCGCCGCCCTGAGCAAGCTCAATTCCCGCCGCGTCCCGGGGCGGGCGCTGCTGGCGCAGGGCATCTGGGCCGCCTTCCTGGTGCTCTCGGGCACCTACGCCAGCCTGCTGCGCTACGTGGTCTCCGCCGAACTCCTGGCCTTCGCCGCGATCACCGCCGCGGTCATCGTGTTGCGCGAGGCACGACCCGATGCCCCGCGCCCCTACCGCACCCAGGGCTATCCGGTGCTACCGGCGCTGGGCATTCTTCTGACCGCGACCCTTTCAACCCTTCTGTTCCTCGCCAGCCCCAGGACCAGCCTGCCCGGGCTGGCCCTGGTATCGCTGGGCGTGCCGGCCTATTTTCTCGTCAGAAAGCCGCGAGGTCGCTGACCGCTCTTCTCACGCCCGCGCCGCCCCTCGATCCTGCCGCCTCCTTGCCTCCAGCCAACCCGCGCGGGCGGTCTCGATGGCCTTATGGAACCGATCGACGAAGTCCTCCATGGGAAACCGCTGCGTCACCAGAAGCCGCGCCGCCTGTCCCATCCTGCCGGCCAGCTCCTGATCCGCCAGCAGAAGCTCGGCGTAGCCCCGCAGCTCCTTCGGATCGTCCGAGAGAAACCCGCTGACCCCATGCTCGATCGGCGAACTTGGATGGACGTTGCCCAGCACTGGCAGCCCGGCGGCCATCGCCTCCAGCGTCGCCATGTTGTAGCCGTCCTCCATCTCCGGGTCAGCGGTGTGCACGAAGAAGCGATGCCGGGAGAGCAAAAGCTTCAGATCGTCCCAGCTTTCCGAGGGGGCGGCCCCGTCGATCCCCGGGTTGTGCCCCACCAAGCGCACCGGCAGCCCGGCGAAGGCCGCCTCGTGCAGGTCGAAGCGCAGCACCCGCGCCTTCTGGTGGATCTGGTTGGCCACCCGGATGCCCGCCGGGACCTGGCCGCTCCACGGCAGGTAGGTCTCCGGCGACACCGCGAAAGGGATGATGTTCGCCGGCAGCCGCCACGACCGCGCCTTCAGTGCCGAGACCGCCACTACGTGCACCCCCAGTTGCCGCACGTACGTCCGCACGCTGCTCAGGAACCCGTCGGGCAGCCGGTCCCGCCCTTCCTGGGCCAAACGCCCCTCCAGAGTGCCGTGGATGACCAGGATGCGCGGCGCATCGAGCAGCTTGATTGACATCAGGTCGCTGATGTTGTGGGCGATGATGCAGTGGTAGGACCGTCGCTGGGCCAGCGCCTCCTCCAGGGTCACGAGCGTCGCTCGCTCGGGCACCGGGCGCACGTGGGTGTCCCAGCGGCTGGTGTAGCGGCCGGGGAGCCCATCGATGATGAAGGTTGGAAAGCCGAGATGGCCGAGCTGGTGTACCCAGGCCTCGTGGCAGTTCAGGGTCAGTAGGGGAGCGGACGTGGTGGTCATGGCCAGCCATGTAAACAAGAACAGTGCCAACCCGAAGTCCGCGCCGGCCGTGGGGCGTCGGGGCGAAACTGAGTAAATCTGAGCAGGGACTGTGGTGAAATCTCACAGGGGCAGGGCGACGTGGTGCTGCCGCACCTGGGAGTCGCCGGCCCTGCCGGCCCATTCGAAGCTGGCGCCGTGATCGGTGGCCAGCGTCCGCCAGGGCTGCCAGTCGGCCCCGGGGAACGACCGCCGGGACAGTTTGACCTCGCAGCGCGCCACCACGGTGTTGTGGCAGTAGGCCGGCTCGCCGTCGGGGTCGACGTACTCCGCCCGGACCATGTCCTCGGGGCGGCAGGACAGGGCCACCTCGGCCTTGGCGGTGACGCCCTCGCCGACCAGGCGGTAGTAGCCGGTGCCGTACTCGGCGCGGTTTCTCGGCAGGTTCACGACCTTGTTGAAGCTCAGCGCCTCGCCACCCAGACCGTCGGGGTAGACGGTCACCAGCGTCATCTGCGGCAGCAGCACCGGCCCGCGGCGCAATTGCACGGTCAGGGCCTCCATCACCGCCGCCTCGTGGCCCTCACCGCTGTCGAAGGCGTTGCAGTGGGCCCAGGCCCAGGCATAGGCGTGCTTGCGCCCATAAAGGTGCGTCTGCCCGCCGGGCGAACCGCGCAGATCGTAGGTTTCGCCATCCACGGTGATGGTGCCGGTGAGGGCGATGCTCAGGTTGGGCGAGAACACCACCGTGTCCACCAGCGTGCCCCTCCGCAGATAGGCGAAGTCCGGCAGGTGGTAGTGCGTGCACGATGCGGGGACGAAGCGCAGGTCCCAGGTGACGTCGTGGCCGTCGCCGGCCAGCGCGCCCCGCAGGCTCTGGTTGGTCAGCACCGCGTCGCCAATGCGCAACTCGAAGGGGTCCCGCCGGGGGATCAACGATTCGATGGGGAAGCGGCGGTTGAACCCGAAGGTGCGCTCGGGGCGCCCGTGGTCTCCCCGGGCAAACCAGAGCTGCGCGTAGGCCCTGCCGGTGTTGACGTCGGGCGACTCTAAAGTGTAGCGAATCCAGAACCCCGTGCCCGACTCCCGATGCGCAAGGGTCAGGTACCAGACCTCGTAGTGACCCGGTCCCAGATCCCAGGCCATGTTGTTGTCGAAGCGGCTCTTCATGGGAGACATCTCACCATCTATCTATATATTTACGCGGAGCTTGACATGGCGTTCCTCAAGAGACCAGGGCGGGCCCAAAGACTCCCGGCTTTACCTGGCCACTCGATCGAGCTATAGAGGATGTTCCCCAGTCGTTGTTCCATTCAGCAGGGTCGGGTGTCATCACGCCCAGGGTTTTCGGTCGCCGGGGCCGGTTGTCAAGGCACAATCCCAGGGGAAGTGGGGTTCCATCCCAGTTGCACTGGGATGGAACCCCACCTGAAGTGGGATTGGACCCCATGCGGAGTGGGGTCCAATCCCACGCGGAGTGGGGTTTTACCCCAGGTCAGGAGGGGACGGGGGCGAAAAACCGGCCCAGGGCCAATCGAGAAGGGTCCAGAGGCCGTTACATCCCAAACACGTACACGCGGCGCAAGGCGGGGAAGGCGGCCTCGTGGAGTGCAGCGGGTCGGAACTCGTGGAGTGCAGCGGGTCGGAATGGAAGACATGTTGCGGCGGCAACCCCGGCGAGGGACCCGCGGATGACGCCTGCCGACCGACCCCTCTTGTGCTCGCCGCCGATCATCCGCAGATTGGAGCCATGATCGAAAGCCCCCACGCCCCCGTCCGCTCCGTCGAGCGCATCGTCACCGCCCACCGCCAGCGAGAGGGCGGCGGCTTCATGGTGCGCCGCCCCTTTCCGACGGAGGGCCTGGACATGGTGGATCCGTTCCTGATGATCGACGAGATGGGCCCCATCGCCTACCGCCCCGGCGAGGCCGTCGGCGCCCCGGACCATCCCCATCGCGGCTTCGAGACCGTGTCCTACATTCTGGAGGGCGAGGTCGAGCATGAAGACTCCGCCGGACATCGCGGCACCATCGGCACCGGCGACGTGCAATGGATGACCGCCGGGGCCGGCGTGGTCCATTCGGAGATGCCGTCACGGCGCATGCAGACGGAAGGGGGCCGCATGCACGGCTTCCAGATCTGGGTGAACCTGCCGTCCCGGGACAAGCTGATGGCCCCGCGCTACCAGGAGGTCCCCGCCGCGGGCATTCCCATTGCCCGCAGCCCCGACGGTCTGGCCCAGGCCCGGGTGGTGGCCGGCCAGGTCTTCGGCATCCAGGCGGTGATCGACACGCGCACACCGATTCTTTACCAGGACTGGACGCTAAAGCCGGGGGCGCGGATCGAGCAGCCCGTGCCCGAGGGGTGGAATGCCTGCGTGTACGTCTTTGGCGGTCAGGTCGAGGTGGGGGAAGGGGCGCGGGTGCTCGAAGACGGCCAGCTCGCGGTGCTGGGGCCCCAGGGAAGCGTGCGCCTGCGGGTGCCGGCCGGCGCCGCTTTACCGGCGCGTCTCCTTTTGCTGGGCGGCCAGCCGATCCGCGAGCCGGTGGCCCGCTACGGCCCCTTCGTGATGAACACGGAGGCCGAGATTTACCAGGCCATTCGCGACTATCAGGGCGGGCGCATGGGGAGCATCCCGCGGCCGGCGCCCTGAGCCGGCCGCGCAGCCGGTCGCAGCCTCATGTTCCGACGCGCCAGCCCACGTCGCTGATGTGGGCGTATGGCGACATCGCCGATGATGGCCCGTGCTGCTACTCTGAAGGGGATGCAGTGTCCCCGTTGTGGCCAGGCTCAGGCTGGAGGAAGCGAATGTGGCGCGTGTGGCGTCCTCTTCGCTCGCTGGCAACCCCGCGAGGGCGCTGAACTTGTCGATGTCCGCCAGCCCCCGCCTCGGGTCTTCCCGCAGGCGGCCCGTCGGCCCGCAAGGGGAAAGGGAAGGGGAAAGGTCCGGGCTTCGGCGAAGACAGAGCAGATCCGGGACACCTGCACCGGCATGGCGCGGCTCCTGAGAGCCGGGGTGCCGGCGACCGAGGCGCTGCGCACGCTGGTCGCCGCCGTCCGTGGCGATCGCGGCGGGTTGCGCCAGGCGCTCCTCGCCCTGCTGGATCGGTCGGCGGCGGGCGAGACACTGGCCGGCGCCATGGAACGCTTCCCGGGCATCTTCGCCGCTACCGACGTCGCGGTCCTGCGCGCCGCTGAGCAGGTGGGGCAGCCGGCACAGGGCTTCGAGAGCATTTCCACTCGCCTGGAGGTCGCGCTGGCCGTCAACCAGGGCCTGCGCGCCGCGGTGCGCCTGCCCTTGTTCTTGGCGGCGGGGTCAATCCTGACGGGGCCCTTGCCAAACCTGCTCCTGCACCCCGAGGCGAGCTATCTGCGGCAGGTCCGGGGGCCGTTGATCGAGCTGCTCGTCGTGGCTCTGGTCCTTCTGCGCGGGGTGCCGGGGCTCTGGCGGTTCTTCGGAGCTTCGGCGCTTGCGGCATCGCTCTCCCGTCTGTTCTACCCCGTCCTGTGGCGGTTGCCTCTGCTTGGCGGGGTGTATCTTTCGCACCTGCGAGGGATGTTTTGCCGGGTGCTCTCGCGCAACCTATCCCACGGGCTGACGCCGCAACAGGCGCTCGACCTGGCGGTTGCGACCTGCGCCGACCCGGTGGCGCGGGCCCGCCGCGATGTCATCGTGCAGGGGGTGCGCGCCGGGCGGGACCTGCCGACCATGCTGGTGAAGGCCGGGCTGGCCGACCCGGACGATCTGGTGCTCCTGTGCGCCAGCGAGCGCGCGGGCCTGCTGGACGTGGCGCTGATGACCGCTGCGGAGCGATCGGCGGGACGGATGCGCCATGGCATCTCTCGCGTGCGCTTCCTCTTCAATCTGGCCCTGGCCGCGGCGCTGCTGCTGGTGATCGGCAGAGGGGCGTGGCACATGTATCAATCGACGATTCAATCCATGGAGCAGACCCTGCGGAATGTCGTTGACGGCGGTACCCAGGCCAGCCAGATAGACACGCTGCTGCGAATGATCGAGGAATGGGTGCCCATTCTAACGCCAAATCGCTAGTCCACCGCGAACCGTCGCCCCGCTTCAGACAAACCGGGAAGGCGACTCCTTTTGTCGGGCCTTGCGGTCTAGCCAGCTTTCGAACTAAAATAGATAAAGCTGCTTTCTATGCCGTACCTGTTCTGGGGGTATGGCGATCAGGCGGCACCGTAGGCAGCATGTACCCACAGGAGAGCACACAACTGGTCCCCATCGTCACGGGACCCCCACCAGAGGCCATCTGCTACGTCGAGCGCGGAGCGGACGTCGAGCTCCTGCGCGCGCTTTCCGCGGGGGAGTTCGCCCACGTGATCGGTCCGCCGGGGAGCGGCAAGACCGCCCTGTGCACGCACCTTTCGGGGCAGCTTTCCGCCGCTGGCGCCCGGTGTGCCACGGTGGATCTGTCCCACATGGGAGCACGGGTGCCGGCCGAGGGCTTCCACTACGCCATCGTAGGACAGATAGCGGAGCAAATGGAGCTGCCGGACCCCACCGAGTTCTGGGTCCGCCGCGAGCAGATCACCCCGGCGCGGCGTTTCGCCTCGTACCTGCGGGACGAACTTCTGGTGTGGATTTCCGAGCAGGTGATCCTTTTCATCGACGGGATCGACGCCCTGCGGGCGATCGGCGACGAATCCGACGGCTTCTTCGCGGCGCTCCACGGGCTGCTCGCCGAACGGGCCACCGACCGTTCGTTGCGGCGCCTGTCGATCTGTCTTCTGGGTGCCGTGTCGCCCGGTGAATTGATCCACGGCGGCACGCTGGAGCCGGCGCGGATCGCCCGCCTGGTGTACCTGCCGGACTTCACGGCGGAGCAGGCCGCGGTGCTCTTGCCGGCGCTTTCCGGGGAGGTTGACCTGCTGGCCAAGGTGCTGGAGTTCACCGATGGAGAGCCCAGCGCCACCGCGCGCCTGTGCCAGGCGCTGATCGCCGAAGGCCACTTCTTCGGCGTGGATGAGGCGCGGGTCGAGCACCTGGTGGACGAGTTGTTCCTGCGCGAGGGGGCCAAGGGCCCGATCCTGCGCGACGCGGCGCGGCCCTTTGAAGAGGGCCCCAGCGAAGCGCGAAGCACTGCGGTGATCGATCGCGATCGGGCCATCTCGCTCTACCGGCGGTTGCTCTTTCACGAGCGGGTACCGGCGGCGGCCAGCGATTCGCTGCAGATGACGCTGCGCCTGTGCGGGTTGATCAAGGATCACGAGGACCCTGCCGGGCTGCGCTGGCTGCGGGTGCGCAACCGCATCTTCGCCTCGGTGTTCGGGGTGGACTGGCTGCGCAAAAACGACCAGCGCCCGCTGGCCGAGCCGCTCCTTTGCTGGCTGCGATCGGGCAGGGACCCGGCGCTCTTGCTCTCGGGCGCGGAGCTGGATGAGGCGCTGACCGCCACCGGGCCGGGTCGGGCGCTTTCGGTCTCGAACCGCGAGGAGCAGGAGTTCCTGCGGGCCTCGCTGGCGGTGCGGCTGGAGGAAGAGCTGCGCGGGGTGCGCGAGGAGCTGGCCGAGGAGCAGTTGGCGGCGCGGGCGGAGGCGGCGCGGAGGCAACGGGAACGACAGGTGCTGATCGGCACCAGCGGGGCGCTGGTGCTGGTGGCCTCGCTGGTCGGCGCGGCGTTGTATGAGCGCAGCGAGCGGGCCATCGCCGGGACGCGGGAGACGCAGGCGCTGCTGGACACGGAGCGGCAGGCCGCGACGCGGGAACGGGAGCGCGGGACGCGGGCCCAGCGGACCGCCGAGCGCGCGGTGGGGCGGCTGATCGACGTGGCTCAGGGCGGCGGCGAGGGGCCGTGGAGCGACTGGGGCAAGGCGATCCTCGATCCTGCCGCCGGGGCGGGGACAGCGAAAGCCACACCGGCAGCCACAATGGACGAGAGGCTCGACGGGCTGGCCGCGCTGGCGCTCTCGCGTCAGGGGGAGGGGCGGGTGCCGTCCCTTCTGGCCGCGGTGCGTCTGGCAGCGCCGCACCTTCAGCACGGCACGACCCTGCCCCACGAGCTGGAGGCGGTGCTGGCCACGGTGGTGGCCGAGACTCTGGGCGATCACGACGCCAAGACCGAGGCCGCCTGGCCGGTCCTGCGAGGGCACGAGGGGGGGGTGCGCTTCGCCACCTTCTCCGCCGATGGGAAGATGCTCGCCACGGTGAGCGATGACGGGACGGCGCGGCTCTCGGATGTGCGGACGGACGCCAAACCGCTCTTCTTGCTGCGCGGGCACGGGTCTCTGGTGCGCCACGCGGCGTTCTCGCCGGATGGCAAGCTTGTGGCCACGGCCAGCAACGACCACACGGCGCGACTTTTCAGCACTGGCGATGGGGACAACCTGGCGGTGCTGCGCGGCCACAGCGCCGAGGTGCGCTGGGTGGCCTTCTCGCCCGACGGTAAGCGCCTGGTCACCACCAGCGGGGATGGGACGGCGCGGATCTGGGCGGTCCCCTCGGGTCGGTCGCTGGCGGTGCTGCGCGGGCATGAGCGGGACGTGGTCTCGGCGATGTTCTCGCTGGACGGGAAGCGGATCGTGACCGCCAGCCTGGATGGGCGGGCCATCCTGTGGGATGGGGACACCGGGAAGCAGATGGCGGCACTGGTTGGGCACAAGGGGACGCTTTCGGGAGCAGCGTTTTCGCCCGACGGCGAGCTGGTCCTGACCGCCGGGGCCGACGGGACGGCGCGTCTGTGGAGCGGGGCCGGCAAGGCGCTGCGGGTGCTCTTTGGGCATAAGGACGGGGTGGTTTCGGCGGCCTTCTCCACCGACGGCAAGCAGGTCCTGACCGCCGGGATTGACGGGACGGCACGGCTCTTCGATGTGACCACGGGCGAGGCGCGGGTGCGCTTTGCTGGGCACCAGGGCGCGCTGGGGGCCGCAGCGCTCTCGCCGGATGGCACGCAGGTGGTGACCGGGGGCGTGGACCACACCACCCGCCTGTGGTGGGCCGACGGGCGCCCACTTGTGACGCTGCGCGGGCAGAAGATGGCGATCAACGGGGTGGCGTTCTCGCCCGACGGCCTGCGGGTGGTGGCCGCCAGCGGTGATCGCACGGTCCGGGTCTATCCGGCCAGTGGAAAAGGGTTCTTCGATCTGGCGTGCCGGGTGCTGGCGGGACGAGCCGACCCGAAGGATGTCGCGGGGGCCTGCGGTCCCTGAACAGAAGCACCTGGACCGGTGCCAATGGGGGTCACTTTATTGCGGGGAGCTGTACTCAGCCAGGGGTACGGGGACGGCGGGGGCCGGAGGTGCGGCGAGGGCCGGAGGGACTGGAACCGGGCAGAAGGGCCGCCGCCAGCTCGGGGTTGTCGCTGGCGGATTTTTGCACCCATTCGCAGATCGCCAGAAGATCCTGCTCCGTCTTCTGTTGTAGCTGGCCGAGGGCCCCGAGCATCGGGTCCATCGCGGCCTTGAAGCGGTCGAGTCGCTCGGCGGCCCGCGCCGCCTCCCGAATGGCATCGCCGGTGACCTCGCATTCGCCCGGAGCAAGCTTTTGGAGCAGGTCCGCCAGGTCGGCCAGGTCCGCGGACTGATCGAGGATCATTTGCGGCGCGGGTCGCCGGGCCGCCTCGGCATGCAGGGTGGCGCGCTCTTCATCGGTGAGATGCACCAGGGGCAGGCGCTGCTGGATCTCGGCCATCACCTCGGTCATCTCCTTCACCAGGGCATCGCCGGTGAGCGGCGCCTTCGGGTCCGCCTGCGCGCCGTCCTCCCCGCCCGGCGGCGCGTCCGTGGCGAAGGGGGGGCGCAAAAGCTCCGCTTGGAGGGCCGCGGTCACGGTGAAGATGCGCACAAGGAGGCGATCGTCGTGGTCCGCGGTCTCGTTCGGGGTCTCGGATGGGGGCTGGAACATGCGCGATTCTGAACATAAAGCGGGCGCCGGGTGAAGGCCCCAGGGCACGTTCTCCTCATGCAATCTTTGCACGGGCAGGGGGATGAGCAGAAATTGCGCAGTCGCGCGTTCCCGAGCGGCGACCCGCTTGACAGGCCGGGAAGGGGCCGCATACCGTCCGGCCCTGATGAACGCCCCCGAGAACAGCGCTCCGCTGCACGGCGCGCTATCTGACGTGGTTTTTCGCGGCCGGCGCGTGGTCTTCCCGGACGGGGTCCGCCCGGCGTCGATCCACGTCCGCCGGGGGTGCATCGTCTCCGTGGCCGGGTTCGACGAGGTGCCCGCCGGCTGCCCCGTTAAGGAGGCTGGCGACCTGTACATCATGCCCGGCCTGGTGGACACTCACGTCCACATCAACGAGCCCGGGCGCACCGAGTGGGAGGGCTTTGCGAGCGCTACCAGGGCCGCCGCCCGTGGCGGGGTCACCACGCTCCTGGACATGCCCCTGAACAGCATCCCGCCGACGACCAGCGTGGCGGGCCTTTTGGCCAAGGCCGCGGCGGCGGAGGGCAAACTCTTCGTCGATGTGGGGTTCTGCGGCGGGGCGGTGCCGGGGAACGCCGCCGCCCTTCGTCCGCTGGCGGAGGCGGGGGCGCTGGCGTTCAAGTGCTTCCTGGCCGACTCGGGCGTCCCGGAGTTCGGCCACGTGGGCGAAGATGACCTGCGGCAGGCCATGAAGACCCTTGCCGGCCTGGGCCTGCCCCTTCTGTGCCATGCGGAGCTGCCCGGTCCGATCGCGGAACAGGCCGCGCGCCTGGATGACCTTGATGATAAGCACCCGGGCGATCCCCGGCGCTATGCCACGTATCTTTCGTCCCGCCCGCGGGAGTCCGAGGACCTGGCAGTGGCGCTGATCTGCCGCCTGTCCGAGGAGATCGGCGCCCGCGCCCACGTGGTGCACCTTTCGTCCGCCGATGCGCTCTTCGCCCTGCGCCGGGCACGGGACGCCGGGGTCGCGGTCAGCGCCGAGACCTGCCCCCACTATCTGTCGCTGGCCTCCGAGGAGGTCCCCGACGGGGCTACCGAGTTCAAGTGCGCCCCGCCGATCCGCGAGGGCGAAAACCGCGAGCGCCTGTGGGACGCGTTGCGACAGGGGCTGGTGGATCAGGTGGTCACCGACCACTCGCCCTCGTTGCCGGAGCTGAAGTGCACCGGGTCCGGGGACTTCATGGCGGCCTGGGGCGGCATCTCATCGCTGCAACTGGGGCTGGCGGTCACCTGGACGGAGGCCCGCCGCCGCGGCCGTTCGCTGGTCGAGGTCTGCGCCTGGATGTGCGCCGCCCCGGCGCGGCTGGTCGGCCTTGCCGGGCGCAAGGGATCGATCGCCGTGGGGCATGACGCCGACCTTATCTTTTTCGACCCGGATGCCGAGGTACGGGTGGACCCCGACCTGCTGCTGCACCGGCACAAGCTGACCCCGTATCGCGGCAAAGTGCTGGCGGGGGTCGTGATGGCCACCTACCTGCGGGGCGAAAAGATCCACGATCGCGGCGTGCTGGCGACCTCCCCGCGGGGGACCTGGCTGCGGAAAGGAAGCGGATGACCTTGTCTGTTCATTCTCAGGTTCAGGCGGATGGGGCACACGAAGCGCACGGATCGTCTGGGTTGGGCGGTCTGTCGGGCGAGTTCACCGATAGGGTGGACCTGGCCGCCGAGCGGCTTGGCGGCGCGGTGATTCACGCCAACGATGAGTTTTTCGCCGAGAAGGACAACCTGCTGAAGCCGTCGCCGCCGGTGTTCATCGAGGGCAAGTACACCGACCGAGGCAAGTGGATGGACGGCTGGGAGACGCGGCGGCGGCGCACCTCGGGGCACGACTTCTGCATCGTCCGCCTGGGCTTGCCCGGCGTAGTCCACGGGGTGGACGTGGACACCCGCTTCTTCAAGGGCAACTACCCGGAGGCGTGCTCGCTGGAGGGCTGCGCCGCCTCGGGACACGCCAACATCGAGGAGCTTCTGGGAACGGGTACAAACTGGGTCGAGATCCTGCCGCGTTCGCCGCTGCTCGGCGATCGCTCCAACTTGTTTGCCATGGGCGGGCAGGCGCAGCGCTTCACCCACCTGCGCCTGAACATCTTCCCCGATGGGGGCGTGGCCCGGCTGCGGATTTGGGGCGAGGTGGTCCCCGAACTCCGCTGGCTGCGCGCCGGGGAGGCCGATCTGGCTGCGGTGGAGAACGGCGGCAGGGTGATCACCTGCAACGACATGTTTTTCGGCGCCCGGCACAACCTGATCCAACCCGGACGCGGCATCAATATGGGCGACGGCTGGGAGACGCGGCGCAGCCGCCGCCCCGGCCCGGACTGGGTGGTCCTGCGCCTGGCGGCCCACGGGACAATCCACCGCATCGAGGTCGAGACGACCCATTTCAAGGGCAACGCCCCGGAGAGCTGCTCCCTGGGGGTGTGCGACGGCGGCGACCCCTTCGGCCCCGAATTGCTGACGTCGGGCACGCCGTACACCGAGATCCTGCCGCGGACGCGCCTTCTGCCCCACACCCGACATGTTTTCGAGGCCGAGGTCCGCCCCGGGGTTCCCGCGACCCACGCCC
Source organism: Polyangia bacterium (assembly GCA_038231615.1). Classification (GTDB taxonomy): domain Bacteria; phylum Myxococcota_A; class Polyangia; order Palsa-1104; family JAEUJZ01; genus JBBRLA01. The sequence goes on along the minus strand of JBBRLA010000022.1, from coordinate 8,749 downwards.
GCTTTTGCATCTTCCCCGACGGAGGGGTAAGCCGGCTGCGGCTCTTCGGCGAGGTCAGCGAGAAGGGCCGCGAAGAAGTCGGCATCGGCAGGCTGAACCGCCTGGGCGCGACCGAGGCAGAGGCCGCGCTGCGCGCCTGCTGCGGCGCCACCCGCTGGACGCGAAAGGTGGCGGCGGCGCGGCCCTTTCGGGACCTGGAAGACCTGCTCTCGCGGGCCGGCGCGGAATATCGGCATCTGTCTCGGGAGGATTGTCTGGAGGCCTTCGCGGCCCACCCGCGCATCGGCGAGCGCCAGCCCGCGGGCGAGGCGGTGGCGTCCCACTGGGCGACGCAAGAGCAAGCCGGCGCCACGGCGGCGGCAGCGGAGATCAAGGAGGCCCTTGCGCGCCTGAACGTGGAGTACGAGGACCGCTTCGGCTACATTTATATCGTTTGCGCCACTGGGCGATCCGGCGAGGAGATGCTGGCGCTCCTGAAGCAGCGCTTGGGCCATTCGCCCGAGGTCGAACTTCCGGTGGCGGCGGAGGAGCAGCGACGAATCATGGACCTGCGTCTGACCAAGCTGGTGCGCGTATGAGCCCGATCACCACCCACGTCCTGGACACGTCCCGGGGCCAGCCCGCCGCCGGTGTTCCAATCACCCTTTCGATGTTGCCCGAGGGCGACGGAGCGGCCCGCGCCATGGGCAGCGGGATCACCGATGCGGACGGGCGGCTGCGGGTGCTGCTCCCCGACGGGGACCTCGATCCCGGCGTGTACCGCCTGACCTTTGACACCTGCCACTACTTCCGGGCGCTGGGAGTGGCCAACTTCTACCCCGAGGTAGCGGTGACCTTCCAGGTGCGGGCGGCGGGCGAGCATTATCACGTGCCCCTGCTCCTTTCGCCCTTTGGCTATTCCACCTACCGCGGGAGCTGAGCATGGACGCCAACGTTCGAGAGTGGCTGCACCTCTGTTTTCGCTGGATGCACCTGATCGCCGGGATCATGTGGATTGGGAACTCGATGTTCTTCGCCTGGCTCGACCGGCACATCCTGCCGGTGGAGGGCAAGGCCGGTTCGGAGGGCGAGTTGTGGATGGTCCACAGCGGCGGCTTCTACGAGGTCGACAAGAAGCGTGTCGCCCTCGATCAGATGCCGAAGGTGCTGCACTGGTTCAAGTGGGAGGCCGGCTTCACCTGGGTAAGCGGGTTCTTCCTGCTCATCGTGGTGTACTACATGGGGGGCGGGGTCTACCTGACCGATCCCAACGTGTCGCGGATCGGCCCGGGGGCGGCGACGGCGTTGGGCATCGGGACGCTGGTCCTGGGATGGGTGGCCTACGACCTGATGGTGCTCTCGCCCCTGGGCCGGATGGGATGGGCCGCGGCGGCGTTGGGGTATCTGCTCCTTTGCGGGGTGGCCTTCGGCCTGAGCCAGGTGCTCAGCGGCAGGGCGGCCTACCTGCATGTCGGCGCGATGATGGGGACCCTCATGGCGGCCAACGTGTGGATGCGCATCATCCCGGCTCAGCGGCGCATGGTGGAGGCCACCCGGGAGGGGCGCAAGCCGGATGCGACCCAGGCGAAGCGAGCCAAGCAGCGGTCGGTCCACAACCATTACATGACCTTTCCGCTGCTCTTTATCATGATGAGCAACCATTTTCCCAACACATACGGTAGCAAGCATGGCTGGCTGGTGTTGGCGGTGCTGATGCTGGCCGGGGCGGGGGTGCGGTACTTCATGAACATGCGGGACCGCTCGCCCTGGCTGCTTCTGGGGATCATCGGGGCCGCGGTGCCGGTAGCGGCGCTGTATTCGGTGCTGATTACACCCGTGGCGCCAGCCGAGGGGACCAGGCAAAAGGACCCTCCGGCCCCGATGGAGGTTGGCCCCAGGAGCGCGTCGGTGGGTGGCCCCGCGGCGCCGGCTTCAGGGGGAGACGCCGTCGGAGAGATCCACGGCGCGGCGCGCTTCACCGGAGTGCCCCCGCAGCGCAAGGAGCTGACGCTGCCTGCGGGGTGCATCGATCGCGAAGCGCGAAGCGCCGCGGTGATCGAGCAGCACCAGGGGCCGGTGCTCGACAATTCGGTGATGGTGCGGGAGGGCAAAGTGCAGAACGTGTTCGTGTGGATCCAGCAGAACCAAGGGGGGCAGCCCGAATGGAAGCAGCCGCCGCAGGATGAGGTACGGATCGACCAGCGCGGTTGCCTCTACGAGCCGCGTGTGCTGGGGGTGCAGGTCGGGCAGCGGGTGACCTTCATCAACAGCGACCCGGTGCTGCACAACGTCCGCACGGTGGCGGAGGGCAACGGCACCTTCAACGAGCTGATGGCGCAAAAGGACATGCGCCTGACCAAGGTGTTCGGTAAGATGGAGGTGATGGTCCACGCCAAGTGCGACATCCACCCGTGGATGGCAGCGTACATCGGCGTGCTGCCGCACCCCTACTTCGCGGTCACCGGCTCGGATGGCGAGTACACCCTGCGCAACCTGCCAGCGGGCGAATACACCCTGAATGCGTGGCACGAAGTCCTGGGCCAGAAGACCCAGAAAGTGAAGGTGGCGGCGAAGACTTCGGCAGTGGCAGACTTCAGCTTCGCCGCAAAGTAGGCATAGCCGTCAGAGCGACTGAAGAATGACCCGGACTTCCTCGATTTCGTGGAGGTAGGGTGGGTGGACCTCCAGGAACCGCTCGTAGTGGCGCCGCGCCTGCATCGCGTCCCCTCGTTTGCTGTCGCCCCGCCGCCGCAACAGGTCGCCGAGCAATCGCTGGGCCTCCGGCATCCGCGGCTGCAGCGCCTCGGCTGACTCCACTTCTTCGATGGCCCGGTCCAGGGCGTCCGGGTCGCCCAGCTTGGCCAGCTCCCCCGCCGACTTCAGCGAGAGCATCGCCTGCTGGTACGAGCGGTACTCCGCGGTCTCCCGCACCGGGTCCTCGGGCAGGTCCTGTGGCGCGGGCCGCTCATCCCCCAGCAGCTCCTTGCGCAGGTCAAACGCCACGTAGCGCCCCAGGGCGTGGGGCCCCGAGCCGACCCAGAGCACCAGGTTGGTCGCGTCCGCCACCACCGAATGCGTCGCGATCAGCGCGTCGATGGCATTGCGGTTGCCCAGACCCAGCGGCTCTCCGCCGGGCGCCCGCTTGTCCCGCAGGATCTCCAGCGCCTTGTACTGATCGATGATTCCGCGGTTCTGCCCCAGCAACTCTTGCAGCCTGGCGAAGCGCGCCCCCGAGGTCATGTAGGTCTTCAGCCGCTCGTTCTCCTTGTCCGCGGCGAAGGCCGGGGTCAGCGCGTGGTTCGTCAAGGGCAAGAGGTCCTTGCTCCGCCGCACCTCGGTACGAGTCGGCGAACGCTCGATCACCGCCGCCTCGTTGGTCTTGCCATCGCCGATCAGGTAAAAATCCGGCACCAGCACCGGCCGCTGTCGCACGATCTCGATGGCCTCGTCCAGCGACCGCGCCGTCTCCAGCACTTCGCGGAGCAGGAGTTCCACCGGCACCCCCTCCTTTCCCTTGTCGTCGGTCCGCGCGGCGTTGACCGCGACGAAGATGCCTTGCGTGTTCAGCCCGGTGACCACCCCCATCATCCCGGTCCACGCCACCGAGGCGAAGGGGATCTTCCCCTTGGGTTTGAAGAAGATCACCGCCTTGTCCTTGTCGAAGATCGGCGGCCCCTCGAAGTCGAAGTTGCGCCCCAGGTAAAGATGCCCGTTCAGGGTCGCCGGCCCGGCGGCGGCGAAGGCGGTGCAGCCGAGCAGGGGCGAGCGTTCGAGGGTCTGGGTGATGTCGTGCAGAGCGTGGTAGAAGACGACCCGGTGGTAGATCGGCAAAAAATCCGAGTGGGTGTCGTAGTAGCCCCGGGACAGCCCATAAAGCTCCATGCGGTAGGGGTCACTGATGAAGCGGGTCAGGTTGCGGTAGCGGAAAAGCACCCCGGCGCGGATGAGGAACATCGCCGCCTGGGACGGGACGTACCGGTGCATCTCGCCGAACATGTACTCTTCGGTCTCCATCAGCAGGCGGTTGCCCAGGCGCGACTGGGCATAGCCCAGGTCGAAGGGCTCGCCCTCCAGGTGGTACTCCCAGATGCCCCGCTCGCGGCTCATCCAGTTAGCGCCCACCGACACCCGCTGCCCGTGGACTTCGACGGGGCGCTGGGCCTCCGCGTTCTCGGGTTCCTCGGGAGGCTCGATGCGGGTCCAGCGAAGGAAGAGGGCGTAGACGGCGCACAAGGCAAGCAGCCCGGAGAGAGCCAAGATACCCAGGTTGCGCACGATCCGGCGACGGGGTTTGGTCTTGCCCACGAGAATTGCGCTCATTTGCTCCTGTGACCGTCGTGGTGTACCGAGCTGGCTGCACGTCGGCTGTCGCCGAGATGCTAGCATGCGCATCCCGGTGGGGCAAAAACTCCGGGGAATCGGGGCCCGGCACAAGCGGCGGCTGTCGCAGCCCTGGCGGTCCTGACGAGAGCGGCGTATAGTGTACCCATGGCGATGTCCGGGCCCCGCGACAGCGGCGGGATGGTCTCTGATATCAACGTCACCCCGCTGGTCGACGTGATGCTCGTATTGCTCATCATCTTCATGGTGGCGGCGCCGATGACCACGACCGGCGTGCCGGTGGCGCTGCCCAAGGCCGAGTCACCGACCATCGCCGACGACGAGGGCAAGCTGATCCTGACCATCCCCGAGGCCTTCGAGAAGGACCAGACGGTATACCTGGGAAAAATCCCCGTCCCCTTCGCCGATCTTGCCGTGAAGCTGTCCACCAACGACAAGCTCAAGACCGACAAGGAGATGTACATTCATGCCGATCGCAACCTGCGATACGACAACGTGGTGAAGGTGATGGCCGTCGCCTCCAAGGCGGGCGCCGATCATCTGGGCCTCATCACCGACCCCCTGAGCACCCAGTAGCCGGGCTGACCGCGCCATGACCCTCCTTTCTCCCTCTTCCCGCCGTCGCCCCAAAGATCGCGCCAGCATCGTGTCTGGGCTGATCTTCGCCGTGCTCTTCAACGGCGGTCTGCTCGGGGTGGTGTTCTACGCCCGCCGCCCGGGTGCCGAGCCCAAGGAGACCATCACCTACGTCGACGCGCAACTGGTGCGCTTCGGTAAGCCCCGGGACCTCTCGTTTTTGCCCCACGTGCAGGCCACGCCGAAGACCCAGGCGCCCAAGAAGGCCATCAAGGTGACCGACGACCCCGACAAGCCCCACAAGGAAACCGTCAAGCCCCCCGAGGACGAGAAGGAACCCGACAAGCCCCTATCCAAGCTGGCGGAGCAGTTCAAGAACCTCCGCGACCCCGCGGACGATCGCGCCACTCAGGAGGCCGCCGCCGAGGGCGATCCCAAGGGCATCCGCGGAGGCACCGCCGCCGAGGCCGCCGGGGACCCCTACATTTTGGAGATCGTAGCCGCCATCACCGAACGCTGGACCGTGCCGACCCTTTTAACCCCCGGGGAACTGAGCAAGCTCTCCGCCGCCGCATGCCTGAGGATCGACGACGAGGGCAAGCTGGTCGAATTCAAGATCGTCGAAAAGTCGGGAAACGACCTCTTCGATGGCAGCCTGAACTCCACCCTGGGAAGCATCACCTCCCTGCCGAAGCCTCACGGCAAATACGCCGACAGGGCCCGCCGAGGCAAGCTCTGCCCCACCTTCACCAAGTAGAATTCCCGGGCACGCCAGATGGCGCGCCCCAGATCAAGAAGACCAAACATGCGCCAGCCTGCACCGCCCTCTGAATCGAAGTCGCTTCCCCCGCAAAACCACCGATGGCTCCGGGCACGAAAGGCCCGACCGACCCGATTTACTGTCTTCTTCTCGGCCTACCTTTCCTGCGGCCTCTTGCTCGCGGCCTTCGCCCTGCGGCCGTCCCGCGTCGGTGCACAGGCCGACGATCAGGTGCGCTTCAACATCAAGAACCCCGGGCAGTCTCTCTTCAAGCTGGCCATCCCACAGGGGCTGGGCGATCCGCAGAACGGCGCCCTGTCCCAGGAAGTGCTCTCGCGGGACCTGGCGCTTTCGGGGTTCTTCGAGGTGCTCGACCCGCGCTCGTTCCTGGCCAACGTCCAGAAGGAAGAGCTGGGCATCGGTCCCGACGCCTGGCGCTCGGTGAATGCCGCCGGCGTCATCAAGGCCCGTTTGACGGTGACCGGCGGTGAGATGCGGGCCCAGTTTCGACTTTTCGAGGTGGTCAAGGGAGACTCGCCGGTGCTGAGCAAGGACTACACCGGCCCCCCCTCCGACGCCCGGCACCTGATCCATCGCTTCGCCGCCGACGTGGTCAAGTACTTCACCACCGAGGACGCCTTCTTCGCCACGCAGATCGCCTTCTCCCAGCGCAGCGGCAAGGCGCAGGAAATCGTGGTCATGGACTGGGACGGCGCCGCCCAGCACAAGGTGACCAGCAACGGCTCGCAGAATCTCTTGCCGTCGTGGAGCCCGGGGGGCGGCGGCCTGCTTTATACGAGCTTCATTCGCGGCACCCCGGACCTGTGGTCGGTGGCCCTGGGCGGCAAGCCCAAGCGGGTGTCCACCCAGCCCGGGCTCAACACCGGCGGCGTCTACTCGCCGGATGGCAGCAAGATCGCCCTGACCCTGTCCAAGGACGGCAACTCGGAGATCTACCTCTTGAATGCCGACGGCAGCATCATCAAGCGGCTGACCAGCAACTCCTTCATTGACAGCTCGCCGACGTGGTCCCCCGACGGGTCGCAGATCGCCTTTGTCTCCGACCGCTACGGCTCGCCGCAGATCTGGGTGATGTCGTCGAGCGGGGCAGGACAGACCAAGCTGACCCGCAAGGGGAACTACAACCAGGAGCCGGCGTGGGCACCGCGGCCGATCAACGGGCAGTCGCTGATCGCCTTCTCGGCCCGCGACGAGAAGGGCAACTACGACGTCTTCACCGTCAACAGCCAGACCCAGGAGATCGTCCGGCTGACCGAGAACCGCGGCTCGAACAACCACCCCACCTGGGCGCCCAATGCCCGCGCCCTGGCGTACCTCAGCTCGCGCGGCGGGATCTGGGTCGCCACCGCCGACGGCAAGACCGAGCGCCAGGTCCACCGGGGCGACGCCGAGGGGCCGACCTGGGGCCCTCTGCCCAAGGGACGTTAGGCCATGCGCCTGGCCGCCCTGGACTGCGGCACCAACACCGTCCTTTTCCTTGTGGCCGACGTCAGCGCCGGCAAGCACGGCAGGGGCAAGGCAGTGGCAGTCGAGCAGGACATCGACATCACCCGCCTGGGCCAGGGCCTGGACCAGAGCGGCGAGCTGCGTCCCGAGGCCATGGAGCGCACCCTGGCGGCGCTGGTGCGTTTCTCGGCGCGGGCCCGGGCCCTGGGGGCGGAGCGGGTGATCGCCATCGGGACCGAATCTCTCCGGGCGGCTCGCAACGGGCAAGAGTTCCTCGATCGGGCGCGACACAGCGGTGTCCCGCTTGGCGTGGTCAGCGGCGACGACGAGGCGCGGCTCTCGTTCCGGGCGGTGGCGGCCACCTTGCCACCGGGTGCGGGAAAGCGGAGCGTCCTGGACATCGGCGGCGGGTCCACCGAGTTGATTGTCGGCGAGGACCGGCCGGAGCGGTTCCGCAGCGTGCCAATCGGGTCCGTGCGACTGACCGAGCGGTTGCTGCACCACGATCCGCCCACCGCGGAGGAGCGTGCGGCCCTGTGCGAGACCATAAAGCGGGCGCTGGTCGATCTGCCTGCGCCGGAGGGCGAGTTGGTCGGCCTGGCGGGGACGGTGACCTCGGTGGCGGCGATCCATCTGGGGCTCGAACCCTACGACGGCGAGCGCGTCGAGGGCCTGCGCCTGCCGGTGGCCGACCTGTCGCGGATGTGCGAGCGATTGGGGCGGATGCCGCTTCTGGAGCGCCAAAAACTCCGCGGCCTGGACCCGCGCCGGGCCGACGTCATCTATGCCGGGGCGATGATCCTCTTGCAGGTGGCGCTCCTTACCGGGCGCAGCGAGATCGTGGTCAGCGATCGCGGGGTCCGCTGGGGCGCCCTGGAAGAACTGGCCGACGTCATGCTACCTTTGTTCGCATGAGCGTCGTCTCCCAAAAGCGACCCCAGGGACCCGCCACGCTGACCGATCTGCTGGCCCTGCCACAAAAAGATCGCTACGAACTCGTCGATGGTTACCTCGTCCAGAAGGAGGCGGGAAGCCCTCGCCATGGTCGGGCCCAAGGCTCGGCGTTCCATCTCTTGCATCGAGCCTATCGGCGCAAATCTGGCGGGCCGCCGGATCGCCCGGGCGGCTGGTGGTTTTCGACCGAAGCCCTCATTGACTTTGGCGAACAGAATGCCCGGCAACCCGATATCGCGGGCTGGCGCATGGAGCGCCTGCCAGAACTTCCCGACGAAGCCGTGGTCAAGATCCTGCCCGACTGGGTCTGCGAAGTGCTCTCGACCAACCGGGCGGATGATCTGGTGAGGAAAAAGCGGCTCTATCACCAGAATCGGATCACTCACTACTGGATCATCGATCCGCGCGATGAAATCCTGACCGTGCTGCGCTGGACCGCCGATGGCTACACCGAGGTGCTGGTGGCCGAGCGCACAGAACGCGTCCGGGCCGAGCCTTTCGACGCCACCGAGCTACAAGTCGGCGTCTTCTTTGGGGATGACGAAGACTGAACAGAAGCACCTGGACCGGGCATCTTTTGGCGTACCTCCTCTCTCCTACGGTCACGTACAGTAGTACGCTCCCTCAGTCGCTGCGGGGGTGCGCCAAAATCTGCTCCGGCCAGGTGCTTCT
>JBBRLA010000021.1:0-26891 GCA_038231615.1 Polyangia bacterium | reverse complement strand
GGTGTCACATGCCCCTGCGGCCGGCTCAAGATGGTGGTCACACGGCCTTTACCGATCACCAGATCGTTCGCAAGCAGGAAGGGAGCGCCGTTGAGCCGTTCAGAGAGCGCCTCGTAGTTTGGCGAGAGCCTCCGGCCGCCGAGCTACCGGGGCAACGAACCCCTGTGGCGGCTGAACGAGCGCGGCCCCTCCACCCGTTGGAAGCGCACCGTCCCGGTCTCCCTGGCCGCCCGGCGCAGCCGCGAGTTCAAGACCCGCGAGGACCGCGCCGCCTGCCAGCCTCAGCCCCAGCGCTGCCTCACCATGACCACCCCCTTGGACCCCATCGGCCCCCAGCGGGGCGTCCTGGAAGTCACCGTCGCCCGCGACCGCTACAACAAGGTGCTGCGCGACCAGCTCGGCATCTCCGCCTTCACCACCCTCATGGCCCTTTTGCTTCTGCTGCTTTCCACCGCCTGGATCGTCGACCGCGTGGTGGCCCGCCCGGTGTCCGACCTGGAACTGGCCATGTACGAGGTGGAACAGGGCGACCTGCGCCGCCGCGTCGCCACCGCCCGCAACGACGAGATCGGCAACCTGGGCAGGGGCTTCAACGCCATGCTCGATCGACTGGCCCAGGCCGACGAGGAGATCCGCGGCCTCAACAGCCGCCTGGCCGACGACATCGCCGCCGCCACCAGGGACCTGCAGCACAAGAACGAGGCCCTCGGCCAGCTCAACCAGCTCCTCGTTCAGATCCAGCGCGAGCTGGGCGACAAGGAGCGGCTGGCCGCCCTGGGACAGCTCGCCGCCCAGCTGGCCCACGAGGTCGGCACCCCCCTGGCCTCCGTCTCGGGACACCTTCAGCTCGCCACCTACGCCAGGGACGTCCCCGCCGCCCTGCGGGAACGCCTCCAGGTCGCCATCGGTGAACTGGGCCGCGTCTCCAAGATCATCCGCGACTACCTGGACCAGACCCGCACCGCCAAGCCCACTCTGGTCCGCGCCGACCTGCGCCGCGTCGTCGAGGAGGCCGTTCGGGTCTCGGGCTCGTCCGCCCGCCAGCCGGGGGTGCAAATCGCCACCGAGATCGACCCCCGCTACATCGAGATCCAGACCGATCCCGGCCTGGTGCGGCAGATCCTCATCAACCTGCTGACCAACGCCCTGGACGCCACCGCCGCCGCCTCCGAGGACCGCGGTTCCGACGGGCGGGTCGTCGTCGCCGTGCGCCAGGGGGAGTCCCCCGACGAGATCGAGGTGGCAGTGCAGGACAACGGCGCCGGCATCGCCAGCGATGACCTGGTGCGCATTTTCGAGCCCTTTTACACCACCAAGGGGCGCGGCAAGGGCACCGGCCTGGGTCTCTCCATCTGCCGCGAACTGGCCCGCACCCTGGGCGGCAAGATCAAGGTCAGCAGCGTCCCCGGCCATGGCTCCGAGTTCGCCGTCGTGCTACCACATAACCCGGTGTTGACATGATGGGCCCAGCCCCCCACGCTCTGGTCGTCGAGGACGACGAGGCCTTCCGCAAGGTGGTCGCCGAGATCCTCCACAGCCAGGGCTACGAGGTCACCCTGGCCGAGGGCGGTGAGGAGGCCATCGGCCTCTCGGCCAAGACCCCCGCCAACCGGCCCTACGACGTGGTCGTCAGCGACGTGCGCCTGGGCGATGGACCGGATGGCATGGAGGTGCTGGCCGCGTTCCAGCGTCACCAGCCGCAGACCCCGGTCATCCTGATGACCGCCTTCGGCGAGGTCGAGGCCGCCATGAAGGCCATCCAGCACGGGGCCTACGACTACATCTCCAAGCCTTTCGATAACCGCGAACTCATCCTGACCGTCGGCCGGGCCCTGGAGCGCCAGCGCCTGATGGAGGAGAACCGGGCCCTGAAGCGCGAGGACCGCGGCCGGCTGCGGGACATCGTCGGGCGCTCCCTGGCGATGCTGGATGTGTACAAGATGGTGGCCCGCGTCGCCGCCTCCATGTCCACCGTGCTGGTCATCGGCGAATCCGGCACCGGCAAGGAACTGGTCGCCCGCGCCATCCACAACCACTCGCCCCGCTCGGGGGGGCCCTTCGTGGCGGTGAACTGCACCGCCCTTACCGAGACGCTCCTCGAATCCGAACTCTTCGGCCACGCCAAGGGGGCCTTCACCGGGGCCATCAGCGCCAAGCGGGGCCTTTTCGAGGAGGCGCAAGGAGGCACCCTCTTCCTCGACGAGATCGGCGATGTGAACCCGCAGATGCAGGCGCAGCTCCTGCGGGTCCTTCAAGAAGGGGAGATCCGCCGGGTCGGCGGCAGCGAACCGATCCGGGTCGAGGTGCGGGTGGTCGCCGCCACCAACCGCGACCTCGACGAGGATGTCGCCAAGGGCCGTTTTCGCGAGGACCTCTTCTTCCGCATCAACGTGGTCAGCATCCGCCTGCCGCCCCTGCGCGAGCGCCCGGAGGACATCCCGCTGCTCTGTGACCATTTCCTCACCAAGTACGCCCGCCGAGAGGGGCGCCCCGACGCCGGCATTGCCGACGAGGCGATGGTGCTCCTTTCCCGCCACGGCTGGCCGGGGAACGTCCGGGAGCTGGAGAACGTCATCGAGCGCGCCCTGGCCCTGAGCAAGAGCGGGATCATCCTGCCCTCGGACCTGCCAGCGGAAGTGCGCGATGGGGGGCGGGTGCTCACCGCCCAGAGCATCATCGACGACCATCCCACCCTGGCCGAGCTGGAGCAGCGCTACTGCAACCTGATCCTGACCTTGGAGGGGGGCAACAAGAAGCGCGCCGCCGAGATCCTCGGGATCGACCGCCGCACCCTCTACCGCACCCTGGAACGCGGCACCGGCGAAAAGATCGGCGAGAGCGAGGAGAGCTGACCGATGGACCGCGGCGCCTGCGGCGTTTCGCGATGGCCCTATCCCGGCGGCCCTTCGTCCCCTGCAGGCGGGCTTCGACGAAAGGACGAGATCCCTTTCTGTAACCCGGGCAGCCCCAAAAGCGTCGCCGGCACCGTGTGGATCAGATGATAAAGCACCGCCGCCGGCAACGCCTTCACCGCCGGCAGCCCCGCGGCACCCAGGCCCACCGTCACCGCCGCCTCGAACGGGCCGATGTTGGCCGGCAGTCCGGGAATCAGCAGCGCCAGCGCCCCCAGCACAAGGACCAGCACCCCCTGTTCCACGCTCAGCGTCGCCCCCAGCCCGGCCACCACCCACCGCACCATGAGCAGTTCCACCCCCCAGCAAAGCAGCGTCAACGCCGCCACCTTCGCTGCGGCCCTTGGCGAGCGCAGCGGCCGGGCGGCCACGAGCGCCCGCTTTACCACGGCCCCCACCGTTCCCCGGAACCGTCCCGACCGGCGCCACGCCAGCACCCCCACCCCCCCGAGCAGGGCCGCCCCCGCCCCGACGACCCACCGTGGACCAGCCGTCGGACCGACCCTCGACGGCAGCGACGACATTTTGGGCAACCCCCCCTGTCCCGTCACGGCCCAAGAGAGCCCCCAAAGCACCCCCAGCCCCGCCGCCTCCAGGATCTTGTCCAGCACCTGCGACCCGATGGCGGTGGCCACCTTTACCCCCGCCCCCCGCAGGAGAAACACCCGCAGCCCGATGCCCGCTTGCCCGAAGAGCAGGTTGTCCGCGGCGTACCCGGCCAGATAGAACCCCGAGAGCCGCAGCCCGGAAAGGCGCGGATCTCTCGTCGGCACGTCCCGCAGGAGGATCAGCAACCGCTGCCCCTTCAACAGCACCAGCACGAAGTTGCACCCCACCGCCAGCGCCAGCCAGCCCCCCTTCGCCCCGCGCAGCACCGCGAGGATCGCCGCCCCATCCAGCGTCCGCACATAGAAATAGAGCAGCCCGGCAAACCCCGCCCACAGGAACTGCCAGAATCGGCGGCTCATGGTGGTCCGCACGGGCCCTCCTACATCCGTTCCAGCACCTCGATGCCCAGCAGGTCCAGTCCATGCTTCAGCGTCCTGGCGACCGTCTCCAGCAGCACCAGCCGCGACGCGCGGATCTCCGCCTCCGCCTTGAGCACCGGCACGTCATTATAGAAAGTGCTCAGCACCCCGGCCAGGTCGTACAGGTACTCCGTCAGGTGGTGCGGCCGTGCTGACTGCCCCACCCGCAGCACCGCCCCGGGGTAGTCCAAAAGCTTGCGCGCCAGCGCCCGTTCCGCCGGCAACCCCAGCCGCAACGGCGCCGTCCCGCCCGCTGCACCGGCCTTGCGCCCGATCGAGCGGATGCGCGCATACGCGTACTGGATGTACGTCGCCGTGTTCCCCTTCAGCGACATCGCCTGGTCCACGTCGAAGTTCACGTCCCCCTGCCGGTCTCGGCACAGGTCGTTGTACTTCACCGCCCCCAGCCCCACCACCCGCGCCACCTCCTGTACCTCGGTTTCCGAGAGTTCCGCGTTCTGCTCCCGGGCCACTGCCTCGGCGTGGCGCAGCGCCTCGTTCAGGAACTCCTCCAAAAGCGGCACATTCCCCTTGCGTGTGCTCCCCGTGCCCCAATCCCCGGTGTCGGGATCGCGGAAGCGCATCGTCCCGAACCACACATGCAAAAGCTCGCAGGTGAAGCCCATCTTGCGCGCCACCGCGAACACCTGGCGGAAATGCATCTGCTGCCGCCCATCGACGACGTACAGAATCCGCGCCGGGTCCCAGGTTTTCACCCGGTGCTCGATGGTTGCCAGATCGGTGGTCCCGTACAGAAACGAGCCATCCCCCTTGCGAATGAGGAGCGGTGCCGGCTCCCCCTCGACGTGGCACACCGCCGCGCCCTGGCTGGCCTCGGCGATGCCCCGGGCAAGCAACTCCTCGACCAGCGAGGGCAGTCGCGGGTTGTAGTAGCTTTCCCCGAGCTGCACGTCGAAGCGCACCCCCAGGCGCTGGTAGCTCTTTTCGAACTCCTTCATCGACACTGCGACGAACTCGCGCCACAGGAAAAGGTTGTCCACGTCCCCCTGTTGCAGCTTCACCAGCTCGGCGCGGGCCTCGCTTAAAAGCGGCGTCGGCGCCACCTTGCGCGTCTCTTTTTCTTCCCCCTCGGCTTCCCCCTCCCCCTCTGCCCGCCGATCGGGTTTGACAATTCCCAGGGCCACCGCCTCGGCATGGTCTTCCTCGACGAACTTCTGGTACAGGCGCACCAGCTCGACGATGGGCGCCCGCGCGTAGGCTTCCTTATCCAGCCAGCGCCGGTAGGCCACGATCAGCTTGCCGAACTGCGTGCCCCAGTCCCCCAGGTGGTTGTCCGACACCACCTCATGGTCCAGCGCCCGCAGCACCCGCTGCATCGCATCCCCGATGATGGTCGAGCGGATGTGCGCGATGTGCATCGGCTTGGCCACGTTGGGCGACGAGAAATCCACCACCACCCGGTGCCCGGTCCCGGACCTGGGCAGCCCCAGGCGCGGGTCCGAAAGCAGCCCCGCCACCTTCTTTTCCAGCCACGACGAGCGCAGATGCAAATTCACGTACCCCGGCCCGGCGACCTCCGCCTTCTCGACGGCCGGGTGCGCCTTTAGCGCTTCCTTCACCACCTGAGCCAGGTCCCGGGGCTTCTTCCCCAGAGGCCGGGCCAGTTGCAGGCACGAGGCCACCTGGAAGTCGCCAAACTCCTGCCGAGCCGGCGCCTGCACCAAAAGCTCGTCCGGGATCGCCGGGTTATTCTCATACGCGGCGCGCAGCGCCTGCGCCGCGGCGCGCGAAAGTTCCGAGATCAGCGTCAGCATGGGGGGTTACTTCCCGGGCGCCAGGGTCTGCGCCAGGTCGTCATACAAATAAATGGCGCTTTTCGTGGCCTTCTCCCAGTCAGAAAGCGAGAGGCTCTCATTCTCCGAGTGCGCGTTGGTGTAGGGGTCCTCGACCCCGATGAGCAGCGCCGGGATGCCCCCCAGCATCTCCGAAAGCGGTTCGACAAACGGGATCGACCCACCGCAGCCGATCACCACCGCCCGCCTGCCGTAGCCCTGCGAAAGCGCCCGGAAGGTCGCCTGGAAGGCCGGGTGCTCCGGGTTGGTGTACCACCAGCCGCTCGCCGACTCCGGGTGGATGTCCACCTGCACCCCCCAGGGCGCCGCCGCCCGCAGGTGATCGATCAGCGCGTGCTGCGTTTCCTTTGCGTCCATGTCCGGCACGATGCGGATGCCCACCCGCGCCCAGGCCGACTCATTGATGATGTTCCGCGCATCCTTTCGCGAAGACGCCTCCATGGCGTTCACCGCCAGCGAGGGCTGCCGCCACACCGCCTCCCACGGATGCACATTCCCCAGCAGTTCCGTGCCCGGCAGCATCCCCGCCTGGTTGCGAAAATGCACGATGTCCCCGGGGAGCTGCGCGATGCTGTGGCGCTCGACCTGGGTCAGCGGGCGGACTTTGTCATAAACCCCCTTCACCGCGATGCGTCCGTCGTCGTGCACCAGCGATCCCAGCATCTTGCACAGGGCCAGCGCCGCGTCCGGCAGCGGGCCGCCCCACATCCCCGAGTGCACCGACTGGTGCAGCGCCGTCACCTTGACCTCCACCGCGCACATCCCGCGAAGGGTCGTGGTCACCGAGGGCACCCCGGTGTCGAAGTTGGCGGTGTCGGTCAGCACCATCACGTCCGCCCGCAGGGTCTCGGCGTACTGGCCCAAAAACTCCGCCAGATGCGTCGACCCGCATTCTTCCTCCCCCTCGACCAGGATCTTCAGGTTCAGCGGCACCTCGCCGGCCCCCCGCAGGTAGGCCTCCAGGGCGGCGGTATGCACCACGATGCCGGCCTTGTCGTCGGCGGTGCCGCGCCCGTAGAGCCGCCCGTCCCGCTCTTCTGGCACAAACGGCGGCGACAGCCAGAGCGACTCGTTCCCCGCCGGCTGCACGTCGTGGTGGGCGTAGAGCAGGAGCGTCGGCTTTCCCGGCGCGTGGCAGTATTCCCCGTACACATAGGGATGGGCGTCCGGCATCTCCAGGAGCTTTACCCCTTCGAAGCCCCGCTGCCGCAGAAGGTGCGCCGTGGCCTCCGCGCTGTGGCGCACCTCGGCTGCGGGGAAGCCGGCGAACGAGACGCTGGGGATGCGCACCAGCGTTTGCAGATCGTCCAGGTGCTGCTGCCGCTTGGATTCAAAGTGAGCCAGCGCACGCTGCACGCGTTCTGGCACCTTGGGATCTTTTGTGGAGTTTTCCAAACCTCGAACCTCGACAACGTAGCTATCCTGATATTGGTAGCACACCTGGCCCCTCATGGGCCCGGCAAACCGGAGATCGGGGCGAATGTAGGCTGCCAGCGGCCCCGATCGCGACTACACTTGGGCCGAGCATGACGACCCTTTCATCGCGCCGCGCGACCTTCGAATCGCTGGACCAGAATCCTTTCGACCTCCTCGTCATCGGGGGCGGCATCACCGGGGCGGGGGTGGCCCGCGACGCGGCCATGCGCGGCCTTTCGGTGGCGCTGGTCGAGAAGAGCGACTTCGGCGCCGGCACCAGCTCCAAGTCCTCGAAGCTGATTCATGGCGGCCTGCGCTACCTCCAGCACGCCGAGTTCGGCCTGGTCTTCGAGGCCGTCAGCGAACGCACGCTGCTCCTGCGCATGGCCCCGCACCTGGTGCGGCCCCTGTCGTTCCTGGTGCCCTCGTACAAGGGGCAGGTCCCGGGGCTCTTCACCATGGACTGCGGCCTGTGGATCTACGATGCCCTGTCGAAGTTCGCCTCGCCCAAGCGCCACCACACCTTCCGCAAGAGCCAGGTCCTGGGCCTGGAACCCGGCCTGCTCGGCGAAAGCCTGCGCGGGGGCATCGTCTACTACGACAGCATGACCGACGACGCTCGCCTGACGCTGGAGAACGTCATCGACGCCCGCGCCCACGGGGCCACGGTGGCGCCCTACGCGGAGGTGACGCGGCTGATTTTCGATCCATCCGGGCCGCAATCAGGGCAGTCGCAGCCAGGGCAGTCGCAGCCAGGGCAGCCAGGCCAGCCAGGCCAGAACGGCCAAAACGGGCAGAATGGCCAGCCCGAAGGGCCGATCCGCGGGGCCGTCGTGCGGGACGTACTGGACCCGTCGCTTCACGCCACCATCAAGGCCCGCGTCACCGTCAACGCCACCGGTCCCTGGTCCGACTTCATCCTCTCGCTTTTGGGCCCCGGGCCGCGCCCGGCGCAGATCCTCCGCCCCACCAAGGGCGTCCACGTGGTCCTCGACGCCGCCCGCCTGCCCGTGCGCCACGCCGTGGTCATGATGTCCCCCCGGGATGACCGCGTCCTTTTCGCCATCCCCTGGTCGATGGACTCGGGGGATTCCGGCGCCGCCGGGCGCACCGTCGTGGGGACCACCGACACCGACTACCAGGGCGACCTCGATCAGGTGGCGGCCGACGCCGCCGACATCGAATACCTGCTGTCCTGCGCCAACCACTACTTCCCCGCGGCCCACCTTGACCCCGGCGACGTCCTGTCCACCTGGGCCGGGCTGCGGCCCCTGGTGGCCCCGCCGGACAAGGCCGACCTCAGCGCCTCCGCCGTCTCCCGGGAGCACCGCATCCTCCAGCGCCCCGGCCTCCTGACCATCGCCGGGGGCAAGCTGACCACCTACCGGCGCATGGCCGCACAGGTGGTGGACGCAGTCCTGCCTGAACTCGGAAAAAACGCCCGGGAGCTGCCGTGCCCCACCGGTGCCTCGCCGCTTCCCGGGGCCCAGGGCTTGCCGGCGCGGCGCCCCAAGGAGGACCCGCTGGTCGGCCTGATCCAGCGCCTGATCGAGCAGAAGCTGCCGGGGGTGGACGAACACGTCGCCGGCCACCTGTGCCGCACCTACGGCACGCGCACCGCGGAACTGGCCGATCGCCTCCAGGTCGACCCCAGCGCCAGGGAGCGCCTGGACCCCGAGCTGCCCTACCTCATGGCCGAGGTCGACTTGGCCATCGAACAGGAGGAGGCCCTGCGCCTGGACGACGTGCTTTCGCGCCGGCTGCCGCTGCTTCTGCGGGGACGCGATCAGGGGCTGGGCTGCGCCGAGCGGGTCGCCCGGCGGATGGGCGCGCGTCTGGGCTGGAGCGACGCCAGGCGTGACGGGGAGATCGCCGACTATCAGAACGTCGTCGGTCTGTCCCGGCGCTTCCGGCGCTTCGATCAAGGCTGACTTCCGGCAAGGCTGACTTCCGGCGGGGAATATCCTTCCTCGCCAGCTCTTACAGGTGGGGCCAAAACTTGTGGTCTCCTCAGGAATGC
Source organism: Polyangia bacterium (assembly GCA_038231615.1). GTDB lineage: Bacteria > Myxococcota_A > Polyangia > Palsa-1104 > JAEUJZ01 > JBBRLA01. Next base: position 17,701 of record JBBRLA010000021.1, on the reverse strand, counting down.
CCTGCTATCGTTCAGGTAATGAACGCCCTCGCCACAAAAAAGCAGCACACCCCAAAAGAGTATCTGACGATGGAGCGAGCCTCCCGAGAGAAGCATCAGTTCATCGGCGGGGAGATCTTCGCCATGGCGGGCTGCTCCATCCAGCACGATTCGATATCGGCCAGCATCCTCATCGCCTTTGGGGGCCGGCTTCGCGGTGGGCCATGCCAGCCCCACACTCCAGACATGAGGCTCTACATCTCCGCCACGGGAGATTTCGTCTATTCAGACGGATTCATCGTATGCCGGCCCGAGTTTACAGACGCTGCCGTGGACACGGTTACCAACCCCTGCGTCGTGGTAGAGGTACTTTCACCGAGCACGGAGAAGCATGACCGAGAGGGGAAGTTCGAGGGCTACAAGAGCATCCCGACGCTACGAGACTACCTCCTGTTCTCGCAGGACCGGGTCTTCATCGAGCATTTCCATCGTGAGGCGGATGGGAGCTGGGCCTGCCGCCAGATACAAACCGGTCAAGTGCTGCGGCTGACCGCGCTGCCTATCGAGGTCCCCGCGGAAGACCTTTATCCGTGGGGCTTCGCTCGATAGAGGCGGCAGATGCGGAATTGCCGGGAGGTTTGTGGTGGGTGCTTACGGCCCGAGCACAGAGGCGTGGGGCGAGATGGCCCAGAAGGAACGCTGCCAGGGCCAGGAGCATCAGCGCCAGGAAGCGCAGCGGCAGCCGGTACAGGCCCCCCGACGCCAGATCATAATAGATCCAGAAGAAGGGCGTTGCCGCGAAGCAGCCGATGCGTTCCGCCCAGAAGGGCCCCTCCTTGTCGAAGACCGCATCCCCCGGCACCATCGGCGTGCTGGCCAGGTCCAACCCGCGGTATAGGTCCAGGTCCCCGAGCGTCAGCGTGTTTTGCTCCAGCCGGGCCATCGTGCGTTCGGCCACCGGCAGCGCCTCCGCAAGGTGAAAGAAGAGCTGCGATGCGAGCCTGGGCCTCGGCGCCCCGTGGTCGAAGACATAATCCAGGTCGAGCGCATATTTCATAAAATACCGGTCGTGCGCCACCGCCACCGCCGCCCCCTGCACCCCTACCCCCAGCGCACACACCAGGCCGACCAGCACCCGCGGCCACCGCGACGGCACGGCCAGCACCTCCGGCAGCCCAAGCAGAAGCAGCGGCGCCACCCCGAAAAGATAGCGCGGCCCCCAGGTCCAGTCTCCCCGCCACGCCGAAAGCGGCACGATGGTCAAGAGCGTCAGCAGCGCCACCGCCGGCACCGCCAGCGCCAGCGGACGCTGCCTCCGCCACAGGCGCCGCCACCCCCAGAGCCCCGCCACCACCACCGGCGAGAAGAAGAGAAGCCCTTTTTCCGGCAGCACGGTCAGACCCAAAAGCGCCCGCAGCGGGTGCCCCAAAAGCGGCTGCCCGCTCTCGCGCATGCCGGCGATCCGCCCGCCCAGGGAGAAGAGCGAATCGTAGCGCCACAGGTTGTAGCCGAAGTAGACCAACAAAAACGGCACCCCCCACAGCGCCACCGATGCCAGCGCCCGCAGCCGCGCTCTTCGCCCCCGCCGTCGCAGGAGCACCACCAAAAGAAGCGGCAGCGCCGCCGCCGCGTCCGTCTCTCGGGTGATGCCCAGCCAGCCCATCGCCAGGCCCGCAAGGACCAGATCTCCCTGCAAGAAGGGCCGGCCCGCCTGTTTCGCCCCAGGCCCCTCCGCCGCCGCCCCCGGCACCGCCGCCAGGCACAGCAGGAGCAGGCACAGCGCCACCTGCGGTCCCTCCATCACCGACACCGCTGACGGCCACAGGCATGAGGCCCCGCCCAGGGTCAGTGCCGACAGAAATGCCGTCCGCAGATCATGCCCCAGGCGCACCAGCAGCAAGAGAAAGATCCCCACCACCGCCCCCGCAACCAGCGGGTTCACCAGCGAGAAAGCGATCTCCGCCGCCACGTGGTCCCGCCCACGCAGGAGCCGCGCCGCCTCCAAGAGCGGCAGCGAGAGCAGCGAGTGCCCCAGCCCGTAGTGGCTGATCCACTGCGCCCGCTTCCCGGGGATCATCACGATGCTCATCCGATCCGCGTGCTCCGGCGCCGGGCTGCCGTTCCACAGCAGCGACCAGGCCACCTCGAAGCGCGCCTGCCCATCGACGTTGTCGATGCGTACCGGGCTGGTGAACAGGTACAGGCATACAAACCCCAGGGCGACCGTCAGCGCCAGACGCAAGGCGGGCCTCATGAACCGCCTGCAAGGATGATGATGGGGACAAGGCCCGTCCGAATCGCCTCTCCTTCACTGGGCGCTTGCGGGAGAGGCCCATCGGCCCATTCCCCGGAATCCTTTGACTTTCCGCCGACAGACCTCATGTTTGCAACAAGAACAAATGGAGACGACCCATGCCCCGCGCCCTGTGGACCGGCACCATCGGATTCGGCCGGATCGACATTCCCGTCAAACTCTACGGCATGGTGAAGGAGCAGCGCCCGCGCTTTCGCCTGCTTCACAAAGAGGACGGCTCGCCCATTCGCATGGAGTACGTCTGTCAAAAGGACGGCCTGGTTGTCGACAAGGAAGACCTGACCAACGGCTTCGAGGACCAGCCCGGCCACTTCGTGGTCGTCGACCCCGACGAGAAAAAGGCCGCCGCGGTGGGCCCCTCCGAGTCCTTCGCCCTGCGCGATTTCGTCAAGCAAGGCGACATCGAGCCGCGCTACTACGACACCCCTTACTACCTGCTCCCCGCCGACGGGGGCGCCCGGGCCTACGCCTTTCTGCGCGAGGCCCTGCGCGATTCCGGCACGGTGGGCCTGACCCGCTTTGTCATGCGCAAGCTTCAGCACGGCGCCGTGCTCCACGTTTCGGGCAATGTCCTGGTGCTCTCCACCCTGCGCTTCGGGGCCGACCTTTTCGACCTGTCCCGCCTCGACGTCCCCGCCGTCGACCCGGTGCCCAGGCAAGAACGGACGATGGCCCGGGACCTTTTGACCAGTCTGGCCCGGCCCTTCGACCCGAAGAAAGTCCCCGACGAGAACACCGACAACCTCGTGCGCGCCATCTACGCCAGCCGGGACCGGGACAAAGGGGCGCCGCCGACCCCATCTCCCGGAAGGGAGACCCAGGACCTGCTGGAACTCCTGCAGAAGGGTTTGATCAAGAGCGAGGCCGTTCACGAATCTGCACCAGACTCCCGGGCAGCCGGTCGTACTTGAGCACCTTGTTGTCCGGGGTCGCCTGACCGAAGGTCAGCACGCCCGTCGGGCAACTCGACACGCACGCCGAGCAGCGCACGCACTCCGGGTCCTGCATGGGCAGCCCTTTGTTGGCAAAACTCATCACGTCGATACCCATGTGGCACACCGAGGTGCAGACGTTGCAACTGATGCACTTCTTTTTATCGGCGAAGATGCGGAAGCGTGAGAACCTGGCGTAGATGTGCATCAGCGCCGCCAGCGGGCACATGAACCGGCACCACACCCGGCCGCTGTACCAGAAGTAGAGCCCGTAGCCGACGATGCCGGCCAGGAACACATCGACCACCCATTTGTAGTTGAACCACTTGGTGAAAAAACTGTCGCTGTCATTATACGACCCGGAGACCAGCACCGAGAAGTAACGGTTCACCCCCAGCGACGGCACCATCCAGCCGACCACGCGCAAGATCAGCAGCAGGAAGGCGACGAAAAGGATGCCCTGCCCGACCATGTTGACCTTGTTCCAGCCCGGCCCGTGGACCATTTTCTGCCGGTGGTTGTCTCCCAAGGTCTCCGCCAGTGCCCCGCACGAGCAAATCCACCCGCAGTACACGCCCTTGCCATAGAAGTAGATGAGCGTTGGCAGAAGCACGAAAGTCTGCACCAGGGAGATGCCCAACCAAGCCCAGAGTGGGTTGTCGGTGAACAGGTTGTAGACAAAGAGCGGCCAGGCCAGGATCAGGCCATAGGCCCGCCAGTATTCCCTGCCGTGGCCATAGTCCACCGCTGGGAAGAGCGCGTCGGCCAGGGACCGGGGCAAAAGGCCGTGGTAGCCCATCCAGGGGAAGATGATCTCTGGAAGCAGAAAAAGCGGCACGATCTGCACCGCCATCAGCGCCCCGGTCTGCCAGTTCACATAAGGGGTCTTGCGCCGCCGCATCCGGCGCACGCCGAAGATCAGGATCAGTGTCGAGTAGGCCAGGGTGTACCAGAAGCTCGGCCCGCTGGCCGAGATGGCCAGGGTGCCCAGGAACGTGGTGCGGTCCTTCACGCAGCCGAGCACGGGCAGGGGGTCGCAGCTCCCCGTTTGCAGCGGCGCCGCGGTCACCGGGGTGCGGGCCGGTTGGCTGGGGGGATATGCCGGCTGGGGGTTCAAGAACTCCCAGGGTTTCTTCTGCACGTTCATGCGCAATGCCACCGGCTGCCCGGGGACGTTCCCGCTTCGCTGCGCGCTGTCGATGGACGGCACTCCGCTTCGCTGCGCGCTGTCGATGGACGGCACTCCGCTTCGCTGCGCGCTGTCGAAAGTCTCTGTGCGGACATCGTTGACTTTCTGCGCCAGCGTGTGTGGGAAGAAATGATGGGAATCGGTGATGTGGCTCAGCGTGCCGCCCGACTTCCAGTTGTACAGGACCACGCAGAAGAGCACGAAGAGCGCGCACGCCACCGCCGACTGCACCCGCCACTCGCCTTGGATGCGTACCCCCGAAAGGCGCAGGAAATCCAGAGGCGCCTCGCGGCCGATCATGGCGAAGACCACGTCGTTGGGTAGGGTCACCGCCTGCCCATCCTTGTCGGCCAGAAGCACCTCGTCGGCGCGGATCTCCTTCACCTGCGAGCCAAGCAGCAGAGTCAGCCCCGGCCCCGAGGCCCCCGGGCCGGCCAGCTCTTCGACGGCCTCGCGGTTCTCCGCCTTGGGGCGAGAAAGCTCTGCCTTGCGGTAGGACAGGGTCACCGTGGCGCCCGCCTGACACAGGGCGATTGCCGTCTCCAGAGCGCTGTCGCCGCCGCCGACCACCAGGGCCTGCTGCCCGGCGTAGTCCTTGGGGTCGTGCAGGCGGTTGTAGACCTTGTCCAGTTCCTCGCCGGGCACGCCCAGGCGGCGGAAGTCCCCGCTGCGGCCGATGGCGATGATGACCCGCAGCGCCCGCAGGGACTCGCCCCCGGCCAGCTGGCAGGTGAAGATGCCTCCAGATCGCTCAATCGACTCGACCCGGGCGGTGCGTACCTCGATGTCCCGGGTCTGCTCGCGCAGTTCGTCGACCAGCCCCTCTTTGATGTCGGCGTGGAACTGGAGGTCCCCGGCGGGGGTCATGTCCTTGGGGTAGGTGTAGATCGGCTTCTTTTTGGGGAAATTCACCACCGTGGAGAAGACCTGCGCCGCCTCCAGGATGGCGAAGCGCAGGTTCCACTTGCGGGCCAAAAGCGCCGCCGCCATGCCGGAGACGCCGGCGCCGACGATGACCAGGTCCAGGGGGGCGTCCTTGGCCTGGCCCTTGTCTTGCTCCCGGCGGGCCTCGATGAAGCGGGGGTCTGAGGTGATGGTCTTGACGGCGCGGGCGCCGGTGTCGGAAGAAAACTTGAGCAGGGGCACGCCGGCCAGGTCGCCGACCACGTACAGGCCCGCGACGTCGGTGCTGCCGTCCTCGTTGATCTGGGGCAGGCGTTCGACGGTGCCGGCGGGCCAGCGGGTGTGCAGCCAGTGAGCATAGCGGCGGAGCGGGTTCATCGAGGTTTCGCGCATGAGGGGCCTCTGCCAGCGGAGGTGGAATTGGCAATTATGCCTCCGCAAGGCGATTTCGTCGCCTCCTCATCTGTGCGGGCCGACGAAGACTCACAGGGTGGGGGATGCCGGCGGGCTACATGGGGTAGCGCGGGGCAGTTGGCTGGGGCGGCAGTGTGTGACATTCAGCTTGTCTAAACTCGAACTCGTTTCAAAACCCGATCTTTATATAAGTCCAGCCAAACTGCCGATTTCCGGCGAAGCGAACTTCGGATTTGAAACGGGTCTGAGCTTATATAGCTTCGTCATCGGACGAAGGAAGCGCGTTCTTGAATCCACTGGAATGCTCGCCGCTCTAGAGCGAACACCCCGACAAGACTCACTCGGAGGAACTGGAATTCACCCCAGGTGAGGTCCTGCTGCTCCGAGTGAGCCTCGTCGAGAAAAAATCGATCTGATGCAACAGTGGGGTTGATTGAAATCTGACCGCCCCTCTATACAGGGTCACGTTGACGAAGAGTCAGCAAGAAGCACATGGCCGGAGCAGATTTTGGCGCACCCCCGCAGCGACCGAGGGAGCGTACTACTGTACGTGACCGAGGGAACGAGGAGGTACGCCAAAAGCTGCCCGGCCAGGTGCTTCTGTTCAATGAAGACGGGTGCGGCCCTTGCTGCGGCGATCACCGGACTTGCTTGGCACCGCGCCCTTGGGGGATGTCGTCTGCGACGAAACGGCCTTGCCGGCGGCCTTGGGGGCGATGGGCCTGCCGGCGGCGTCGTGCGTCGGCATCACGTGCGTCGGCGTGACGTGGGTGCCCAGGTCGTGGGCCGCCAGGATGACCTTCTCCGGGTCCGCCTCTTCGCCCCGGCGCACCGCCTGCGCCGCCTGCAGCGCGTCGGCCTGGTTTTGCCGCAGCGTCACCTCGTCCGTGAGCTTGCCAGTGGCCTTGTCCCGGCTGCTCTTCTGCTGGTCCTTCTTGTCCTTCTGTTCCTGCTCCAGCTCGCGGATCGACGCCGTCTGCGACAGGACGATCTGCTTCAGCTCCCGATCGCCTTCCGCCGCCATCTGCGCCACCGCATCGCCGATGAGGTTGCAGTAACCCAGCTGCACCAGGCAGGCCAGAAGCTCCGCGTCGTCGGCCTCCTGCTCGACCTGTGCCGCCCCGTCGCGCAGCCGGATGAGCGCGTCCTTCTTCTTGCTGATCGGATCCAGCTGCTCCGGGGTTACCGGCGATCCGCTGGCGACCTCCGGGGCCACCTTCCGCGCCCCCAGAAGGGCCTTGGCATTGGCCTGCGCGTAGCCCTCCTGGGCCTCGTAGGGCCGGGTGTTGAAGCTGGACTGGGTCGCCGGGTCGACCTGGGGCAGGGTAAGCTGCGCCGCCACCTGGCTGACCATCGCCGCGTGCTCGTCGAGCTGCGTGGAGGTGGCGTTGACCCAGGCGTCCAGATCGTCGGTGGTCCCGGCCTTCATCGGGGTCAGGCCGAGGAGCTTGACCACCACCCCTTTGCGTTTCTCTGCGTCTGTCATGGACTGTCTCCTTGGCCTCTTCAGCCTTTGGCTCCACCCGGGGCCGGGAGCTTGTGCCCATGCTTAGCGGGGGTCGCCGGGGTGACTGGAATCGAATGGATCGGCGAACTCCCGCTGGCGAGGATTTTTTCGATGGCCTTCAGCAGCTCGATGTTTTGTTCCAGAAGCGCCATCTGATCGCGCAGCACCACCTGCGATTGGTCGGCCCGTTTCTGCGCCGCCTGTTGCCGGGACTGCTTGTCGGCCAAAAGCGCCGCCGCCTCGGAGAACAGGTTGTCCACCAGGTCGCGCCGGCCCGGGGCCAGGGTTGGCAAGAGCCGGTCGAGGTACGTGCGCAGCTTCAGGTTGAACATCGCCAGGGCGACGTTCAGGATGACCACGCCCAGGCTGGCCCGCGCCTTCAGCGACCCCGCCCCCCGGGACAGCCGGCGTGCCGAGATCTCCTTGTCCACCGACTCGTTGACCTCCGCCGCCGTCACCTGGGCCCGCAGCGCCACGTCCGGGCGGCGTTCGATCAGCCCCGCGTACAGGGTGGTCCGCTGCCGCAAGTCCGGCACCGCTGCCAGCATGGCCGAGATCTTCTTTCGCTGGTCGGGCGTCAAAAGGATCAACCCGGCCCGGGCCCGGATGGCCCAGATCGCGTCGGCCAGGTTGGAGATCGCCCCCGGGTCCACCAGCTGGAGCACTCCCTCCGGCGGCGTGGACTCGGGAAAGAAGGCCCGCAGGAAGGCCTTCTGCCGATCGTTCATTTCCATGATGATGTCTCCTGGTTGCCTCAAAAAGGGTCGCGGACAGGCCGTTGTGGGACCCGCCGTTTCCGGGTGGCTTCTTCTTGATCGGTTTTTTTGGCGGCGCGTCGGGCCCCGTCGCTTCCCGGGCCGCCCGGCGCCCCCGCAGGGTCGCTGTCCGCTCGACGGTGCGCAGGGCCAGGATGCGAAACGCCGCATACAGGGCCAGCACCCGCAAGAGCGGGGAGGGGTCCCCCTGCCGCGGCGGGATCTGCGTGGACAGGTCCACCTGCCGGGTCACCGCCTGTGCATCCACGATGACCGCGGACTGTTCCTGCAAGTAGTTGTCCATCGCCCGCTGCTGCAGCACGCCCAGGTAGCGCGCGGTCAAGAGCCAGTCCTCGGCCCGGTCCTGCCGGACGGCCAGCGCCGGTCCCTGCGGGTGGATGTCGGGGAAGCGATCCGGGTGGTCCGAGAGGGCCGCCGACACCGCCCGGACAAAGAGGGGCGCGTCGCGAAACAGGACCCCCCCCAGTGCGCGGCGCTCCTCCGGCCAGAGCAGGCGTCCCTGATAGAGGCAGTCGGCGGACTCGGCGATCTGGATGCGGAAGCGGCTGATCGAATCGATGGAAGCGGGGGTCATGACCTGCTGCATCGGCAGGGGGGCGGGGACCGCTTGAGGGGGTCGCGGCGCACAGGCGGGTGGCGGCGCAAAGGGGGCCGAAGGGACCCGCGGAAAGGCGCACTGCGCCGACGCAGGGGCCAAGGGTGCCTGCGTCGGGGCGTGAGGCGAGGACCTGGGGACCCGGGACCAAGGGATGGGGGGCTTCGGGGTTGGATGTGGACTCGATGGACAAAGGTGTACTCCCCATTTCCACAGGACGCGAGGTCCTTGGGGCAAGGTTGACCGGCCGCGTTTCTCCGTTGCATCGGAGAAACGCATGCAGGGGGGTTCTCGCTTATTTCGAGGGCTTTGGTCAATCAAGTTTTGGCGGAAATCTTCGGGGGCATCGCGACCGTGTAAACAAGTTGAAACCAGCGTGCAAACCCTGCACAGGGCCGATTTTACCGACGGAGGGGCATGAGCGACGGGTCAAAAGGGGCCGGGACGGGATCCGACTGGCGGGCGATCGCCAAGGTTCGAGGAAGAGCCCGGCAGGGCAGGGCAGGGCAGGGCAGGCCAGGGCAGGCGAGTCGGGCAATCTGGGCCATCATGCGGGGATGGCGCTCAGGGCGGGCAGGGCATGCGATCATGCGGGGAACCACCGGGGGCCCTGGGCCAGGTCGCTCACTGACGCTTGACCTGATCCAGCCAACGGGGCGCTACCGGGTGTGTACGGTGACGTCGGCGGAGAGGCCGGCGCGCAGGACCACGTCGCTGCCCGGGGTCAGGTCCACCCAGCTGACGCGCACCGGCACGCGCTGCACCACCTTGACGAAGTTGCCCGAGGCATTGTCCGGCGGCAGCATCGAGAAGCTGGCCCCGGTGCCGCCAGACAGGCTGGTCAGCTTGCCGCGGAACTTCCTGCCAGAAAAGGCATCGATGCGCACATCGACGTCCTGCCCCGGCTTCATCCTGCCGATCTGCGTCTCCTTGAAGTTGGCCACCACGTAGGTCGTGTTGGGTACCAGCTCGACCACCGCCTGCCCCGGCTGGATGAGTTGCCCCTCGTGTACCGTGAGCTTCGACGCCACGCCTTCCGCCGGCGCCAGCACCTGGGTATAGGAAAGCTGGAGCCGCGCCAGTTCGAGCTGTGCCTCCGCGCTCTGCACCCGGGCGTGATACAGGTCGCTGTTGGCGTGGGCGGTGGCGATCTGCGCGTCCACCGGGGCGCTTTGTCCCAGGCGCCCGCGGGCCTCGGCGACTCGGCTTCTGGCGATGCGCATCGAGTCCTCGGATGCCAGAAGCTGGGCCTGGGCCTGGGCCTGCGCCGCCAGCGCGCCATCGTACCCTACCTGCGCATTGTCCAGCCGCTCCTGGGCCACCGCTCCCGAGGCAATAAGGCGCCGCATGCGGGACAGATCCAGCTCCGCCCGCCGGGTCTCGGCCTGCGCCCGCAGAAGGTTGGCCCGCGCCCCCGCCACCATGGCATCGGCGTTGCTGACCCCCAGCGAGGAACCCGACACCGCCGCCTGGGCGCTGACCAGGCCGCCCCGGGAATTGGCCTCCACCACCTGCACCTGGGCGTCCGCCGCGTCGGCTTGCGCCTTGGCGGTCAAAAGCTCGGCCTCCTGCTGCTTCACCTTGGCGACGTATTCCGCGGCGTCGATCTCGCAGAGCACGTCGCCCTTCTTCACCTGCTGGTTGTCGGCCACCTTTACTCGCACCACCGGCCCGCTGACCCGCGCGGCCACCAGCACCACGTCCGCCGCCACCTGCGCGTCGTCGGTGTCTTCCTGCCCCGCGGTCAGCACCATGTAGCCGCCGCTGAATACGGCGACCCCCGTGCCAATGGCCAGCAGAATGAGCAGCGGCCGGCGGCCGTTCTTGCCCGGGGCCTTCTTTTGGGCCTGGTCCGGATCGGGGTTTTTGTTGGTTGCATTCATCATTCGATCTCCACGTGTACCTTGCCGCCGCGGGCCTTCTGATCGGTTTTCAAAAAGAAGAGAAGTGGCAGGATGGCGATGAACAGCAGGCCGGCCAAAAGGAAGAGCTTCTCGAACGAGAGGACCATGGCCTGGCGGTTGGCGATGCCCGAGAGCATGTGCAGCGCGCCGGTCTTGGCGGCCACCGGGTCGGCACCTTGCGCCATCAGCCCCTTTTGCATGGAGAGAAGGCGGCTCATCACCGCGGGGTTGCCTTCATAAAGGTGCGCGACAATGCCCGACTTGGCAGTGGTGGCGTAGCGCGAGAGCAGGGTGGCGAAGACCGCCAGGCCGATGGAGCCGCCGGTTTGGCGCAAAAGGGAATTCAGGCCGGTGGCATCGGTCATCAGGTGCCGCGGCACCTGGGACAGCGCCACCGTGGTCAAGGTGATGAAGAGCGCCGAAAGGCCGATGCCCTGGATGGCCACGCCGAAGACCACCTGGGCCGGGCCGGTTTGCAGCGTGAAGTGGCTCATCTCGTAGGCGCCGACGACAAAGGACAGGATGCCGGCGCTGATCAGCACCTGGGGCGGCAGCACGTTGTACAGGCGCCCGACCAGCGGGGTGGCGATGGCCATGACCAGTACCCGCGGCATCAGCGCCAGGCCGGATTGAGTGGCGGTGAAGCCGAGCAGCTCCTGCATGAAGAGCGGCAAAAGGAACATGTTGGCCATGAGCATGGCGAACATGATGGCCCCCACCGCCGTGCCCGAAAGGAACACCGGGTCTTTGAAAAGGCGCAGGTTCACCGCCGGCACCTTGGCGGTCAGCTCGCGGATGATGAAGGCCGCTATGACGAAGGCCCCCAGCAGGGTGAAGGCGGTGATGATCCGCGAATCGAACCAGTCCTTCTTGTTGCCCTCTTCGAGCACATACTGCATGAGGAAAAGGCCCACGCTGAGCAGGGCGATGCCCGCCCAGTCCATGTTCTTGCGCTGCTCGAAGGCGGCGGCCAGGTTGGCTTTTTGGATGTCTTCGGGTTCGTGGACGAAGCGCGACACCATGAACAGGCCCAGGGCGCCCACCGGCAGGTTGATGTAGAAGATCCACGGCCAGGTGGTGTGATCGACGATGTAGCCACCCAATGTCGGCCCCACCGCTGGGCCGATCATCACCGCCAGCCCGAAGAGGGCCATGGCCATCCCCTGTTCATGGGGCGGGAAGGTTTGCCTCAGGATGGCCTGCTCGGTGGGCTGGAGGGCCCCGGCCCCGAAGCCCTGGATGGCGCGGAAGATCACCAGGGAGGGCAGGCTCCAGGCCAGGCCGCAAAGGGCCGAGCCCCCGAGGAAGATGCCCAGGCAGGCCATGTACACCCGCTTCTGCCCAAAAAGCCGGCCCAAAAAGGCGGTCAGGGGCATCACCAGCACGGTGGCGATGGCGAAGCCGGTGGAGACCCAGGTGATCTCCTCGACGGTGCAGCCCAGGGAGCCGCGGATGTGGGGCACGGCGACGTTGACGATGGATGAATCGATGGCGCCCATCAGGGTGCCGAAGGTCACCGACAGGGTGACCAGCCATTTGTTGACCGGGGGGCGGCCCGGGCCCAGGGAGGTCGATGCCGATGCCGATGCCGTCATGTGCGGACGCCTGCCCCTTCCAGGAAGAACGTCACCAGGCGATCGGCGGTGGCGGTGGGGTTGACCTCAAGGCCGTTGAAGGCCAGGCGCATGAACACCCCGCGCACCATGCCCATGAGCAGCGCCGGGTACAACGGGGCGTCCTCGGCGCGGAGGGCGGCCTGGTCCAGGCCCCTGCGCATCAGGTCCTCCATGCGGGCGTAGATCTCGGTCATGGTGGCGAAGGGCCCGCCGCTCTTGGCGATGGTCTCGTGCCCTTCGTGGCGACTCAAAAGCAGGATCGAGAGGAAGCGCCGGTGGGTCTCGAAGTGTTCCAGAAGGGCGGTGAGGAAGGCGCCAAGCTGGGCGCGGAAGGGCTGCGCGGCCTGCTCGACCAGCACCCCGTCGAGCCGGGCCAGAAGCTCGTCCCGGCGAGATCCAAGCAGGGCGGCGAGCAGGTTCTCGCGGTCCTTGAAGTAGTTGTAGAGGGTACCCACGGAGACCCCCGCGCGCTGGGCGATCTCGTTGACGTGGGCGCCGTCGGGGCCATGCTCGGCGAAGACGTCCTCGGCGGCCTGGAGGATGGACTCGGAGACGGCTTCTTTGAAGCGGCCTCTTAGATTCTGAGCGATCGGCTTAGTTTCTGAATCGGCGCTCATATTCTGAGTTTGATGGCTGGGAGGCCGTCTGTCAAGGCCTGCAAGCACCGGCCAGGGCCTGGCAACGTGTCCCTGAAGAGCAAAAACGTGCGCTTTGCTCCGGGACGGTGAATGATGTGAGCGGCGCCTGCCCGCCCGATCCGGCGCGGACGTACAATGGAAGGGCGGGGCCGTGGCCGCTGCCCCGCAACGGAACCTGCAAGGTGGTAAGAGATGACGAGAATCTTCCTTTTGACTCCGGTCCTTCTGGGCCTGCTCGGGTGCGCCAGTCAGCCGGTGGGCTGCGAAAAGGACCGGGACTGTTCCGCCGGCAAGGTGTGCGACGTGGGCACACGGACCTGCATCGCCCCATCGGCGGACATGACGCTGCCGCCCGACCTGACCCCGCTGGGCGACATGACCCATTCCGGGCTGGCGCTGTGGTCGCACGCCTTCGGCGGCATGGGCCACGACACGGCCTTCGGCGTGGCGGTGGACAAGAACGGCGAGGTGGTGGTGACCGGCGTGTTCCGGGGCACCATCGACCTGGGGGGCGGGATGCTGCAAAGCGCCGGAGAGGGGGATGTGTTCCTGGCGCGCTTCAGCGCCGACGGGAAGCACCTGTGGTCGCACCGCTACGGTGGGATTGGGGACGACCAGGCCTACGGGGTGGCGCTGGACCGGGATGGCTCGGCGGTGGTGACCGGGGCCTTTCAGGGGACCGGGGACTTTGGCGGGACGGCCCTGAAAAGCAACGGCGGCTATGATGTGTTCCTGGCGCGCTATTCCGCCGCGGGGATGCATCTGTGGTCGAAAAACTTCGGCGGCCCGACCGACGATTCGGCCAGCGGGGTGGCGCTGGACGGGGCCGGCGCCATCGCCGTGACCGGGTACTTTACCGGCACCGCAAACTTGGGCAGCGGGCCCCTGGTAAGCGCGGGCGATGCGGACATCTATCTGGCGCGGTACGACGCCAGCGGGAAACCTTTGTGGTCGCACCGGGCGGGCGGGACGGGGTACGACGTCGGCAACCGGGTGGCGCTGGACGCGGACGGCAACGCGGTGGTGGTGGGGGCGTTTTTGGGGAGCATCGATTTCGGCACTGGGAAGCTCATCAAGAGCGCGGGTGGGGCGGACCTCTTCGTGGTGCGCTACAACGGCGCCGGCACGGTGATGTGGGCCTCGGGCTTCGGCGGGCCGGGAGACGACGTGGCCAACGGGGTAGCGCTGGACGGGAGCAGCGCGGCGATCGTGCTGGGGACGTATCAGGTGGGAGCGGACCTGGGGAGCGGTCCGCTGCCGGCCGATCCCTACGATGGGTTTGTGGCCAAGTACAGCGCCACCGGGGCGCCGGTGTGGTCGCGGGCGATAGCGGGCAACGCGCCGATCTTCGCCGGGGCGGTGACGGCCAGCGGGGGGTCGATCGGGATCATTGGCGGCTTCAACGACACGCTGGACCTGGGTCCGTTCAAGGGGGGCGGGGTCTACGTGGCCAAGCTCGGGCCGGATGGGACGACCCTGTGGGCGCGGCGCTATGCCGGCACCGGCAACGAGACCGGCTTTGGGGTGGCCTTCACCCCGGCAGGCGAGGTGGTGACCTGCGGCGAGTTCGAGGGCACGCTGGATGTCGGTGGGCAGACCCTGACCAGCGTCGGCGATTTCGATTCGTTCCTGGTCCAGCTCAAGCCCTGAAGAGGCGCGGTTTGGGGCCCGGTTCTAAAGCGAGATCGGCATGCCCCAGTTGAAGTGGATCTTGCCGGGCCAGTGCCCATACCATGGGGCCTGTTCCCAGGAGTCGCTTTGCGGCAGGGAGGCCTGCCCCGGCAGCGTGATCGGGTAGGCATACTCCAGCGAAAGCGAGCCGAAGCGCGTGAGCAGGCGCAGGAGCGAGAGCCCCGCGCTGAAGCGGAAGTCGTTCCACGCCACGCTGGTGAAGCTGTTGAACACCGCCCCGGAGTCCACGAAGATCGCCCCCACCCACGGCCACCCGAGGATCTTCGGCGTGATGGCGAACTCCCATTCCAGCCGCGTCACCAGCCGGATGTTCCCGCCCTCCGGCTTGACGTAGAACGCCGTCCCTCCGTCCGTCGCAAAGAGCGGCGCTATCGGCACCCGCACCAGCTCCCCTTTCAGCGCGTCGGTGTCGTAGCCCCGCGTCGAGTTGTCCCCCCCGGCGAAGAAACGCTCGACCTGGGGCAGCGCCGAGCGGAAGAGCGGATAGCCGTAGTTGAACTGGACGTTGACCTTGAAGTTGAACCGCTTCATGCCGTAGGGCCAGCCGTCCTGATCCCGCAGCACCGGCCCGAAAGGCACCAGATCGATGGCCTGCACCGCCGCCGAGATGAAGCTGCCATAGGGGTCCGAAAAGAAGGTGCAGCACAGGGACGCGGTCACCTGCCCCAGCAGCAAGAAGCCGCTGACCGGCATCAGCGGGTCCGTCGGCGCCGGCTGATCGAAGAGCCGCAGCCGCGGGGCATCGAAGCCCACCCGCCGGTCCCACACCACGCCGGCTATCAACTTCACCTGCTGCGTCTGGTCCCCCACCGCCGAGACATCCGTGGTCCCCTCGACCCGATACAGCGGCACCTGGGTCTGGCTGATGGTGAACTGCAAGCGCGAGAAAAACTTCAGCGTCGGCGGCAGCCGCCGCCCCTCGTGGTCGGTGCGCGAGATGAACCGGGTGATCTCGGCGTTGCCGCCGTAGGTGGTGACCGGCCCTAAAGAATAGGTGTTCTCGTTGCGCCAGAAGGCCCGCAGGTCCAGCCGCCAGAAAGGCCCGAAGATCTGCGGGTCGTAGAGGCGCACCAGCAGCGACTGGATGCGCACCCCCAGCTCCCCCTGGACCTCGATCCCGGTGGCGGTGCCGAAGAGGTTCGGCCAGGCGTAGCTGGCCGTGCCGTAGACCACGTCGTAGGTCGAGACCCCGACGAAGCCGGAGATCTCCCCGCGGTTGTCGTAGCGTTCGCTGACCTGCACCAGCACCGGCACCGGGTTGCGTTTGAGCACCCACTGCGCCTCCGCCGCCTCGCGAGCATAAAGGGACGTCTCGCCGGGGTTGGGGGTGACGCGCACGAAGCTGAAGATCTGGAGCTGGTTCAGGTTCTGCTCCGCCTCGCGCAGGAAGTTCTCGTTGAAGCGATCTCCCGGGCGGAACGGCAGGTTGCGGCGGATCACCCGCTCACTGGTCAGGTAGTTGCCGCGGATGAGGATCTCGCCAAAGCGGACCACTTCTCCCTCGTCGAGGATCTCCCAGCTCAGCCCCACCTGCTGGCGTCCCTGGCCCCAGTGCTCGACGATGTCGATGTTGGGGTAGGGGTGGCCGCGGGTGCGGTAGAGGCCCAGGATGCGGTCGCGATCGTTCAGCCTGGCTGAGGGGGTGTAGGAATCGCCCTTGCGCAGGCGCAGCACCCGGCGCACGTCGGCTTCGGAGACCTCGTGCTTGCCGTTGAAGACCACCTCGACGCCGCTGACCACCTCGCGGTGTCCCTCCTCGATGAGGAAGCGCACGTGCAGGTCCTGGGTGTCGTCGGCCCCGGGGGGCAGCGCGCGGTACAGGCCGAAGAGGCCGACGTCGTCCAGGGCCTCCGGGGTGCCGGCGACCTCGGCGCGGACCCGGGCCAGGGGAAAGCCCTCGCCGTGGTAGAAGTCCTGCAGGCGGCGCACGTCCTGGGTGAGCTGAATGGCGGTGGCGTAGCCGCCCTCGCCCAGGCCGATGACGCCCAGGCGCGGGTAGGGCTTGGTATTTACCACGTCGCGCAGCCGGCTGACCGAGAACGAGAGCCCCTTATTGAAGCCGACGTCGCGCACCCGCAGCTCGGGCCCTTCCTTTATGAGGAACTCGACGCGCATCGGGTCGCTGTGCCGGTCCAGCCAGCGCCAGCTCACCTGCGCGTCGAAGAAGCCGTTGCGCTGGTACAGCTGGAAGATCTGCCGGGCGCTTTCGTCCAGCTCGTTGGCGCTGTAGTAGTTGTCGCGGAAGATGGTTACGACCGCGTCCAGCTCCTTTTTGGTCAACGCCTTGCTGCCGGTGTAGACGAGGTGGATGCGCTGGCGCTCCTGGAGGGTCAGGGCGATGTCCACCTGCTTGCGCACCGGGTCCGGGTGGGTCTCGCGCTGGGTGATGCGCACCCCGGCGTAGCCCTGCTTCTGGTAGTCCTCGATGAGGGACTTGATGTCCTCGTTGAAGCGATCCGCGCTGCTGCGCCCGAACCACAGGCAGCAGTGGTCGAAGTAGGCGGCCACCTTGGCGGGGGACATCAGGTGAAAACCGTGGGTCTCGACCCGGCCCACCGGGTAGCGCAGGCGGAAGCGGCTGTTCAGATGAATGTGGACGCGGATGTCCACCTGCTCCGGGCTCCCTGGCGGCCAGTCGAGGGTGATGTCGGCGGTGGCGTCGTAGTAGCCGCTGCGCCGCAGGAAGGCGGTGATGTCGGCTTCCTGCTTGCGCAGCTCGCCGGCGAGGAGTTCGTCCTTGGGCAGGCGATCGCGGGGCCGCCAGGTCAGGTTGCTGAGGACCTCGGTCTCGAAGAGCGGCCAGTTCCCGGTCACGGAGATGTGGCGCACCATGGCCAGGGGCTCGACGGAGAGGACCAGGTGCCCTTGGGGGTCGATGTGGGCGTCCTTGGGGACGTAGCTCAGGGTCTCCAGGTCGTGAATGACCCGGCTCTGGAGCTGCTCGCCCCACGGATCGCCGGGCTTGATGTCTAAAAACCGCTGCAGGCGATCGGCGCCGTCCGCCGGCAGGAGCTTGCCCTCAATGCGCACCGAGCGGATCACGGTGGGCTTCTCGGGGGGGGCGTCCACGGCCACGGCCTTGTCCGTCGTCGGCGGGGCGATGGGGGCCTCCTGCGCCTGTGCGGTAAAGGGCCCGGCCAGGCAGGCGACCCAGAAGACGATCCAGGCGACGCAGCCGATCTGGGGACCCACCACAAGCGAGCATCGGGTGGCGGGAGGGCGTCTCATGATGTCAGGGAGTT
>JBBRLA010000020.1:0-26895 GCA_038231615.1 Polyangia bacterium | reverse complement strand
CTTTAATTTTCATGCCCGCCAGGACATCCGGGTCGGAGACCGCCCCCTTGCCGTGGTTGATGCCCCCCCGCCCGGTGCCGACACCGGTCTTCTGGTTGGTCAAGAGCAGCCCCGAACAGTGCGGCAACAAGGTGTTGCCGCCGGTGATGGCCACGCACGTGATGGCCCCGCCGCGATACTGCAAATACTGCCCATCGCCGCACTGCGGGAACCGGTCAACCGTCAAGCCGGAGACCTTCTGGCCTCCGGCACCCAGCAGCAGCGGGGAAAGAGCCAGCGCATAAGCGAAGTTACGTTTACGCATGGTCGTGCCCCTTCGCTACTTGCAGCAGGCGAGGGCCCTGGTGCTGTCGCTGCACTTGGCCAGATCTCCGCCGTAGAAGCTGAAGCCGGCCGAGCCGGTCTCCAGCAATTCCCAGGCGACCTGGATGCCGGTCCACGCTTTGTCGTGGGTCGGATAGCTCATGCTGCCGCAGTTGTCGGCATAGCCCGCGCTGGGGCCGTGCGGGGTGCCGATCGGCTCGTTCAGCGCCGGGAACAGGATCCAGTAGCGCTTGGTGGCGCTGACGTCGGCCATCTTGAACTGGCCCGCGTTCACCGAGTTGTACATCTCGGTGACGTTGCACATGTGCGAGCCGGCGTACTTGTCGCTGCACAGGCCGTTGGCGGCGTTCAGGCCGGTCTCCGATCCAGTGCGCTTGATCTGGGCGCTGGGCTGCACATCGGTGGCGCCGACGAAGACCGGGGCCGCCCCGTGCGGCGCGTTGTCCAGCATCCCCTTGTAGGTGATGAGCTGGTTGTTGTACTGATCGAGGGTGGTGTTGACCGCGGTGGCGTCGGCCCCGCCGACATTGCGGACGGCACACGACAGGGTGGTGCCATCGCTGGTCAGCGCCTGGGTCGTCGCATCGCAGGTCGGGACGACGACCTGTCCCGCCGGCAGCGCCTTGCACTGGAGCGCGCCGCTGGAATCGGTGGTCAGGGCCTCCCCGTTCTGGCAGGTCGGGATGGTCAGGCCGTTTCCGCCGCCGCTGGTGCCGCTGCTGTCGCAGGCCACCGCCGCAAGGAGAGGCGCCATGAGGACGATCGATTTAATCATACGAGAAGCGTTGTTCTTACGCATAAATCCTCCAAAACGTTCATTAGCCAGCTATTTGCAGCAGGCAATGGGGCTTGTTGTCGCGCTGCACTTGGCCAGGTCACCGTGGTAGAAACTGAAGCCGGCCGAGCCGGTCTCCAGCAGTTCCCACGACGCCTGCACCCCGGTCCACGCCTTGTCGTGGGTCGGATAGCTCATGCTGCCGCAGTTGTCCGCATAGCCCTTGCCGGTGCCGTTCGCCGTGCCGATGAACTCGTGCCACGTGGGCATCCAGATCCATGCCTTGTTGAGCTTCTTGTTGGTCGCGTCGGCCATCTTGAAGCCGCCGGCGGCCACGCTGTTGTACAGCTCGTAGGCCGTGCACATGTGGGAGCCAGCGTACTTGTCGTTGCACAGGTCGGTGACGGCGTGCAGGCCGGTCTCCGAACCGGTGCGCTTGATCTGGGCGTTCGGCTGCACGTCGGTGACCCCGACAAAGACCGGCGCCGCCGAACCCGGGTTGGCCTTGATGCCGTCGACAATCGTGCCAAGCTTGGTCAGCTTGTCATGGATGGCGGTTACCAGGGCGACATCGGCGTCCGACACGGACCCCGTGCCCGGGGCGATGCATCCCAGGTTGGACAACTCGCCGCCCGCCGTGTTGGTCAGCAGCTTGCCGGTGCAGGTCGGCAGCGGTGCCGTCGAGGTCGAGCTGTTGATCGGCAGGCAGACCAGTTTCTTCTGCTGGAACGCGAGGTAGGTGTTCTGGCCCGTGCAGATCGGGAAGTCCGCCTGGGTCAGGCTGTTGGCCCTCTCACCGCCCGCGCCGAGCAGCAGCGGGGCAAGAGCGAGCGCATATGCAAACTTACTTTTACGCATGGTCGTGCCCCTTTGTTACTTGCAACACGCGATGGCCCGGGTGGCATCGCTGCACTTGGCGAGATCGCCACCGTAGAAGCTGAAGCCGGCCGAGCCGGTCTCCAGCAATTCCCAGGCGACCTGGATGCCGGTCCATGCCTTGTCGTGGGTCGGGTAGCTCATGCTGCCGCAGTTGTCGGCATAGCCCTGTCCGGGGCCGTGCGGGGTGCCGATCGGGGAGTTCCACGAGGGGAACAGGATCCAGTAGCGCTTGGTGGCGCTGACGTCGGCCATCTTGAACTGGCCCGCGACCACCGAGTTGTACATTTCCCAGACGGTGCACATGTGGGAGCCGGCATACTTGTCGCCGCACAGATCGTTGGCCGCGTGCAGGCCCGTCTCGGATCCGGTGCGCTTGATCTGGGCGCTCGGCTGCACGTCGGTGGGCCCGACGAAGACCGCGCCCGGACCGCCGCCCTTGGCGATGTTCATCGCGCGGGTGGTCTGATCGTCGACCGAGGTGCTCAGAGTGGTGATCTTGTCGTGTGTGCCCGTGTTGTTGGTACCGGTGCCCAGGTCCACGCAGACGGTGGCAATGCCGTCGACGCTGTTCAACGCCTGGTTGGCGTTACAGGACGTCGGCGCGAAGCTCCCCTGAGGAGCATTCTTGCACACCAGGCTCCCGCTGGCGTCGGTGCCCAGGAGCTGCCCGTCAGAGCAGTCCGGAAGTACCAGCGCGGTGGTGCCCGGGTCCGGTCCCGTGCCGCTGTTCCCGCAGCCGCTGAACAGCACGGGGGTTAGAAGGAAAGCAAAGCTAATGTTACGCAACCCATGATTCATACGCATGACCCCTCCAAAGAGGTGTAGGTTGACTAACGTTACTTTGTTTCGTTGATGCGGGTCAAATGAATTCTCTAAGGGTGCGCCGCAGAAGTAGATTTGGAGCGCTTTCCGGGTCGCATGGCTGCGATAGTACATGTGAGTAGATGGGGTCTTTCCGCGATCGATGGCCCAGCCCTGAGCCTGCCCGGCATATCTCCTATGATGTTGTTTATTTTAAGTTAAATATGTATTTCAAGAAACAAACAAATTTCCCCGATATTAGATGGGGGCGCAGCCGGCATGGCACGGCGATCTGGAGCCGCGACAATCATGCTATATCCATCGGCCATGGAGCCCGCGGACCTGGCCAAGGACACTGCCGTACTTCGTCTGGCCTCGGCGCCTGGCTGGTACACGGCCGAACTGCCCGCGAACTGGAACTACTTCACGCCGTCCGGGGGCGTGCTGATGACGGTGGCATTGCGGGCGATGCAGGCCGAGGTGCCGGAGCTGCGGCCGATCTCCGCCACTGCGCTCTTCTGCTCACCGGTGCCGGACGGGCCGCTGGAGGTCCGCGTCGAGGTGCTGCGCCAAGGCAACGTGGCGGCCCAGCTTCGGGCGGCGCTCTCGTCGAGCAAGCTCCCCGGCCCCGGCCTTGAGGTGAGCGCCACCTTCGGTAAAAAGCTCGCCGGGCCGGAAGGGACGTTCGTGTCGCTTTCCGGGGACATCTCGCGCCCTCAGGCGGCCCGGCCGATTTACTATGACCCGGCGCGACCGATGCCGGCGTTCTTGCGGCAGTACGAGATGCGCGATGCGCTGGGCCCGGAGGTAGTCGGACCCAGGGGCGCGTGCTGGTATCGCTACCGGGTGGCGCAGCGTTTGCCCGATGGCCGGGTGGACCCGCTTTGCCTGCCGCCAATCGCCGACACCATGCCGCCGGCCCTGCGGGCGGGGCTGGGGCCGGGGGCGCCGCGCTTCTTCGCGCCGAGCCTGGACCTGACGGTCCACTTTTTGGCGGATTCCCGCGGCGAGTGGCTCTGCGCCCACAGCACCTGCCGCCATGTCGGCGCCGGCTTCGCCACCGCGGACGTGGAGTTGTGGGACGAAGACGGGCACCTCTGCGCCTTCGGCACGCAGATGATGATCGTGAAGAAGGCCCCGCCGGGCTCGCGACACGCCGCCTGATTTATTTCTGCTTCGAGAAGGGGTTGCGCAGGTCTTCCGAGGTCTTCGTCCCCTTGCAGTGCAGCATCGCGTCGCGCTCGGTGGTGGCGCCGGGCAGGAGCGCCACGGTGATCTGGTAGGGCTTGCACCCCGCCTTGCGCACGGTGATCTGGGCCACCCGGGACGTCTGTCGCCCCAGGGGGATCTCGACATCGAGCGGGGTTGTGCCCAGGATTTCGTGGTCATCCAGAAGCACCGCGGCCCCGGCCGTGGCCCGGGCAATCCGCAGCCGCGCCGGGGGAAGCCCCTTGTTGAGCGCGGGCATTCCAACCCCGGCAAGTGACGAGGTGAGCACCAGCGCCCCGGGAGCCGGCGAGGAGGGTAAGGGTGGGGCCGGCGTGCCCGGGTCCATGCCGGAGGTCCCGATCATCATCATCATAACTGCGGCGAAGGCCACCGCGACGGCGGCGGTGATGGCGGCGGCCTTGAGGGCCGGAGGCCATGCCACTGGACCCGATACCGCGAGGGGCAGGGCAGGGGCCCCGGAAAAGCGTCCTGAGACGTCGCGGGGCTCCGGGGTGATGGGAGGCAGCATGCCGATCTCCTGCCGCACAGGAGAAAGGGCTTCGGCCTGCCGCGGAGGGAAAAACGACTCCGCCTGCCGCGGGGGGAGCGACACCTCCGCCGCCAGCACCCGGTGCGGGGGCTGGCTGACCACGGTGGGCGAGGACGGCAGGTCGTGCGCGTCGTCTTGCTCCACGTCTTGCTGATCGGGCGGGGCCAGCGCCGCCAGCATCTCATCCATCGACTGGAAGCGTTTTGCCGGGTCTTTTTCCAGGGCGCGCAGGCAGGCGGCTTCCAGATCCTGGGGCATCCAGCCGCTCCGGCGGCGGCTTGGCGGCTGGGCTGACTCGAACATCTGCTTGCCGGCGACCGCCATGAAGGACTCGCCCAGGAAGGGCGGCTGCCCGGTGAGCATCTCGTAGAGCAAGCAGCCCAGGGCGTAGATGTCCGCCCGGTGATCCGGGACCTCGCCGCGGACCTGCTCGGGGGACATGTACTCCGGCGTGCCGATGACCGTGCCGGCCTCGGTGACCCGCTCCCGGTTGGGCCCCTCGTCGATGATCCTGGCGATGCCGAAATCCAGCAGCTTGACGAAGTCAGCCTCCCCTTCTCCGTCCTCCTTGTAGGTGAGGATGATGTTCTCCGGCTTCAGGTCCCGGTGGACGATGCCCTTCTCGTGCGCCGCCTGCAGCGCCCGGCCGATCTGATTGAGGATCCTGCGCAGCCGTGAAAGGGGCACGCCCCCCGGCTGGTGTACCAGATGGGACAGATCCTGTCCCGGCAGGTACTCCATGACGAAGTAGGCCGAGGTGTCCGTTTCACCGAAGTCGTGGACCTCGACCACGTTGGCGTGGTCGATGCGCGCCGCGGCGCGGGCCTCTTGCAGGAAGCGCCGCAGGATTTCTCCCCGCCGTGCCAGCCGTTCGTCGAGGATCTTGATCGCCACCAGGCGCTCGATGACGATGTGCTGTGCCAGGTAGACGGTGCCCATGCCGCCCTGTCCCAGCAGGCGCAGCACGCGATAGCGCCCTCCCAGCACCGAACCGATGTAGGGATCGGGGGGCGGCGCCATGGAGGGGTAGGCGATTTCGGGACCGGAGTCTCTGGGGTCGCCAGGCACTGAAATGATTACCAATGCAGGAGGCGGGCCAACATCCTTGACCAGGCCGGGCCAGCATAGACAGACGGCCGGGCCATCAAAGCCGGGCCCCTTGCGTTGCGCTTCTTGTCATCTTGACGGAGTTTTGCTGGGGTTGGCATGCCCCACTGACGCTTCGATCCCTCAGGGCCCAATATGCTACCTTGCCGCCGTGAACCTCTTTCAACATCAGGCGCAGAAGGAACGTATCGGACAGCCTTTGGCCGAGCGCATGCGCCCGCACGTTCTCGCCGAGTTCGTCGGGCAGTCCCATCTGCTTTCCCCGGGGAAGCTGCTTTCCCGCCTGCTTCAGGGGAAGTCGGAGACCACCGGCAGGCCGGGCACGCTGCCCTCGCTGATCCTGTGGGGGCCCCCGGGGACCGGCAAGACCACCCTGGCGCGGCTTCTGGCCGAGGGGCTGGGCGCTCGCTTTCGCAACCTCTCGGCGGTGCAGGCCGGGGTGAAGGAGCTGCGCCAAGAGATCGACGAGGCCCGGCAGGCCCTGGAACAATACCACCAGCGCACGGTGCTCTTCATCGACGAGATCCATCGATTCAACAAGGCGCAGCAGGACGGCCTTCTGCCCCACGTCGAGGCGGGTACCATCACCCTCATCGGCGCCACCACGGAGAACCCGTCCTTCGAGATCAACGCGGCGCTGCTCTCACGCTCGCGGGTGTTGCGGCTGGAGGCGCTTTCGGAGGCTGACCTGCGGGCGCTCATCGATCGGGCGATCGGCGACCGGGAGCGGGGGCTCGGACGCGAGCAGCTCGATGTGCCGGAGGAAGTGCGGCAGCTCCTGGTGCGCGAGGCTGGCGGGGACGCCCGGCGGGCCCTCTCGGCGCTGGAGGCGGCGGCGGCGGTGGCCGAGGCGGACGCGGAGGGGACGCGGCACCTGGACACGGCGGCGGTGGAGCAGGCGCTGCAGCAGAAGATGCTGCTTTATGACAAGAGCGGAGAGGAGCACTACGGGGTCATCTCGGCCTTCATCAAGTCGATGCGCGGGTCGGACGCGGACGCGGCGGTGTACTGGATGGTGCGCATGCTGGAATCGGGCGAGGACCCGCTCTTCATCCTGCGCCGCATGGTAATCTTCGCCGCCGAGGACGTGGGTTGCGCGGACCCGCGAGCGCTGCAGGTGGCGATGGCCGCGGTGGAGGCCTTCCGCTTCATCGGCCTGCCCGAGGGGGTACTGCCGATGACCGAGGCGTGCCTTTACCTGTCGACGGCGCCCAAGACCAACACCGCGCTGACCACCTACGCCGCGGCGCGCAAGGCGGTGACCGAACGGGGCGCCCTGCCGGTGCCTTTGCACCTGCGCAATGCCTCCAGCAAGACCGGGAAGGACCTGGGGTATGGGGCGGGGTACAAGTATCCCCACAACTTCAGCGGCAACTACGTGTACCAGCGGTACGTGCCGGACGAACTGTGCGGCGCCACCTTCTACGAGCCATCGGCTTCGGGGTATGAGGCGGAGATCGGGGAGCGGCTGGCGCAGTGGCGGGCGGCGACCCGGCGGCAGGGCGGCGAGGGGCGGGTGCCGGCACTGACGCCCGAGACACAGGTGCCGACGCCAGCGACGAAAATAGACGGCGAGGGAGCGAAAAAAGGCTGATCATTTCCTCGCCGGCCGGGCGGGGCCGGGCGAGAATCATCGGCTGCCATGTCACATTTGCGGAAATCCATGACTGGGTGTCGGTTCTCGTACTGGATCGTGTGCGTGGGCGTTCTGGGCAGCCTGTCCGGGTCGGCCTGCTCCTTCGTGAACCGGGAGTTCGAGAAGGACCGACGCAATCCAGACAACGTTCCGGTGGACCAGGCCCGGGAGGAACTGCAGCGGCGGCAGGCGCAGAACGACGAGCCGCGCGACTGCACCTTCTACGCGGTGCTGGCCTATGACCAGACGCGGGAGCTTGTGGATCTGGCCGAGGCGGACCTGAAGCGAAAATCGCTGGAGCCGGCGGGGGAGTCGCTGCGCCGTGCCGGCAAGATCGCCGGGGACGCGCTGGATCGCATCGGGCGGGACCGGTCCTCGGGGGTCTGGCGGCCGAGGCTTTCGTACCGGACGACGCAGGACGGGGTGCTGGACGAGACGGCCTTTCTGGTAAAACTTTCGGAGATGCGCGACGGGGCGCAGAAAAAATGGCGGGAGTCGGTATGGCCGCGGATCCTCGGGTCACTGAAGAAGAAGCTCGGGGTGAAGGGCAGCGAGCAGGGGGACCTGCTGGAGCAGGAAGGGGCGCCGACCCGGCAGGAGAAGGGGAGGCATGGGGAACGATGCTGGCTCTACGAGAGCGACAAGAAGGTGTTGAGCTATTGCTGGGATGGGCGGGGGATGCTGGTGCGGCGCACGGTAAAGGAGGACCAGAAGGTGACGGCGCGGGCGCCGGTGACGCTGACGGCGGATGCGTGCCCGGCGATCCGCGAGAAGGAGGCGCGGGAGCGAGAGACGAAGCTGCTGGAGGAAGCGAAGCGCAGGGAGGCCCAGGCGGCGGCCCGGCAGGCGGCGGCAGGGACCGCGAAGACCGGGGGCGCGGCGGGGCAGGGGGCGACTTCTTCGGCGGTGACTTCCACCGATGCGAAGACTTCGACCGTTCCCACCGCCGTGGCGCCGGTGTCTCCGGTCGCGCCCTTGGTAACGCCGACGCCGACGCCGACGCCGCCCGTGGTGACGCTGCCGCCTCCCGCCGCCCCCCCGACAACGCCCTTCGTCAAGACCAAGCTCACCGAGAAGGAGCACCGGCGCCAGCTTTTTCTCGCGGCCTACGCCGCGGGCACTCCCGCCGCCGGGCGATGCCAGGGCCGGAACTGCCTCAAGATGGGCTGGAGCGCCGCGATCGGCGGCGGCGCCGTGCAGGTCCGTTGCACCGGCGACGACTGCCGCAAGAAGGGCTGGACCTCGACCTTGCCCGACGGGTCAACAAGCCGCGTTGCTTGCAGCTCCGATGACTGCCTCAAGGAGGGCTTTACCGTGACCCCCGCCGAAGGCGCGCAGACATCCAGCGTCTGCACCCTCTCCGATTGCTGGAAGAACGGCTGGACCACCACCCTTCCCGACGGTTCCCGCAGTACCACCAGTTGCAACCTGGCCGACTGCGCCAAGCAGGGCTGGATCACCGTGTTCTCCAACGGGACGTCCCTTTTCTGCCGCTGCCCCTACAAGAATTGCACCGAAGAAGGCGCCACCTGCAACTGATTCGTTTGGCTCCGCCAGCCAGGTCGATGCGTGAACTCGGGTTGAGTCGGATCTTGCGTTCACCCGCTACCTCTTGTACAGCGTTGGCGCGTCTGTTCCAGATTGCGATGCACATGAGAGGAAGGTCCGGTTGACGGAAGAACGCGAAAAACAGCCGCAGCCATCCTGGCCAGCCAGGTGAGCCCGAGTTTCGCGATCATCCCTTTCTGGTAAAGCCTTCAAGCTGGAGACCCCTGCTGAGCATCATCGAACGCCTCATCGGCGACCCTTCAAGTTGAGGCAGGGGATCACTCCGACACCAACCTGTCGCCATCCCTGGCTTTATTCTACCTGTAATTATTTTGTAAAAAATCATACAATACTGAAATGAGACCTACCGCTTCCCCCGCCTTCCTGGCCCTCGGTGCAGTGGCCCTGCTTCTCTTTGGCGCCTGCGACTCCCCGCAGTCCTTCACCGATGCCGGCCTGCAGGACCTGTCCGTCACCGGTGGTTCCGACATGACCGACATGTCATCCACCGCCCTTACCAGCAACCTGGGGGCCGCTTGCAAGATGGACACCGACTGCACCGCCAGCAGCGGCAAGCCCACCTGCTTCCGCGAATATCTTTTCAACAGCGTCTTTTTTCTCCCCGCAAAGGACGGCTATTGCTCCTCCTTCTGCCAGGTCGACACCGATTGCGGGTCCCAGGGATCGTGCATCGACTTCGGCCAGATCGGCGCCTTCTGCTTCCGCAAGTGCCACGACAAGGCCACCTGCCGCCACCCCGGCTACATCTGCCAGATCGACGCCGACGTGTGCTTCCCCGACAACAACTTTGACTGCGACCCGACCCAGGGCGACGGGACCTGCCAGGCCCTGGCAGACCCCGACCCCAACGTGCCCAAGATCCCCGGCGGCTGCCTCCGCGACGCCTACGAGGACAAAGGCCACTGCTCCCCGATCTGCAAGATCGCCATCGGCAGTTGCAAGGCCGACCCCATGGGGGGCGTTACCCGTCACTGCGCCTTCGTCGACAGCACCGTCGATTTGAAGCTCAACAAGACCGTCGACAAGTGGCGCGGCCTCATCTGCCTGCCCGACCAGTTGCCCTCCGTCAAGGATGGCAATGCCTGCAAGCTGTTCAACGATTGCCGCGAGGGTTCCGAGTGCGACCTTTACCCCGGCGGTGACGGCCGCTGCCATCCCCTTTGCGTCCGTGGCGGCGCTCCCGCCTGTAAGGCCGGCACCTGCCAGGACACCTTTCGCACCGGCGTCTCCGGGGTCGGCCTCTGCGAGTGACCGACCGGCGGCTCCCCGTTGACTCACATTCGCGAGCCAACAGGGGTGCTGAGGGGAAGCACATGGGCCCCCTCAGATCCGCACACGCGGACCTGTAGGGAACTGCGGCTCGGCGCGAACGGTACGGGTCAGTTCCGCTTGCTGCCCTTCTTGGGGCCGGGCTTCATCTTGGGGCCGGGCTTCATCTTGGGGCCGGGCTTCATCTTGGGGCCGGGCTTCATCTTGGGGCCGGGCTTCATCTTGGGGCCGGGCTTCTTCTTGGACGCCATGGCCTTGGCGGCGGCCCTGGTCTGAGGAGCGTCCTCGCCACGGGCCTTGCCTGCCTTGACCTCCGTCAGGTGGGCCGCCCGCTGCGCCTGGCGCATCTTGGTCATCTCGGTCCGCGAGAGCTGGCCGGCGTGGTGGTGACAGAAATTCATCTTGGACCGGATGCCCGGGCTCTCGCATCCATCGACCGGGCATTGCACGGGCTTGGTCCCCGCCTGTCGACGCACGGCGCTGGTCCTGGGGGAGGGCTGCTTCTTCAGGGCCATCGCGCCGCTCTGGATGTCGTTGTCCTCGGCCAGGGCCTCGCGGCCCCGCGATGATCCATCCGTGACACCGGGGATGCGCCTCCCGGACAGCACCGCTAGGTCGGAGAGGGCAGTGGCGCTGAGGATGGCCAGGATCTCATGAGCGAAGGCATGCGCGGCCCGGCTCAGGCTCTGCTGGATCGCGGTCTGTATGTTGTCGGGGTTGGTCTGTTTCCGGCGAGGCATGATTGCGTGCTCCTTATGCGTTCTACTCAAAATCCGTTCTACTCAAAACACCTTACAGCAATCAAATCCATTTGTGACCATGGATTTCGATGCATCTTTGCTATTTCTATGCACTTGCGACGCCCAGTCGCGCCTGGCGTGCAGGATCTGCGCGGCCCGGTCCATGGAACGGGCAAGTGCGCGGAGAGTAAAATCACGTCGGGATGCGTGGGATTGTCCCGCGGGATGGGCTAGAATCCCGCGGATGAGCGAACACCCATCCCGATACACCGGTGCCTCCATCACCCAGCACGTCCGCGAGGTCATCGAGCAAGCCATCCCCGGCGCACATGCCGAAGTAAACGGTGGCGGCGGCCACTTCACTATCGAGGTGACCGCGGCGGCCTTCGTCGGAAAGTCGGTGCTGGAGAAACAGCGCCTGGTCTACTCGGCCATCGCCGATCTGATGAAGGGCGACGACGCCCCGATCCACGCCGTGGATCGCCTGGTCACCCGGGCGGCCTGAGCGCCGCCATCCCGGGGTCAGGCGGGCCAGGTCAGGAGCTGCTCGGCCATGAATGTCGGGTAGCGATCTTCCAGGATCGCCTGCCGGGCCCGGGTGACCAGGCCCAGGTAATAGGTCAGGTTGTGCAGCGTGGCCAGCCGGGAATAGAGAATCTCCTTGCTGCGGTACAGGTGGCGGAGATAGGACACGCTGTGCCGGGTGCAGGTCTCGCAGGGGCAGGCGGGGTCCAGCGAGCCGGTGTCGCGGGTGTGGCGGGCGTTGCCGATCACCACCTTCCCCCGCGAGGTGAAGAGCTGCCCGTTTCTGGCGTTCCTCGTCGGCATGACGCAGTCGAACATGTCGATGCCCGCGGCGATGCCGAACAGGAGGTCCCGGGGCGTACCGACGCCCATCAGGTAGCGCGGCCGATCCGCCGGCAGTTCCGGTGCCACCACCCGCAAAAGCTCGTACATCACCGGGATGGGCTCGCCTACCGAGAACCCGCCCAGGGCGAACCCGTCGAAGGGCAGGGCGCAGATCTGCTCCATGTGCTGTCGCCGCAGGTCCAGGTGCGTGCCCCCTTGCACAATGCCGAAACGCTGCTGCCGTCCGATCGGGTGACCTTCTCGCGTCAGTTCCGGGGCCGGGCAGGACAGGCAGCGCTCGGCCCAGGCGGTGGTCCGGGCCATGGCCTCCATCAGCACCGATCGCTCGGCCAGCCCCGGCGGGCAGTGATCGAAGGCCATGGCGATGTCGCTCCCCAGCACCGCCTGGATCTCCATCGATCGCTCGGGGGAAAGCTCCCTTTTGGCGCCGTCGATGTGTGAGCGGAACGCTACTCCCGCGTCGGTGATCTTGCTGATCCCCCGCAGGCTGAAGACCTGATAGCCGCCGGAGTCGGTGAGCAGGGGGGCGGGCCAGCCCATGAAGCGATGCAGATCGCCGTGGTCGCGGATCACGTCGAGACCCGGGCGCAGCCACAGGTGGTAGGTGTTCCCCAGGATGATGCGCGCGCCCAGGCCGATGAGTTCGTTCACGCTCATTGCCTTGACGGTGCCGACGGTGCCGACGGGCATGAAGATGGGGGTCGGGACCTCCCCGTGTGGCAGATGGAGCCGCCCGGCGCGGGCCGATCCGCATTGCCCTTCCAGCGTATAGAGGCCCATCAATGTAGAGCGGCCAAAGGGGCCTCTAAAAGGGGCGCGGGGATCAGCATCGCGTCTCCATAGCTGAAGAAGCGGTAGCCGTGTTGCACCGCCTGCTCATAGGCGGCCAGCACCCGTCGCCTGCCGGCGAACGCCGACACCAGCATCAGCAGCGTCGAGCGGGGGAGGTGGAAGTTGGTCAGGAGCGCGTCCACCGCGCGGAAGGCGTGGGGCGGGTACAGGAAGATCCGCGTCTCGCCCGCGCCGGGCTGCGGCGTGGACTCGCCTGGGGGGGTCGCCGATTCCAGGGTGCGAACCACGGTGGTGCCCACCGCGATCACCTTGCGTCCTTCGGCGCGGGCCCTTTTGATGGCCGCGGCGGTCTGCGCTGAAACATGATATCGCTCGCCGTGCATGACGTGGTCGGCGAGATTCTCGGTCTTCAGGGGGGCGAAGGTCCCGGGCCCCACGTGCAGGGTCACGCTGGCGCGCTCGATGCCCAGGGAATCCAGCGCCTGAAGGACCTCGGGGGTGAAATGCAACCCCGCGGTGGGGGCCGCCACCGCGCCGGGGGTTTTGGCGAAAAGGGTCTGGTAGCGTTCCCGATCGACTTCGACTTCGCCGTTCCCATCGCGGTGGATGTAGGGGGGCAGCGGCACGTGGCCGATTCGCGAAAGGGCCCCCAGGAACCCGCCCGGCTCGTCGCCGGAAAAGCGTACCAGCACCCGGCCGCCTCCCTCATTGGAAAGGACGGTGCAGGTCGGCGGCCTTTCGCCGGAGAGGACGATGTCAGTCTCCGGCCGCAGCGGCTTGTTCGACCGGTAGAGGCAACGCCACACCTCGCAAAAGCCGCTCCCCTCCGGCTTTTCGAGGGCCGGTGCCGGCTCGCAGAGCAAGAGTTCGATTTTCCCTCCCGGCTTGGGTTCGATTTTTGCTCCCGGCTTCGCCTGGGGCCCGATCTTGTGTCCGAAAAGCCGTGCCGGGATGACCCGGGTGTCGTTGACCACCAGCAGCGCCCCCCGGCCGACGTGCTCCACCAGCAGCGCCGGCAGCTCGCCGAAGCCGTGGTGGGAGACGGCGTCCCGACCAAGGAGCATCAGCCGCGACCCGTCCCTTCTGGGGGTGGGTGCCTGCGCGATGAGGGCGCTCGGCAGCTCGAAATCAAAGTCAGTGGCGCGGAGGGGGTTCACGGCGGCGCGCAGCATAGCCAGCCGCCGCCCTCTTGGCTACCGCGAACCTCAATAAGGGCCCCCAAAGCCTCAGGCAAAGAGATCGCGCACCGCCACCGTAAAGCCCGGCAGCACCGAGCCGCCGGTCAACTGATCGGCTTCCCCGAGGATGCGCACGCGCACCGGCGATTCATGGACATGCACCGTCCGGGTCTGCGGGTCCACCACCCACACCAGGCGCGATCCCGTCGACAGGTACTCCTGGGCCTTGCGCTCCACCACCTCCCACACGTTGGCCGGCGAGATCACCTCGGCGGCCAGGTCCGGCGCCCCGGTGAAAAACCCCGAGGTCCCCCCCTGTGGGACGCGCTCCCGCGAGACGAAGCTGACGTCCGGCGCCCGCACCACGTCGGGGTCGCGCTGCAAGAGGTAGCCGGTGTCCGAACTGGGCAGGTCGCCCAGGTTCCTGGGGAACACATGCATCACCAGATACGCGTGCAGCCGCCCGGAGACCCGCCCCGGCGCGTAGGTCGTCGGCGACGTCGGCACCACCTCGCCGCGGACCAGCTCGCCCCGGGTCGAGGTGTCGGCGGAGAGCAGCTCGTCGGCGGTGACCATCCGCCCCGGCCCCACGGCGCCCGGGCGCACCTCGCTGAAGAAGAGGGTCTGCGGCAGCGGAGAGGCCCGGCTCCCGCTCGATTCCAGCACCGGCATGGGGACCGGCGCTGCGGCCAGCTCTCCCTGTAGCTCCTTCAGCGAGAGGCAGGGCCCGCCAGAAAGGGACTGTGCCACAAGGTGCGGGCGCTGGCACAGGCGCACCCAGCCGGCGCAGGGGTACGAGATCCACCCGTCGCTCATGCGCAGCCCCGGCGGGGCCTCCGGCTCTGCCGCGAAGAGGGCCCAGCGGGGGTTTGGGCGTTCCCGCTGCTCAGCATCGTGATCTTCCACCGGCGCCAGGGCCAGCCAGCCCTCGCCCAGCGCCTGCATTTGCCCGAGCACCCGCCCCTCGGACCCGTGTAAAAGGAAAAGCCCGTCCTGCCCGCCGGTCACCAGCCGCCCGTCGGGCAAGAAGGCCAGCGAACCAAGCGGGCCGCTGCCCGACCAGGTCATCAGCGCCCGCCCGCTGCGGGCCTCCCACAGGCGCACCGTCTGGTCGTCTCCCGCGCTGGCCACGGCCAGCCCGTCCGGCGAGAAGGCCACCGCGGCGACCCCCGACAGATGGCCGAAGAGCGCGTGCATCGAGCGCCCGGTGCGAGCGTCCCACACCCGCAAGAGGTGGTCATCTCCCGCCGAGGCCAGCAGCTTGCCGTCGGGGGACACGGCCAGCCCCCGCACCCGCGAGAGGTGCTTCCTCATCTCCTGCACCATGGGCCCGCCCGCCGTGGCGAAGACCCGCAGCCGGCCATCCGCCGCCGCCGAGATCAGGTGCCGCCCATCGGGCGCGAAGACCACCTGGGTGACCGGCCCGCCGTGGGCGAAGGTCTGCACGGTCATTCCCCCGGCCACCTCCCGCACCCGCACCGTCTGATCGTCCGAGCCCGAGGCCAGCAGATATCCGTCCGGCGAGAACGACAGGGTGACGACGTCGCTGTAGTGACCCTCGAAGGTGTCGATTTCCTCGCCGGTGTAGCGGTCCCACAGGCGCACCGACTGGTCCGCCGATCCGGTGGCCAGCATGCGCCCGTCCGGCGAGAACGCCGCGCTGAGCACCGCCCCCTCGTGGCCGCGCAGGTCCATCAGCAGGCGCCCTCGCTGCACGTCCCAGATGCGCACGCCGCCGTCGCCCCCCCCGGCGGCCACAAGCTCCCCGTCGGGGCTGGCGGAAAGGGCGGTCACCGCGATCGCCGCCTCCGAAAGCGGGGCGGAACTGCCCGCGGCCGAGCCGTCCAGCACCCGCAGTGCCTGCCCGAAGGCGGCGTCCCAGAGCCGACCGGCTTCGTGGGTGGCCGTGGCCAGGGTGTAGGCGCTGCCATGATGATGATGAGGGCGGGGCGGGCCGTGGCGGGGCACCGGCACCGGGGCGGCGAAGGCGACGCTGTTCACCGGGCCGCGCGGTTCCTTCTGGCAGTGTAAAAGCCGTGCCGGGGTGTGTTCTCCCGGGGCCGGCAGCGCGAACACCCGCACCGTCTGGTCCTCGCCTCCCGAGGCCAGGAGGCGCCCGTCGGGAGAGAACGAGAGCGAGGTCACCTCGCCCTCATGCCCCAGGAGGGACTGGATCAGCCGCCCGCTTTTCAGCTCCGTCAGGCGGATGGTCAGGTCCCGCCCTCCAGAGGCCACCAGCTTGCCATCGGGGCTGAGGGCGACGGAGAGGACCGCGCCGCGGTGCCCGCCGAGCAGGGTCAGGAGCTGCCCGGACAGGGAGTGAAAGACATGCACCAGCCCGCCTTCGGAACTGACCGCGCAGAAGAGTCCATCTGGGCTCAGGGCGACTGCGGTCAGTCGCTCCACCTTGGGGCGGAGGGTCCGGTGGCAGCGCCCGCCCACTTCCCAGATGCGCACCGTGCCATCCAGGGAGGCCGTGGCCAAAAGCCCCCGGCCCGGCGCCTGTCCCAGCCCAATGATCCCGTCGGTGTGCCCCACCAGGGTGCGGACCCCCCTGCCGGTCCTTGCGTCCCACACCCGGGCGGTGAAGTCCAGGGACGTCGAGACCACGAGGGGCGCGTCACAAGCCGCGGTGCTCGCCGCGGACACGAAGGCCACCGCCGTCACCGGATCGTGGTGCCCGTGCAATACCCGCAGGAGGAACCCGCTGCCCGCTTCCCAGAGCCGCACCGTACGGTCGTCGCTGCCGGTGGCGCAGAGGCGTCCGGTCGGGGACAGCGCGATGGCCCGTACCGGGCCGGTGTGGCCTCGCTGGAGGCAGGCGGTCACCCTCGCGACCGGCACCTGCGTCAGCCGGTTGGCAATGTCCTCGCCGATGAAGTAGTCGGCGGCGGAGGCCAGGGCGAAGCGCAGCCGCGGTGTCGCCTGCTCGCTTTTCGCGCTGTCGATGGACGGCGCTGCACTGCGTTGGGCGCTGTCGACGAACGGCGCGGTGCTGCGCTGGGCGCTGTCGATGGATGGCGCTGCGCTGCGCTGGGCGCTGTCGATGATGAACATGGTGTCGTCCAGCGCCCGCAGAAGGTGCAGGAGCAGCCGCGCCCCGTCCTGCTCCGCCGAGAGTTCCGCGCCCACCTCTGGGATCAGGTCCCACCACGGCACCGAGTCGCCCGGCGCCGACAGCAGGCGTCGCGCCAGCACCCGGGCCAGGGCCTCTCGGGCGGTGCGCTCGATGCGACGATCGCCGCCGACCCCCTCCAGCCAGCCTGGATGCAACGCCTGGTGCAGCGCCAAAAGCGGCGGTGCCGGTTCGCCCCGCGCAACCCCCGCCCCCAGCAGCACCGGTTCCTGGGTCAGCGCCGCGAGCAGTCCGATGCGCCGGCACAGCCGCCGCAAGTTGTCGCTGCGGGCAAGCTGCGCCAGCCCGGCGGAACGCTCCATCGGGTCCGGCACCTTCAGTAGCAGATACTGTTGCAGCCGTTCATCGTTCAGCGGGTCCAGGTAGCCCAGGTCCCAGCCGCTGCGCACCGCCGCCTCGATGATGAGATGGGTCGCCCGGTGGCCGCCGCGCTCCTGCACGAAGTACCGCGCCCCGGCGCACAGCAGTACCTTGGTCGGAAAGCCGCCGACCAGAGTGGGTTGTTGCAAGCGTTGCAGCGTCGCCGGGGGCAGCGGCCCGTCGAGCAAAAGGACGCACAGGCCCAGTTCCGCCCACAGCCGCACCATCTTCCCCGAAAGTCCCGGCACCGCGCCATCCAGGAGGCGGTCCAGGTCGGGGGCCTCGTCTCCCGGCGCCCGGCGCAGCTCCTGCGGCACGGTCAAGAGGATTGGCGCCCGCACCCTTGGCAGCGCGGCCCCGGCTTCCGCCTCGGCCAGGTGCTTGTGCGAAAGGCCCGCGGCGAAGTGACGCAGCAGGGTGGTTTTCCCCGCCCCGGGTGCGCCCACCAGAAGGAAGATCGGCCGTTCAATCTCGCTGGCGCGCGAACCTGGCGTCCCGGAAGAGGGCGCTGAACGGGGCACGGCGTAGGCCTCCAACCAGCGCGAAAGCGCCGCCTCCGCTTCCACCGGCCGCGGGTCGGGATCGTCGCCTCGCAAGAGCAGGTCCACGTAGCACCGGCTTTCCGGGGCCGCGTCCCACTCCGCGAGCAACTTCCGCAGCGCCTGCTGCAAGGCCTCGCGTCCCTCGGCATACACCGCCTCGCGCAGCGAGCGGCGCAGGATGCGCGGCTGCACCTTTATGGGCAGCGTCTTGTCCGGATCGGCATCGTCGCGGTCGCTGCGCTCGGCCGGCGGCACCCGGTCCCAGCCCAGCTCCCAGAAGTCGGTGGCCTGAAGCTCCGCGCCCACTTGCAGGAGCCGCCCGGCGCTGCCGCTGCCACTGTACTCCAGGGCGACGATCATCTCCGCCGCGCGTGCCGGGGTGCCCGGCGAGGTCGCGGCCCGGGCCGGTCGCGAGGCCGCCAGCACCTCCACCATCGACTGAAGGTGCCGGAGGCGCAGCACGTCGCAGCCGGCCGCACGCAGCAGGCGCTCCAGATAAAGCAGCAGCACGCTCTGGGTCTCGTCGACATGGACCAACCGGTAGCGGGCCTGCACGCGATGGAGCAGGTCCGTCAGGGCTGGGGGGCTTTCAGTCGACATCCGCGGGCGAGACTCCAAAGAATTACCAGCGTATCACACGGCTTCCTCCCACGGATGGCCCGATCGTGGCGCGGAACGGCCTGTTCGTGCCGCGGGATGGCCGATCGTGGCGCGGATGGCCCGATCGTGGCGCGGATGGCCCGATCGTGGCGCGGATGGCCCGATCGTGGCGCGGATGGCCCGATCGTGGCGCGGGATGGCAGGAGGGTGCCGTTGGAACGGCAGGAGGGTGCCGTTGGAACGGCAGGAGGGTGCCGTTGAAACGGCAGGAGGGTGCCGTTGGAACGACAGGAGGGTGCCGTTGGAACGGCAGGAGGGTGCCGTTGGCAGAACGGATCCGTGCATTTCGATGACGAAGCAGGCCAACGGGGCCAAAATCGCCGCCAAAAAAAGCATACCCCTGCCAAAAAAGAGATCCGCTGCCGTCATAAACCGACATAGCAGCCAAAAAAGAGGTCTGCTGCCGCCATAAACCGGCATGGCAGCCAAAAAAGAGGTCTGCTGCCGCCATAAACTGGGTGCTGCGGTAAATACCGCACTCCCCGCCCTGGCCCGGTCCAAAGTACCGCACTGACTTGCGATCGCAAGGAATCGCACGGAGAAAACAGGGCCTCCCTGGCACCACGCCGCGCCGGGAAGGCCGGGCTGTCCTACTCCTGATCCTCGACTCGTCGGCGACAGCACTCCCCAAGCACAGCGACGCGCACGAACTCAGTCACCGACTCGCCCACGTTGAGAACCTTGTGGATGGACCGGATCCTGCGCTCTGCGCTTGAGGTTGACGGCGATCTGCCGCGGGGGCCGCTTCTCGGCCAGCAGCTCGGCCAGCTTGGGGAGCGTGTCGGCAGAGACGCGCTGGCCGTCTTCCCCGGTGAAGACGTAAACGCGCCTTTGCCGGTCGTAGCTCACCGTACCGCGTTGAAGCCAGCCCCCAAGAACAAAGATAGGCTCGTCGAGAACGGGGCTTTCATGGCTCGCCAACAGGTTCTGTGGCATCGTGCCTCCACCTCGCCAGGGTGCTGATTACACTCGGGTGGGCTAGGAGCGACCAGGGTCATCAGCCCCGGTCGTCTCCGTTTCGCTCAGCGACTCAGAATTGAGGCGCTATAACGGGCAAGGGAAAGCGTATCAGGTGGGGGTGACAGAGGGGACAGAGGGGGGGACAGCGACGGCGATGCTAGGCTGGGCCAGGCTAGGCAAACGAAATCTTATTGCCCAATTTATACATCGCCAATTTCTTCATGATTCGATAGTAAAACAGAAATATACCGAACAGGTTTTTCAGGTCATCTGTCTTCTTTTCGTTTTCTTCGCGATTGATGTAATCAATAAGAGTTTGCCATTTTTCCCATTTCAAATATCCCATGCGCGAGACCATTGTCTTCAGCAAGGAGATAGCCTCAAGGGGTCCGAGTTCTGATTTGTCCGAAATCCAATTGCCCAGACCCTTGGCCTGCTCGCCCAGGCTCTCTGCTTGTTCGCAGAATCTGTCTACCGCACCAGCGATGATGCACCCCTGTTCTCTATCCATTTTGATTTTGATTAGACCGGGAGAAGCAATATGAATTTCCTGCAATTCTGGCCTTTCATCTTCTGGAATTTGTTTCATCAATCCGTGGAATACATGAGCCACTACGAATCCCTTACCAGATATATCATACCCGAAAGGACGACGTGATTGAATCTTATTTTCGTTGTTTCCCATCCAATACGTAAATGAATAAGCTCGAAGATACTCCTTCGGAACATCACGGAGTTCTTCAAATCCCCATTCTTCATTTACAAAAAGAACATATTCATCCAAGTCTTCCACGCCTGACAAGTCTGGATCATAATATGAATTTTCGCGTGGGAGATACATTTCTGGTATATCGTCTTTGAATATTAGAAATGCGGCCTTGTGCTCTAGGTCTGAATCGATGTCAATCGCGTAGACATATTCACCGAGAGAGTATTTTATTAGCTGTAGTAGTGTTGTCCGCTTGAACAGATATTCCATCAAATCTCTTCTATCAACGCGGAAAAGAAACCATCGATTGCATTCTTCGAATATACCGCACCAAAAATATAAATATGTATCCTTTCCTTTTCTATATTCAGACAAAAATGGACCATCATAATATATCAAATCTCTAACCTTTTCCAGATGTGGAAAATGAGAGATAGGTATTGGAGACATCAGTGGTTTCAACGTGTCGATCATTTAGTTCCTGCATTCGTCGTGTTGTTCACTATCGCGCAGCGGATCATAATCTCCAGGACCGATGGTAGGTCCAATAAGCGTCATTTTCGTTTCTAAACGAGCATCCCTGTACTCATGGAAGTTAATATGCCCATCTTTTCTCGCTTTGGGCTGCGCTTTACCATCGGAAAGTTCTATTGCGACAACGGCAAGGTGATCTCCTATAGTGTCGTTCATTCTTTCTTTGAATTTTCTAAATAAGTATTCGTACGCCTTCCGTGCCTTCGCCGCGTCTTGATAAATCGACAGTGCCCAACCACCGCAGTCGGCGGTTGCTTCTAGGGCTCGCCTCGGAACTAACTCGTAAGGAGGTCTAAAGCTTTTTTCTGGATCGCATGGGAACACAAATCTGTAATACTCTCCGTAAATCTCAACATAGTTCTCCGGTGGACAGTCAGGAAATAATAGACAGGCTCCACCATACTTGAACTTTTGATTGAGAAGTGCCCTCATTGGTCCCGAGAATAGCCTAAGCGGGGACCGCCCTCAACCCCCATCCGCTGGCCATACTGACCAGATGCAGCCACATGCCATCCGCAGCTCGGACAAACCGCCGGCCGGCTATCCGGGTGTCGGATATGGCTGGCGTAACCCAAAACCAGCCACCCCGCGAAACCCGGACATCGATCACGTCAGCGCCGGCCACTGAACGCCAGCGCAGGATATGACCATGCCGGTCGTACCGCGCCCGGATGGTTAGGGTCAACGGCATGGCCCTACCCCGCCCCTGGGCGATGGCCCGACCAATCGAACCTCCCGCACTGCCCATCCGACCAGGCGGCAAAGTACCGCACTGGGGCCCAAAGTACCGCAGCGCCCCCGGCCTACCCCGAGAACACCTGGCAGCGCCATCGGTAGCCAGTATTTCTCTCTCGACGACCGCTCGACGGGATCGATTCAACCGGCGCGGATTTCGACATAGCCTTAGAGATGCTTCCGTCGGAGGCTCGACTCCAGAAGTACACTCCAGGGCAGTGTGGCCAACGAGCCAATCGCCAGATTTCGATTCAGCGACGGCAATGGGGAACTAATTTTTTGGCGAGCCCTTAACCGGGCCAGCCCTTCTCTCATCTGTAGTACTGTCTCTTGATGAAGGCGTCCGTCATGCGGCTGGGACTTCCGCGCTTCCTCGCTCTCGCAGTGTCGCTGGCGACAGGCTGCGACGCCTACTTCTCCTACGAACGGACCGGGCTGGGTAGCGGCACCGACCTGGCCGCGCTCGCGGACCAGGGCCAGCCCGCCGACCAGGGCCGGCCCGCGGACCTGAGCGGCGCAGACATGAGCGGCGTGGACCTCGCCGCCGCCGTGGAGCAGGTGGTCGCGCTGGGCACCTTCGAGGGACGCGGCGGCCATTCGGCCCTGGGCAGCGCGATGGTGGTCCGCACGATAGAAGGCAGCTACGAGCTGCGCCTGGGCGCGGACTTCCGCGTCTCCGGCGTGCCCGGCCCCGTGGTGTACCTCTCCCCCCGGGCGGCCCTGGGTAGCAGCATCGACTCCAAGCAGGACCTAGAGATCGCCCCGCTGCGCCTACTCAGCGGGGCGCAAAGCTATTCGCTCGTTGGCCTCGGCCCCAATTTCCAAAACCTCTACGTCTGGGTGTGGTGCAAGCCCTTCGCCATCGAGGTCGCCCGCGCCCCCTTGAGGGCGCCGTGAGGCCCGCCTTTGTCTTTGCCAAGGCGCTGCTGGCCCTTTTTCTGTGGCCGGCGGCGGCGCACGCGGGGGCCTGGACCCGCGACGCGGGCCATGCCTACGTCAACCTGAACTACTCGCGCATCGCCTCGCACAGCTTCTTCCAGCTCGACGGCCACATCGAGCAGTTTGGGTCAAGCTACACCCAGCACCAGGTGGCCCTTTATGGCGAAGTGGGGATCATCACCCGCTGGCTGACCGCGCAGGTGGAGTATCAGGCGCTGCGCCACGCCACCCTGGTGAATCAGAACCCGGTCGATGGCTTCCGCGCCGCCAGCACCTATACCGGCGACCTACGGGTGGGCGCCTGGTCGGGGCTTTTGACCCATCCGGTACGCTTCTCCGTGGGGCTCTTTGTGGGGCTGCCCACCGGGGACCCCCAGGTCAAGGCCAGCCCACAGGACGAGGCCGCGTGCCAGGCGGGGGTGTCCAGAGCCTGCGACACGGTCTTTGTCGCCCGCAGCCTGCCGACGGGGGACGGCGAGTTCGACGTCGAGGTGCGCACCGCCCTGGGCTACGCCTTCGGGGGGGTTCGGCGCTGGCCCCTGCAACACTACCTTGTGGCCGAGGCGGGCTACTGGGTGCGCACGGCGAGCCGGGCGGACCCGGCGGGACGCGGATTTCCCGATGACTTCAGCTACAAGCTGGAGCTGGGGGTCAAGTTTCCCTGGCGCTTCATCGAGCGCTTCTGGTTTGTGGGGCGGCTCGCCGGCATCGAGCCGCTGCTGACCAGCGCCAGCCGCGACGCCCCGGACAGCGTATGCCAGGGCACGACGGCGTTCAGCGGCCTGGGCGCCTGCGTAAAATACACCAGCTACGGCTTCGACGTGGCGGGGCGCATCTACCGCGGCCTGGGCGCGAGCATCGGTCTCGACTCCGCCTTCCGCGCCAGCCTGGTAGCCGCCGGCGCCAACCTGCGGGTGGCGTTGAGCTACGAGTGGTGACCCTCGGGTGGGGTGTGCTTCTGGACGAGCCCGTCGGTGTTCTCTCGCAGGGGGATCAATCAACATAACGATCGTCTCGGGTTCTCGTCGGAGGCTCGACTCCAGAAGCACACCCCCATAAACTGGCATGGAAGCCAAAAAAGAGGTCCGCTGTTGGCGAAGAAATCTGGTGGGCACAACTGCCACTTCCCATCGGACGCCGCCCGGTTGCTGTGCGTCGTCATCTTGGCTCGACTGGCTGGGCCAGTTCGCGCGAATGCAGATAGGACTTCAGCGTGCGCCGCACCTGAGCCACCTGCGCGGCATCAAGAAACAGGGGCCCGTTCGCCCGCGAGTAGCTCATCAGGTTGTCGGTGACCTCACTGTGGCCGTTCCCGAAAAAGTGCCCCAGCTCGTGGGCCAGGACCTGCGGGGCCGCGATGGAGGACAGGATGATGCAGTGGCGGCGGCGATCGGCGCGCAGGTGCCAGTGGACGCCGCGGCGCACCCGACCCGGTTCGTCGACATCCATCAGGGATGCGGCCACCCGCAGGTTAATGGCGCCATGCACCAGGCGCCCCGACGCGCGGTCCCGATCCTCCCGCGTATCCACATGGGCCGCGAGCCAGCTCGCTGACGCCAGCGAGACCCGACGGAAGCGGAGCGGGATGCTTGCGTAAAGCCGGTTGGCCTCCGCGATTTGCCCATCCACCCAGGCCGGGTCGACCACGGGCTGACCGCCGTCCAGCGCCACCACGATGGATACCGAGATCTCCGGTCCCGCGCCACCTGCCAGGTCTTCCGCGGCCCCTTTGGTCCGTTCCCCGATTACCAGCAGGACCGCCATGGCGGCGATGACCGGCGGCGCCTTGCAGGCCCAAAGCAGCACCCGGCACAGGGCAGCGCGAAAGACCGGGCGCGGCGAAGGGCGATGCGGCATGCAAAAGAGAGTACCCCCGGGCCGCACGATTTCAAACCCGGACGCCCGGGGCTTGTCCGCCGACGCGACCTGTGTTGTTATCGCTGGCGAAAGGACCGGCGATCGCGATGGCACATGGAGATGATCTGCGCCGCATTGCGCTGTCCCTTGAATGCACCCGGGAGGCGCCGCACTTCGATCGCGCCGCAAGACCGCCAACCTGGTCTTCTCGTTGGACGAGCAGGAGTTTCGCTGCATGCGTGCACCCCAAGCGTACGCGCCAGTCTCGGGCGGATGGGGCAGGATGGGCTCGACCGTGTGCACGCTTTCGGCGCTGACCGAGGAGGAACTGGCGGACGCCCTGACGCTTGCCTGGAAGACGGCGCAGCGCCGCCCAAAAAGCGCAGCACCGCCCAAAAAGCGCCGTGCCGCGTCTTTGCCCTGACCCGGCTATGGGAACGAAGTGAACAGGTCGGCGAGGTCGGTGGCGTGGGCCGCGTCGCCCAAGAGCGGCGTGATCCCGAAGATCTCCTGCAGGGTCCGCAGCGTGGAACTGTGGGTGTAGGGGATGGTGTTGCTGTAGCCGTGGCCCTTGCCGTCGGGGGACAGGACGATCATCCCGATGGGGACGTCGCCGCCCTCGCTCTCGTCCCAGGTGATGAAGAGGGCACCGTGGTCGGCGTAGGCCGCCGATGCCAGGATTTTTGGGACCTCGGTCGCCAGCCAGTTGTCCCCGTTGCGGATGTGGTCCGACTTGGCGCAGCCGGTCAGGTTGTGCATGTCGTTGCACAGGTTGGGGGTGATGAAGTTGTACTGCGCCGTGGTGTGGCCGAAAAGGTCGGTCGCGAGCTGCGGGTACGGCCGGACGTGGGCGATACATTCCGCCGAGGACGCGCTGTTGGTGTTGGTCACGTCGTCGAAGAAGACCATCGGCAGGTGCTTGGGGGCGAACTTGTTGACGTTGGTCAGGGGGCAGTTGGTGCCGGGGACGTCTTCCTCGTAGGCCCGCCAGGTGACCCCGGCCTTCTTCATCAGGGTGACCAGGTGCGCGGTGGTGCTCTGGTGGTTGCTGCTTGGGGGGTTGTCATTGGTGATGCCGAAGTTGGTGCCGGCCTCCAGCCACAGGTAGTTTGGCTCGCTGGGGTGGTTGCCCGGCGGGTTCTGATAATGTTCCGCGTGAGCCGCC
This sequence comes from Polyangia bacterium, assembly GCA_038231615.1. GTDB lineage: Bacteria > Myxococcota_A > Polyangia > Palsa-1104 > JAEUJZ01 > JBBRLA01. Next base: position 1,599 of record JBBRLA010000020.1, on the reverse strand, counting down.
ATGGGCAAGAGCGTGCCATTGATATAAGGCGCGGAGCTGGATCCTTTGACCTGCGACCAGTTGGTGTTCTCCATGAGGATCAGGAACACCGTCTTGATGTGAGCGCCGCCGGTGCCCAGGTCTGGGACAGGGGGTGGCGGGGCCGGGGGGGGAGCAGCGGGCGGGGCAGGAGGCGGTGGGCCGCCGGCGGAGCAGTCCTTACCCAAGCAGATGCTCAGCACCGGGTGCAGCTCGATGGCGTTGGGCGCCTTGCCGGTCTGTCCGTGGGGCACGTCCAAGAAGGCGACGCCGGTGACCGTCACCGGCACGTTGGCCGTCTGGAAGCTGGGGGTCGCGGTCAGCTTGGCGTCGAACGCCGCCCGCGCCGCGGTGATTCCGGCGCCCAAGGGGCCGCCCGCGCCCACGCAGCCGGGCAGCGGGATCTCGACGATCATGGACTTCGACCCATCGACCACCACCAGGTGATAGTCGCTGTCGGTTTCCAGCTTGTACTGGGTCAGGGTGACGTTGGTCAGGAGGATGGTTTCCAGCTCCGTGGGGGCGATCCGCCCGCTGGCCGGGAACGACGTGGGCACGGGCAGTGCGCCAAGCGCGCCGATGGTATTGCCTACCGGCACCAGGTTGACCTTGCCGACGTCCGGGTCGGTCCCGGTCTTTACCGCCCAGCGCTCGACCCCGCAGCGGCCCGCGGCGGTCTGGACTGTGACCTCGTTGTCAGCATCCTCGTCACCACCGGATAACTCGTGGTTGCAGCCAGGGAGGATCGCCCAGGCGGCGATGAGAAGCGCGATGCGCCACGGGGGCAACCAGGGCGTTGGCATTGAACCTCTCCTTTTTGGACCCGACGTGATCGCAAACGTAGGCGGCAGGCCGGGTCCGGGCAAGTGGGGGTTTTTCCCCGGTGGAGTGGTTTGCGCTGTAGAAACGCTAGCGCCGACGGCCCAGGGTCAATCGACCAATCGATCAGTCGGTCAGCCCCTCGCGCGCATAGAGTTCCATGAAACCCGGGCGGGCCTTCATCCGCTGCGCATGGGCCCGCAGCGCCGGCCATGTGTCCGTGGGCCGGGGCATGTTGCGCGACCAGCGCATCAGCATGGTCATCATGAAGTCGGCGGTCGAGATGCGTTCCCCCAGCACATACGGGCCGCCTGCACTGAGGTGCTCCGCGACCCGCTCCCAGGCGCCCTCGATGCGCGTTCTGGCGTGGGCCTTCGCCGCCTCGGCATGCTCGCCTCCCGCGGGCTCGTCGGGATAGAACCAGGCGCGATAAGCCGGCTGGAGGGTGTTGGCCATGAAAAACATCCACTGGTAGTAGCGCGCTCGATCCGGGGTGCCCGGCGGGGGCGCCAGCTTGGCCTGGGCGCACAGGTCGGCCAGGTGCAGCGAGATGGCGGCGGCCTCGCAGATCGGCTGTCCATCGATCACCAGCGTTGGCACCACGCCGGCCGGGTTCAGCTTCAGATAATCCGGCGATTTCTGCTCGCCGGTTGCGGTGTCGAGCTGGCGCAGCTCATGGGGGACTTCGAGCTCGATCAAGAGCCAGTGCACGACCATGCTGGCGGTGCCGGGTGCGTAGTACAGGGTGTTCATGTGGCCTCT